>CALYQJ010000004.1 GCA_945285405.1 uncultured Lactobacillaceae bacterium | reverse complement strand
TAAGTTTTGATTTATTTCTGGAGCACCTTGAACCTGATTAACTTTTAATATGAAAGCAAAAAAAAATAAAATAAATTTCAAATACAATAATTTAGACTTTTTATTCTTTAAAAAAAAACTTATTAATATCATCATCATTGTATTATTTTAACAATATTTATTAATAAATTGCTTTCTAAAGATTAAAAATATTTTTTTAAAAAATGAATTTTAAAATGTATTTAATTTATTAAATAAACATTTTCCATTTAATAAATCAAATTTTAATTTATTAAATAAAAAATAAAAGTATTAAAATTATTTTTAATACTTTTAGATTAATCTAATGATTGTTGTTCTTTTAGGACCAGGGTGTGCTTGGTACATTTGAATCTCTTGTCCGGCCTGACCGACACAAAATGTAAAATCAACATTTGTTGCTACTCCCCAATTTCCTTTTTTATCTAGGGCAATAACAGAAATTTCACCAATTTTACCATAACGGGATTTTAATTTTTCAACAAAGGGATAAACGCTTTGATCACAGGCAATTTGTGGTGATTTGTTTTGGGCCATTTGGCGTACAATTTCATAGCTTAGGCATCCTTTCATAATGTCTTCGCCGAGACCAGTAGCTGAAGCGCCGCCAATGGTACTATCAACATAAAAACCACTACCAGATAAAGGGGAATCTCCAATGCGTCCAGCTTTTTTCATAAATAAGCCAGAAGTAGAAGTTCCCACAGCCATAGAATGATTAATATCTAAGGTTACTGCTCCTACGGTATCGTGTCCATCATAGGAAGTAAACTGAGGATTTTGAGTTTTACTTCGATTAATCCACTTTTCTTTTGATTTTTTAGTTAACAAATTTTTTAATTCAAATCCCGCTTTTATGGCATATTTATTAGCACCATCACCAACTCTAAAACTGTTATAATGTTCGTGACTTAACTTGCGAGCTACAGAAATTGGGTGAAAAATATTTTGAATTCCGGCAACTGCTCCTTGTGCTAATGTATCACCATCCATGAAAGCCGCATCAAGTTCAACTATACCTTCTTCATTTGGTAATCCACCATATCCTACTGAAATATAATCAGGATTAGCCTCTACGTTTTTAATTAGAGTTTCTAGAGCATCTGCAGCAGTTCCATTTTGGCTTAGTAATTTTAAAGCTTCTTGACTACCATCATTAGCCATTTGCCAAGTCGCAATCGTTGCATACATAAATATCATCTACTTTCTTAATTTATAGTTGCTTTTCTATTCTACAATATAGATAAAAGTAAATACAAATTTAAGACGAATGAGTAAATATGAATTGTTTTTATAGAAATAGTTTAGCGGGTTAGCTTGATTATATTTGGTTTAGGACTTGGTCTACTTTAAACATTAATTATGAATATTATAAAATAACTATTATATTAGATTTAGAATGTAATTATAATGTTTTGCAAACTATTTTGATTTATGTTTAACTTCAGATTATGATTAATAAGGATCAATATTAATAATTGAATTGTTATATCAAATCAAAAAGAAATTATAAGAATAAAAAAGAGGTTTTATTATATGGACTATTCATCATCAAAATATTTTAATTTAATGACAAAATATTTTAATGCAGCAAATTATATTTCGGTAGGGCAACTTTATCTTCTTGATAATCCATTGTTACGTCGCCCAATAGAGGCAAATGATTTAAAGATTCACCCGATTGGTCATTGGGGAACTATTGCTGGGCAAAATTATATTTATACTCATTTGAATCGGGTAATAAAAAAGTATAATTTAAACATGTTTTATATTGAAGGTCCAGGTCATGGAGGCCAAGTTATGGTTTCTAATTCTTATTTAGATGGCAGTTATACTGAAATTTATCCACAAATTACTCAAGATGAAAAAGGAATGAAGAGATTATTTAAACAGTTTTCCTTTCCTGGAGGAATTGCTAGTCATGCTGCACCAGAGACACCTGGCTCAATTCACGAAGGTGGAGAGTTGGGTTATGCAATTTCTCATGGTACCGGAGCAATTTTAGATAATCCTGAAGTTATTGCTGCCGTAGTTGTTGGTGATGGAGAAGCTGAAACAGGGCCTTTGGCAACGTCATGGTTTTCAAATAACTTTATTAATCCTAAAAAAGATGGAGCTGTTTTACCTATTTTGAATTTAAATGGGTTCAAAATTTCTAATCCAACGATTTTATCGCGTAAAAGCGACAAAGACTTAAGAAAATATTTTGAAGGAATGGGTTGGCAGCCAATTTTTGTCAGCGGTAATGATCCTGAAAAATTAAATCCAATAATGGCTCGGGCAATGGATTGGGCAATTGAAGAAATTCAGCAAATTCAAAAAACAGCTCGTTCCAATCAGCTAAATGAAGAAGCACATTGGCCAGTAATTGTTTTTCGGTCTCCTAAAGGTTGGACAGGACCAAAAGTGTGGGATCATAAACCAATTGAAGGATCTTTTAGATCTCATCAAATTCCAATTCCAGTGGATCGTCAACATCCAGAATATTTACCAGATTTAACTAAGTGGTTAGAGTCATACCATCCTGAAGATTTGTTTGATGAGAAAGGGTCATTAAAAGCAGAAATTCGGCAAGTTATTCCTGATAATAAGCATCGTATGGCAACCAATCCTATTACCAATGGGGGAATTAATCCAAAAGATTTAATATTACCAAATCCTGAAACTTATCAAATTAGGATAAATCAACCTGGTAGTGTGGAGAATCAAGATATGCTAGTTTGGTCGGCTTACTTACGTGATTTGATTCAAAAAAATCCTAATAATATGATGATTTTTGGTCCAGATGAAACCATGAGTAATCGACTTTATGATATCTTTGAAATAACTAGCCGCCAATGGGAAGATCAGATAAAAGAGCCTTATGATGAAGACTTAGCGGCGCAAGGTCGAATTATTGATTCACAATTATCAGAACATCAAGCTGAAGGATTTTTGGAAGGATATACTTTAACTGGACGTCATGGTATTTTTGCTTCTTATGAGGCGTTTTTAAGAGTAGTAGATTCAATGTTAACGCAGTATTTTAAATGGATTCGTAAAGCAAAGGAATTAAGTTGGCGCCATAGTTATCCAGCTTTAAATATTGTTGCAACATCAACGAGTTTTCAACAGGATCATAATGGATATACTCATCAAGATCCGGGAATCGTCACCCATTTAGCCGAAAAAAAGCCTGAATTTATTCGTGAGTATTTTCCAGCAGATGCAAATAGTCTATTAGCAATTGCTAATAAAACATTAAATGATCGTGATGTAATTAATCTTTATGTAACTTCAAAACAACCTCGACCGCAATTTTATTCTTGGGATGAAGCTCAAGAATTAGCACAAAATGGTTTGAAAGTTATTGATTGGGCTAGTAATGATCAAGGTCAAATACCAGATATAATTTTTGCAGCAGCAGGTACAGAACCTAATATAGAAAGTTTAGCTGCTATTAATTTACTGCACGATGAATTTCCCGAATTAAAAATTCGATTTATTAATGTGGTTGATTTATTGAAATTACAAATTCCTAAACGTAACCCTCGTGGTTTAAGTCAAGAAGAGTTTAATAAGTATTTTCCAGAAAATGTACCGATAATCTTTGCCTTTCATAGCTTTGAAGGAGTGGTTCGTGATATTTTTTATGATCGATCAAAACACCCAGTGTCAGTTCACGGTTATCGTGAAGAAGGGGATATTACTACGCCATTTGATATGCGAGTAGTAAATGAATTAGACCGTTTTCACTTAGCTCAGGATGCCGTAAATCAAGTAGGTGAAAAAATTGAGAGTGATAAGGCCAAATCTTTTAGTCAAAAGTTAAATGAAATATTAAAGAAACATCACGATTACATTCGAGAAGTAGGAGCAGATTTGCCAGAAATTCAAAATTGGGTCTTTCAACCTTTAAACTGACAACTATTAAGAATAAAAAATTAATAAAAGCTAAGAGATAGAGAACTCTTAGCTTTTAATTTTGATTAAAGATGTAATAAATAGTAAAAAAATGATGAACTATTATTTTATAATAATACATAAAGTAATAAATGAGCCGAAATTTTCAGAATTTATTCAAAGTTAATTCATATTTTACTAACTTATAAAGGTTAGGTTGAATAATAGAGTTAGATTAAAGTTGAATTTTTTCTGATGCTTTAGCTCTTTCTTTAATTTTACTTTAAGCTTTATTTTATTAAACAATAAAAATTAATTGAGAAGTAATAATGAAAAAAATTTTACAACATCCATATCTACTTTTTTCTTTGCTTTTTTCCTTAATTGCATTAATTGTGTTTGGATTACATTTACTTGGTGGAGGAACTTTAATTTGGGGTGGTGATGGAATTGCTCAACATTATCCTGCTCTTGTTAAGTTTCATCAAGATTTACAAAATTTTATTTTTAGAGGTAAAATTCCAGATTTGTGGCAATGGAATATAGGTCTGGGACAGGATTATATTCAAACTTTTTCCTACTATTTGTTAGGTGACCCGTTTGTTTATCCTATTGCATTTTTACCAGAATCATTTTTGCCGGATTATTATTCGATAATGATAATAATTCGGCTGTATTGTGCAGGTTTAGCTTTTATTTTTGCAGCTCATTATTTTATAAAAGCCAGCAATTTTTCCTTGGCTTTGGGCGCAATTGTCTATGTTTTTTCTGGATATAGTGCTTATAGTAGTTTTTCTCACCCTTTTTTCCTTAATCCTTTAATTATATTTCCAATTTTAATCGTGTCTTTAAATAGATTATTAAAGGGGCGATCTATAATTCCTTTTATTTTGATGGTCGCATTAACACTTTGGGTTAATTTTTATTTTGCTTATATTTTGGCTTTAGGTACAGTTATTTACTGGATCATTGAATTAGTTTTTCAACGAAATTATCGTAAGTTTAGAAATGTTATCAAAGTAATATTAGGAGCAATAACTGGCTTTTTGCTAAGCGCTGTCCTATCAGTTCCTTCAATTTACTTTCTTATGAATTCAGCGCGTACTGGTGGTCAAGTTGCTAATGGTTTAAAATTTTATCCTTTTTCTTATTACATAGCTTTACCAGGAACTTTATTAGTACCTCGTACAACGTCTGAATTTTGGTTACGTGGAGGGGTTATGGGATTAGGACTCCTAGGAACTCTTTTTGTTTGTTACCGGTTTAAACAATATCGAATTTTAAATTTAAGTTTTATAATTGCGGCAATTTGTTTACTTTTTCCGGTATTATGTGGAATTTTTAATGGATTTTCATCACCATCTAATAGATGGTTGTTGTTAATGCAATTACCATTAGGAATTGCATCGGTTATTTTAGTTGACCATTATAAAAAATTAAATAAAATTGATTTTCGTATTTTTGTGATTTTTAGTGTAATTATGGGTATTTCTTTACTGTTAACTTCAGATTTCGGGAAGTATCAGGGAGACCTTGGAATGTTAATATTTCAATTTATTATGTTTGTTGTTATCTTTTTGTTGGCTCAGAAGTATAATTTTAAAATTAAGAGTGTATTAGTTATTTTAACAATTTTTAATGCTTCTTCTATTTTTTTGAGTATTCAACCATATAGTGTTAAAGCAAATAACAAATTATACAGTAAAAGTAATGTTCAACAGTTATTAGCTAATCAGCGAGGTTATCAAAAAGAAAACATCAGTGATTTTAATATGGATCTTCAAGATTCTAATAATGATAAATTGACATTTTCTCGATCTTACATTGATACCCAACTTCCGGGATATACCTATCATCCTAGTTTACCAATTTTAAGTTCAGTTAATTCTTTTGAAACTTATTGGTCTTTGGAAAATGATAATGTCTATCAATTTATGCACCAATTAGGCGTGAGCAATTCTATTAAAAATGATGTTACTGGCAATGGAGATTTAAGAGATATTCTTTTAAATTATTTAGGGGTTAGTCAAATTTGGCTTAATCGAGATGCCAAAATTATTCCGGCTTCTTATCAAAATTATGATTCTAATATTTATAATGATCAAATATCTTACCTTTCAAACTCTGCTTTCCCTTTGTTTTACTTCCCTAAGCATCTCATTTCCAATAAATCATTTGCAGAGATGAATTCTAGCCAAAAAGAAGCAAGCCTTTTGGATTCGGTAGCTGTAAAAGGTGGGTATGAACATTCTTCTATGGCTAAAAAGGTTCAAGAAGTTCCTTTTTACAATCAATTTTTATATTTTTCTAATGGAGAAAATATAAAATTTTCTACCCAAACACCAGAGCAATTAAAGTTGCTGACTCCTTCCGCTCAAGTAATTTTAATGATTTCGGCTAATCCAAAATTAAATAATCAAGAACTACATTTAGAATTTAATAATTTAAAATACCAGCCATTTAATTTTATGGAACTTTGGCAAGCTGACCAAACTGATTATATTGCTAAGCATAATAATAATTTACTCGAAGGAATAGATGATTCACAAAGTTATAATCCGATTTTTAATCAATATCGATGGTTAGGGACGAATTATTTAAAATTTGGAAGAGTGAAGCCGGGATATAAAATTACAGCTAATTATGTTGATCAAGAAAATAGTTTTAAGCAATTATCTCCTAGACGACTTTCAGGTTACGAACTTAGACGGAATGTAACGTTAAATTTAGGACCTGCAGTTAAAACAAATCGAGAACAGTGGATTTTATTAAATACTGATGTATTAGGTCATTTCAGTTTTAATTTAAATTTATTTGCTGTTCCTACCGGTTCAAAAATAAAAAAAGCAACAAAACAAATTCGCCAGATTAGCCATGAAAATTTAGATTTTAAATTAGGTCATGATCGAATTCATTTGAAAGTAAGGAAACCAATAAAAAAAGTGGTAGCAACTACTATTCCTTATTCTCCTGGATGGCGGGTTAATTATGGCGAAATCGTAAAAGTTAATGGTACTTTTATTGGGATTAAATTAGCAAAGGGTCATAAATATTACCAATTAAAATATCAAACACCTTTTTTAAATTTAGCAGCTAAACTTAGTATTTTAGGTATAATTATTATTTTATTTTGGGGAGCATGGGAATTTTGGAAAAATAGAACTAATAAAAAACTAAATAAGTATTTGAACTTATAGTTTTTGCTTTTTACCAATAAAAAATAAAGAAGGATTCAGGTTCTCATAATTATATGAGATTCTGAATCCTTCTTTAGAACTTAGAAAACTTATTTTATTTACCGCGAACCATTCCTTTTAAAACATAATCACCAAAGTGTTCTTCTTGAATGAGTAAAATCTGCGCACAAGCAATAGCATCATCGATAGCACGATGATGATGCGGTAGTTGTATCTGTAAATAACGTGTCATAGCATCTAAAGAATGACGTCTAATTTCAGGATATAATTTTCGTGATGTGGTTACGGTATCAATACTTAAAACGGGGTCTAAATAAATATCGTAGTAGTGTGATGTAGCTCGTAAAACGCCTAAATCAAAAGGTGCATTATGGGCAGCAACTAACTGATCAGGAGAAAAAAAGAACTTTAAATGGGGCCAAATCTGGTCAAATGTGGGAGCATTTTTTACATCTTCGTTAGAAATTCCATGAATTTTTTGTGTATCAGGTGTAATTGGAGTGGGTGGATGAATTAATGAGTAAAAAGAATTAACTATTTTACTATGCCTTACAACAGCTAATCCTAAAGAACAAGCACTATTACGATCACGGTTAGCGGTTTCAAAATCAATTGCTACAAAATTCATTACCATAAATAATTACTCCGTTATTAAACTAACTGGACAATGATCTGATCCTAAATAATTATCTAAAATTTGGGCATCTTTAACTTTTGGCGCATTATTTTGTTGTTGATTTGGTTTAGAAACTAAAAAATAATCAATTCGCCACCCGGCATTTGTTTTTCGGGCATGTCCGCGATAACTCCACCATGAATACTTTCTTAATTCTGGATAAAGGTTTCTAAAAGTATCAATAAATCCAGAATTTAATAATTGGGTCATCTTTTGTCTTTCTTCGTTAGTAAATCCTGCATGATGATGATTTGTCTTGAAGTTCTTTAAATCTATTTCTTCATGAGCTACGTTGAGATCACCACAAATAATTACGGTTTTTTCTTGCTTTAATTTATTTACATAATTCCGGAAAGCATCTTCCCATTTCATTCGATAAGTTAATCTTTTTAGTTCAGCTCCCGAATTAGGGGTATAGCAGCAAATTAAATAAAAATTTTGATATTCCAAACAAATGATTCGTCCCTCGTTATCAAACTCAGAAATATTCATTCCATAAGTTACGTTTAAAGGTGGGATTTTAGTAAAAACTGCTGTTCCTGAATAACCTTTACGTTGAGCATAGTTAAAATATTGTTCATAACCTGGAAGATCTAATTCAACTTGCCCCTCTTGCATTTTAATTTCTTGAAGGCAAACAAAATCCGCATTAAAACTCTTAAATTGTTTTAAAAAATCTTTTTTGAGGATAGCTCTTAAACCATTAATATTCCAAGAAATAAATTTCATTTGGCTTGCTCCAATACTTTTTTATAAATTTGTTTTAATTGTAAACCAATTTTAGATAAATCACGATCTTGAGCTACCTTAAAACCAGCAGAAGTTAAATTCGGTAATTTATGATTTAAAATTTTGATAATTTTATTTTTAAAATCATGGTTATCTTTTCCTTTGTAGCAATTTTCTTGATCAACTAACCAATGATTATAGACTGGAATGTCGCGAATTAAGATAGGACATTTAGCTGCAAGAGCTTCTAAAACAACAATACCTTCAGTTTCCTCATAGGATGGGAAAAAAAATAAATCGCAGTTTAAATATGCCCCCATTAAAACATCTCCTGAGATATATCCAGGAAAAATAACATTTTTAGGATGTTTATGTTTAATAAGTGTTTGAATATCATGCGTTAAGAGATATTTGTAAGTATCGCCAAACCAAATAAATTTATACTGAGGAAGTTCTTGGGCTATATTAACAAAATCTATTATTCCTTTTCTTTTAAAAGGTAAAGCAACGCAAATGATGGTTTTATCTTCAGGTGCTAATTTGAAGTAATCACGAAATTTAGCAATTTTTTGTTTATCAGTTTGGTAATCTTTTATTCTAATGCCATTGGAAACGGGGAAGATAGGCACAGTTATCCCATATTTTAAAAGTAAAGATTTGGAGTAAGGAGTGGGGGTAATGATACAGTTGGCTTTACTATATAAACTTATTAGTCTTTTTTTAAGTATTGGGGCAACCGCATTTGAGCCAAAATAAGAGTTACGAATATCTTCTTCTGTACTGTGAGCATGATAAATTACTGGTCGATTCAGTTTTTTGGCATGAGAAATAACTTCTTTACTTTTTATTCCTATAGTATTGATATGTAAAATATCATATTGGTCATGGTAATCTAAAGTATAGGAAACTTTAGCATAGTCTAACGCTGCCATTTGATGTTTAAGTGCTGATCCAATTCCGGACTTCGAAATAAGATTAGCATTTTCAAAATATAAACAAACTTTCAAGGAATTTACTCCTTTCTTTCAAAATAATTGTATCTCATTTAATTATTTAAAAATTTCCATTATTTAAAAAATATTGTTAATAACATAGCCTTTTAACGTAATTAACCAATAAAAGGGATAGCAACTATGATTTTAACTTTATTATTTTTTCTTGGGGCAAGTCTTGGTTCATTTTTAACTTTAGTATTATTTCGAGTTCATCAAAAAATTTCGATAATAAGACCGCGGTCATTCTGTGATTGTTGTCACCATCCATTAAATATCAAAGATTTGATTCCTGTTATTAGCTATTTATTTTGTCGCGGTAAATGCCGATTCTGCAATTATAATTTTAGTTCACAATCATTTCAAATGGAATTTTATTTGGGACTATCATTAGTTAATTGGGGGTTAACATTTGATTGGTTAGCGTTAATAATCGAGATAGTAATGGGTATATGTTATTTGACTGATCTTCAAGAATTAAGAATTTACACAATATGTCCTCTTATTTTAATAGCTTGTGTATTACCTTTTAGATTAGATAACTTAATTAGTAGTTTGTTTCTAACTACTATTTTGTTTATAGTTAGTTTTTTAAAAAGGGGATTAGGAGTTGGAGATATTTTATTGCTTTTTCCTTTGTTTTTATTTTTAGGAATAACTATGAGTTTATTTTTTTTAATTCTTTCGTGCTCCTTAGTTATTGTAATTTATTTATTAAGCCAACATTTTATTCAAAAAAAAATCCCCTTTGTTCCTTATTTATCGTGGGGTTTTTTATTTACTAACTTTTTAATAATGACTTTATCTCGGTAAGCGCTGGCATTATAATTAAATAAAATTAAAAATTGAGAGGATACTAATGATTAATTATTCCCCTAGTTCTTTGGCTGAAATGATAGAGTTAACTAATTTTAAAGTTGGAGTCACATTAAAAGAATTAATAACTTTATGTCGGCAAGCTCAAGAAGGTCATTTTCGTGAAATTATGGTTAATTCTAGTCAGGTTCGTTTTTGTTCAGAGCAACTAGAAGAAAGTTCCGTTTTGGTTGGAAGTTATGTCAGTTTCCCTTTAGGTCAAATGAGCATTCCAAGTAAAGCTTTTGAAGTAGAAGATGCCATTTCTAATGGAGCTAAGGAAGTAGCTTATTTGCCTAATTTGACGCAATTAAAAGCGGGAGATTTGACGTATTTTTCTAATGAAATGGGAGTAGTCAAAGAAATTTGTGCTACTCGTGACATTGCCAGTACTCTAATTTTGGACGTTGAAGTATTAACGGAAAAAGAAATTGAATTAGCTATCCAAGAAGCCTTAAAAATTGCACCATCAATGATTCAAATAAACTCGGGTTATAATGATGAGTCGATTAACTTTAATGCAATTAATTTAATTAAAAATTTAGTTCAAGATACGCTGCCTTTAAAAGTTGCTGCTTTACATTTTACAGCTAAAGAGTTAAAGCAAATGAAAAAGCTCAAAATCAATTCTTTGGTAACACCTTCTATTAACGAGGTAAAGCAAGTTTTGGCCAGTTTAAATTAAAAATAATAAGGATTCATTTATTAATTATGAATCCTTATTATTTTAGTTTTATTGAGAATAAGAGTTTAACTTTCATCTAGGGTCATTTTAGTAATATCAGTTGTGTGAATTTCTTGTTTGGTTAAAGATTCAATTTCTTTGAATAAAATACCTTCACGTACTCCTGATTGAGAAAAAATAATTTGAACGCTATCAATTCTTTGCATGATTAACCGTAAAGGAATCAGTCCACCAATTATAATTGCTGATCGTTCTTTGGCTAATCCTTTAATATTTTGTCTTTCAGCTATAGTTAGATTTAGAAGTTGATAAATTATTTGGTCAGCCGTTTCCCGATCAAGATGATACCCGTGAATTGGCAAACTGGTTTGTTGAAGTTGATTTCTCCTAATTTTTGCTAAAGTCCGATTAGAACCGCCTATAGCAATTATCGGAAAGTTAAGGGCTTGAGTTAACCAAGGAATGTTCATTAAAATATCAGAAATCTTTACTAAAGCTTGAAATAAAGAACTTGAACTTATAGGATCACCATTTAAATAGTTCTCAGTGATATTGACAGCCCCAAATGGAATGCTAATGCATTCTTTCATGGATCCCATTTGAACTAAAATAATTTCGGTTGAAGCACCACCAGTATCAACGATAACACCATTAGTTAATGGTAAGGTTCCAATTACACCATAATAATCATATTTAGCTTCCATTGTTCCACTAATTACTTTTAGTGGAAATCCCATTAATTTTTTAAATTGATCTAAGAACTCCTTTTGATTTTTAGCTTGCCGAACTGCTGCTGTAGCAATTGCTGTAACTTTTAAGTTAGGATATTGTTCATATACTTTTTTGAATTTATTTAAAGCTGTCATGGCTCTTTTAATTGCGGTAGGTTGTAAGATCTTTTTTTCGCCCATTCCTTCGGAAATTCGAACCATTGCTTGTTGCCGATCTAAAATTTTAAATTCGCCATTTTCCTCATATTCAGTAATTGTGGTACGAATTGAATTAGAACCGAGGTCAAGAACCGCAATTTTTCCAGTCATCAAACTCTCCTTTGATTTTTCTCTTTTTCATGTTTTTCAGCATCAATTAAAAATTGTTCCTGAATTGGTGTGTATTTGCTTAAATTTTTGTTGGCCACCCGCCGTGTATACTTTCCATTTGCATGTTTAGTATAACTTTGGGCTCGATCTGCCCACATTTTTTCAAAAATTTTATAAATTCGTTGTTTGAGATCTTTATCTTCAATCGGGAAAAGTATTTCAATTCGTCGATCAAAATTGCGGGGCATTGCATCAGCTGAAGAAAGGTAGCACTTAAATTTCTCGTTGTTTTTAAAAATATAAACACGAGAATGTTCCAGAAGACGTCCTACCACTGAATGAATATGTAAATCTTTGCTAACTTGGGATAGATGGGGGATAGCTGTAGTTAAACCGCGTACTAATAAATGCACTTTTACTCCTTGCATACTGGCTTTATAAAGAGATTTAATTAACTTGGAGTCGGAAAAAGAGTTACATTTCATCCAAATTTCAACTTTTTCGCCTTTTGCTGCTTTTTTAATTAATCTTTTGGTTTCTTTTTGTAATTTATTTCTTAACATATTAGGCGCAATATATAATTTATTTAATTTTTCGGGTAAAGTTTTCTTACCAGAAATGAATTGAAATATGCGCTTAATATCATCAGTATATTTGGTATTAGCAGTAAAGAAACTGAAATCAGTATACCCCTTTGCTGAAATATCATTATAATTACCGGTTGCTAAATGAGCAAAAGCTTTTTTCTTTCCTTGTACTTCCTTAACTACGAGGGCCATTTTACCATGGATTTTTAAATTGGGAAAACTAGTATAAACTTTTACACCCATCCCCCGCAAATAGTCGGCTACTTTAATGTTATGCTCTTCGTCAAAGCGCGCTTTGACTTCAATTAAAGCTCCAACATGTTTACCATTTTTGGCTGCATCAGCAAGAGCTTTGACAATTGGAGAATTCTTAGATGTTCGATAAATGGTAATATAAATTTCTTTCACATTTGGATCAATTGCTGCTTGTTGGAAAAAATTAACAACTGCATCATAGCTATCATATGGATGATGCAGTAAATAATCTTTTTGTCCAATAGCGGTAAAAATTTGATTTCCTTCTAAAATTTTTTCGTGATATGCCTTGTGTGGTGTAAAGCACAAATTAGCAATTTTTAGGTGTGGTGTTTCAACTAAGCTGGGTTTTATTAATTTGATAAAATCGTAATCCCAATCTCCTAAAATATGAAAAGTGTTTAATGGATTTACAGAAAGAACTGAGGTAAGAATTTTTAAAGTTTTTCTTGGAGCATTTTTATCTAATGCTAAGAAAATCATTGGTGCTGAAGTACGTTTTTCTAATGCCACTTCCACTGCTTGTTCTGTATTTTTGCTTCCTTTGGGTAAATTTTGAATATCCATATCTTTTAGAATTCGATAATGGTAAATATTTTGGGCAATAAAGCGGTTTTTAAACTTAGTTTGAATGATTTCTTGATAGTGAGCTTTAATAATTTGATCTAATAAAATAAATCGATTGGGAGTTTGAGGTAAAGTTAATAAACGCTTTAAAGAAGGCATCTTAAAATGAGAAAAAATATGTTTTTGTTGATCTTGACGACTTACCATATCTACAATAAAATACATTTTGCCATTTTCCATTTCAGGCCAAGGTATATCTTTAGGTAATAACTCTACTTCGATTAAGGGATTAATAGTAGAAATAAAATAATTATCTACAAAATTTTTTTCTTCTTTTGTTAAGTTAGAATAGTTTAATATTTCAATACCAACTTCTTTGAGTTGATTTTTGAGTTTTAACCATATTTTACTTTGTCGCTTTAATTGTTTTTTTACTAGTTTTCTAACTTGGTTTAATTGAGTATTAGGTGCCATTCCAGATTTATCAGGATCAGTAGCGCCAGAATTTACTTCTCGAATTAGAGTAGCTACTCGAATCATATACCATTCATCTAAATTTGATTGAGTTATTTTCAAAAAATTAGCACGTTCTAAGAGAGGAATTAGAGGAGTTTCAGCTAAATCCATTATTCTCTGATTAAAAGCAAGCCAACTAATTTCTCGATTCATAAAATCATGTTGTTCTTTAAAATTTGTTTCCATTATTTCAGCTCCTACTTTAATCACATTTTAAACAGTATTTAAAAGTTAAAAATAAACTTATGTCATAAATATCAGTCGTTTTTAGATTAACTATAGGTCATTTAAAAACTAATATTTAATTTTTACTACAATCAAATAATAGAAATATTTTTAATTTCTAAAATAATTTTTATTCCATTATTATATAATTATACAATTTTCTGATTTAAAAATACGAAATTAAATTTAAAAATATTGCACTTTTAAATGAATTAATTGAAGTTATTAAACACTTTTAAATTGAGCTGCCTTGTATTATAATTTTAGTCAAATATAGTCAAGGAATATTTATGAGCCAGTCTAATAATTTGTCAGATTTAATTGAACAATATATTAAGAGTATTTTGAATAAAAACTTTGAAGTTGAGTTGCGTCGTCAACAAATTGCCGATTATTTTAATGTAGTTCCATCGCAAATAAATTATGTAATTAAGACCCGCTTTGACTCCAAACATGGTTATTATGTTGAAAGTAAACGTGGAGGTGGCGGGTATATACGTATCATTAAATTGCAGTTTGTGGATGATGGTGATTTACTAGAAAAAATTAAAACCGATGTTGGTTCAGTTTTAACATTAAATGATGCGTTAACTATTGTAAATCAATTAATTAGTGATAAGATTATTAACCCAATAACTGGTAAAATTATTATTGCCGCTATTGATCAAGATGCTTTAGGGCACTTAGATAAAGCTCAACAAAATAAATTGCGAGCTCATATTTTTAAATCGATTTTAACTAAATTAGAATATGAAAATTAAATAATATATTATATAATTAGAGTTTATAGTTTATAACTGAATAGTAAATTTATTCCTCAATGAGGAGGTAATTATGGACAACTTATTTACTGATAGTGCCAGAATGGTATTAGAGTTGGCTCAGGAAAATGCCAAAATGTACGGACATTATGCGGTAGCTAGTGAACATATTCTTTTAGCTTTAGTAATTGAACCCGAGGGTATAGCTGGTAAAACTTTACGAAAATTAAATATTAATGAAGCAGATATACGCGAAGAAATTGATGGTTTAACCGGATTTGGAACGGGAAGTAGTAACTCTGATAATCAAAAAATGAGTTTAGGATATTCCCAGCGAGCTAAAGAAATTCTCGCTTATTCTGGAGATGAAGCTAAACGCCTTGGTGCGTTAAAGATTGGTACTGAACATATTTTATTGGGTGTTTTAAGGGAACAAGATGTTTTAGCAACCCGAATTCTAACCAATTTAGGATTAAATTTAAATAAAATTAGACAAATTTTGCTTAAAAAGATGGGAATTAATGAAGATTCATTTACTTCAATGACACCCCGACGTTCAATATCTGATTTATCAAGGAATAATAAATCTAATAAAAAAACTCCAACATTAGATAATTTATCCCGAGACCTAACTGAGTTAGCTAGGGAAAATAAAATTGATCCAGTAGTTGGACGTGATAAAGAAGTAAAAAGATTGATTCAAATATTATGCCGACGAACTAAGAATAATCCTGTTTTAATTGGTGAACCAGGAGTTGGTAAGACTGCTATTGCTGAAGGTTTAGCTCAAAAAATTGTTCGAGCTGAAGTGCCTAAAGAAATGCTTGATGATCGACTAATGATGCTTGATATGGGTTCATTAGTTGCAGGAACAAAGTATCGTGGCGAATTTGAAGATCGTTTAAAAAAAGTCATTAAAGAAGTTACCAATAGTAAAAATGTTATTTTGTTTATTGATGAATTACATACTTTAATTGGAGCGGGTGGTGCTGAAGGTGCAATTGATGCTTCTAACATTTTGAAGCCAGCTTTAGCACGAGGTGAAGTTCAAATTATTGGGGCTACAACTTTAGACGAATACCAGAAATATATTGAAAAAGATGCAGCCTTTGAACGACGCTTTGCTAAAATTGAAGTAATGGAACCAACTCAAAATCAGGCTAAACAGATTTTACGTGGTTTAAGAGAACGATATGAAAAACATCACTCGTTGAAAATCAGTGATGCAGCTTTAGATGCAGCAGTTGAACTCTCTAGCCGCTATATTAGTGATCGCTTTTTACCAGATAAGGCCATTGATTTAATTGATGAAGCCTCAGCTAAAGTACATTTACAAACGGAAATGAATTTGCAAGTTAACAAGCAAAATAAAGAGTTAACTGGACTTGAATTTAAAAAGAATGAGGCAATCAAAAATCAAAATTTTGAGAGAGCTGCTGCAATTAGTAAGGAAGAGTCTGCGTTAAAGAATAAGATCGATCAAATCAAAACTTCTCCTAGTAAAGATAAAGAAGTAGTAGTTACTGTTGAAGATATTGCTGAAGTTGTTTCACAATGGACAAATATTCCAGTCACACAATTAACAAAAACTGAATCTGAACGTTTAATTAATTTAGAGAAATTCCTTCACCAACGGGTTATCGGACAAGACGATGCTGTTTCAGCAATTGCTCGGGCAATTCGTCGTAGCCGAAGTGGCTTGAAAGATCCGAATCGACCAATGGGTTCATTTATGTTTTTGGGTCCTACTGGTGTTGGTAAAACTGAATTAGCCAAGGCTCTAGCAGCGGCAATGTTTGGTTCAGAAAATAATATTATTCGAATTGATATGTCTGAATATATGGAGAAATTTACAGCAACGCGTTTAGTTGGTTCTCCACCTGGGTATGTTGGGTATGATGAAGGTGGACAATTAACAGAACAAGTTCGAAATCATCCTTATTCAGTAGTATTATTTGACGAAATTGAAAAAGCTCATCCAGATATTTTTAACTTATTATTACAAGTTTTAGATGAAGGATTTTTGACGGATTCACGTGGACGACATGTTGATTTTCGAAATACAATTATCATTATGACTTCTAATTTAGGTGCAACTTCACTGCGAGATGATCATGAAGTTGGCTTTGGTGCTCGAAGTAATACTATTGATAATGATGCAATAGCTGATCGAATTAGGGACGTTGTTAAGAAAACATATCGTCCGGAATTCTTAAATCGGGTTGATGAAATTGTAATTTTTAAAGTTTTAACTGAAGACCAAGTTTATCAAATTGTAAAACTAATGATTAAAGATTTTGAACAACGTTTGCATGCGCAAGGGATTACTTTGAAGATGACCCCATCTGCAGTTAAGTTAATTGCTAAGTTAGGTTATAACCCTGAATATGGTGCACGTACTATTCGCCGTACTTTACAGACTAAATTAGAAGATGCAATGAGCGAGCAACTTCTATCGGGGCAAATTCAGCCAGGTGATACAGTAACCGTTGGTGCTCAAAAGGAAAAAATTAAGTTGCATATAAAAAAAGCTACAACCAAGAAAGTTAAGGTTAAAAATTGAGTTTAGATTCAACTATCTACTTTTCTACTACAGTACCTGCAAAAAAATTTGTAGGTACTCTTTTTGATTTAGGTATGGATGCATTAATTGTTGGAAATAACTATTTTGGATTGCGTTTACCAACAGATTTTGACTTACCAGAAATTAAGGATCTCTTAGAATTAGCACGACAAAAGGGTAAGAAAATTATTGTTGCAGCTAATGCTATTTTGCATAATGATCAACTTCCGGAATATCGCGAATATTTACGACAATTGGTTCAAGCAAAAGTTGATTATATTATGGTCGGAGATGCTGGTGCGGTAAATATTTTACAAAATAATTTTCCACAACAAAAGTTTATCTATTTTGGTGAAGTTTTGGATACTAATTCAGGTATGATGAATTTTTGGGGCAATGAAGGTGCATCATTTGTACGTTTGGCTCGCGAGTTGCCATATGTTGAATTAAAGGAATTGATACCTAATTTAAGAGTAACACCTATTATTCAATTATTTGGTCCAATTTCAATTCAGCAATCGGGACGAAATCTGATCTATAATTACCTTGATTATGTTGGTAACACTAAAGCATATGCTCAAAAAAAGGTTTATCAGCTAGCTTTACCTCAAAAACCAAAAGCAAGATATACCATGTTTGAAGATCACAATGGTACTCATATGTTTGCTCCAGAAGATTTAAATCTAATTGCTAAAATGCCTGAATTGTATGATTTAGGTATCCGTAATTTTACTTTTGATGGTTTATTTTATCAAGGAAAGAATTGGAATGATATTCTTAAAGAATTTAATCAAGCGCGTCAAGTGTTGTTAAACTTTAACAGTGCTTCATGGAATCATGTTATAAATAGTTTAAAAGTTAAATTACCAGCTGATCGTCATTATTCAACAGGTTTTTATGATTATCAAATGGGGGATATTAAATAGTGAAAAAGCCAGAAGTATTAGTACCTGCAGGAACACCAGAAAAATTAAGAATAGCGATCGATTATGGTGCAGATGCAGTCTATATTGGTGGTGAACAATTGGGCTTACGCTCTCGAGCAAGTAATTTTACATTATTAGATATGCAAGAAGGTGTTGCTTATGCTCATGAACGCCGTGCGAAAGTTTATCTAGCGGCTAATATTGTTTGTCATGAAAATGATTTAAACGGTGTCGTTGATTATTTGACTGCTGTAAGAGATTCTGGAGTTGATGCCTTGATTGTTTCTGATCCGGCAATTATTAGTGCAGTTTTAACAAAAGTTCCTAGATTACCCGTTCATTTATCTACGCAAGCTTCTGCTGTAAACTATGAAGCTGTTAATTTTTGGGCAAAACATGGATTAGAGCGAATTGTTTTAGGTCGAGAAACTTCTCAACAGGAAATTAAGGAAATTAAAGCTCATACAGATGTCGAAATTGAAGCTTTTATTCAAGGAGCAATGTGCATAAGTTACTCTGGTCGCTGTGTAATGAGTAATTATATGAATAATCGTGATGCCAATCGTGGCGGATGTGCTCAGAATTGCCGCTTTCTTTATAACTTAATGGATGCGGATGGTAATTCTTTAAATGGGAAAGATCTTTTCACAATGTCAGCAGTTGATATGAGTTTGATTCCGGAAATAGGAGAAATGATTAGTACTGGGGTTGATAGTTTAAAGATTGAAGGAAGAATGAAAACTATTCATTATGTTTCCACCGTTGCTAATGTTTATCGAAATGCTGTAGATACTTATTGTGCTGATCCTGATAATTTTCAATTTAATCCCTCCTGGATTGAAGAACTAGCTAAAATTTCTCAACGTAGAATGTCTTTTGGTTTCTTTAATGGTAAACCTACAAAAAATGATGAATTATTTTCGCATAAAAAGCCTGAATTGGGATATGAATTTATTGGTGAAGTAAAGGGGCAAGAATCCGGACGTATAATTATTCAAGAAAGAAATAATTTTTCCGAGGGAGACGAATTAGAATTTTATGGGCCCCATTTTTTCCATTATTTTACTAAAGTTGTAGATTTACGTGATGAAGATGGCAATAAAATTGAGCGAGCTAATCACGCAATGATGATTTGCTCCATTAAGTGTGATCAGGTATTACCACAAGAGACGATGATCAGAAAGAAAAAAGTAGCACAGATAAGCGTATAGAAAAAATTATTTTTAACAGAAGTATTTATGGAAATTTGAACTTTAATTGAAATAACTCTGGGCTTAAAATTAAGCAGTTAATTTTTATAAAAACTTTATATTTAATTTAGCAAAATTGAACTTTTAGTTTACTTAGATTTAGTTAATAAGCTGAGTAAAGATAAGTGCATTACTTGTTAAAATATAAATCCATTATTATATTTACTTTTATAGATTTATTATGGCATAATTATTGATCATTTTTTTGACGTTTATAAAAGTTAAATTTTAAATTTTTTAGCTATTAAAAAAGCAAAACATTTTTTCGTTGTCGAAAATTTTGTTTTGCTTAATTTATTTATTTTTTATTGCATTATTTTAATTGGCTGCAAAAAAATTTTGTAGATCATTTAAAATTTCTGGTTCAATATGACCAATACCAGCTTTAATTGCGTGGATATGTTCGACTGAAATATGACTAGCAAAAGCTAGATCACTATCAGTCATATTATGATCTTTTTCAAATTGAATAATTTTTTCTACAATAGGTGATACATCTTCCAATATTTTCTGCCCCCTACATCTTAATAATTTGAGTATATCAGATTTAATCCAAAATCGTAAAATAAAGTCGTAAGAATGCCATAATGAATTTAAAATTAGAACAAAAGTATTGACAAGTTTACTAAAGAAATATACAATTTCATGAGTGTTTTTAGGATATTGTCGAAAAAACAAAACGCCTGGATGCGTGTACCAAGAAAATTAGAAAGGGAAATTTAAATATTTAATGCCAACAATAAATCAATTAGTACGTAAAGGTCGTAAATCAAAGACTAGTAAATCAAAATCACCAGCTTTGAATTTTGGCTATAACAGTATGACTAAGAATTTAACAAATAATCCTGCACCACAAAAAAGAGGAGTTGCTACTCGTGTAGGTACTATGACACCGAAAAAGCCAAACTCAGCTTTACGAAAATATGCTCGTGTTCGTTTATCAAATTTGATTGAAGTTACAGCTTATATTCCAGGAATTGGTCACAATTTGCAGGAACATAGTGTTGTTTTAATTCGTGGCGGTCGTG
Organism: uncultured Lactobacillaceae bacterium; assembly: GCA_945285405.1. Classification (GTDB taxonomy): domain Bacteria; phylum Bacillota; class Bacilli; order Lactobacillales; family Lactobacillaceae; genus Xylocopilactobacillus. Next base: position 98,176 of record CALYQJ010000004.1, on the reverse strand, counting down.
TTAAGGATTTACCTGGGGTACGTTATCATATTGTACGGGGAACTCTTGATACTGCTGGAGTTACAGATCGAAAACAAGGTCGTTCAAAATACGGCACTAAGCGTCCAAAAAAATAAATAAAATTTTGTGAGATAGGAGTTAGATAGAATGCCAAGAAAAGGCACCATTGTTAAGCAGGATATATTAGCAGATCCGATTTATAATTCAAAATTAGTTTCACGCTTGATTAATCATATGATGAAAGATGGCAAACGGGGAAAGGCTCAAAATATCCTTTATCATGCTTTTGATATTATTCGTGAACAAACTAAAAAAGATCCATTAGAAGTATTTCAAGATGCGATGAATAATGTTATGCCAGTTTTAGAGGTTAAAGCTCGTCGAATTGGCGGATCTAATTACCAGGTTCCAATCGAAGTTAGACCTGAAAGAAGAACTACTTTGGCACTTCGCTGGATTGTTCAATATTCACGTTTACGCAATGAACGTTCAATGGAAGAAAAGTTAGCCCATGAAATCATGGATGCTGCTAATAATACGGGGGCATCTGTTAAAAAACGCGAAGATACTCATCGTATGGCTGAAGCCAATCGGGCTTTTGCACAATATCGCTGGTAATTTGGTCAAAATTAATCAATATTTATTACTGTTTAGGGCAATCAGGTTACTCTATAGCTAGGTAATCAGGTTGTATTTGTTATGAAGGAAATGAGGATTTAAAGAATAATGGCCGAAAAACGAGAATTTCCACTCGATAAAACAAGAAATATCGGTATTATGGCCCATATCGATGCAGGAAAAACTACTACTACTGAACGTATTCTTTTCTATACTGGTAAAATTCATAAAATTGGTGAAACTCATGAAGGGGCTTCCCAAATGGACTGGATGGAAGAAGAGCAAGAGCGTGGAATTACAATCACTTCTGCGGCAACAACTGCTCAATGGAAAGATTATCGAATTAACATTATTGATACCCCTGGGCACGTCGATTTCACAATTGAAGTTGAACGTTCTTTACGAGTTCTTGATGGTGTAATTACTGTTTTAGATGCTCAATCAGGAGTAGAACCTCAAACAGAAAATGTCTGGCGTCAAGCTGCTAATTATAATGTTCCTAATATTGTTTTTGTAAATAAAATGGATAAAATTGGAGCAGATTTTGATTATTCAGTTCAGACTATTCATGAACGGTTACAAGCTAATGCTCATGCTATTCAAATTCCAATTGGTGCTGAAGATAACTTTACTGGAATTATAGATTTAGTTAATATGAAAGCTTATGTTTATGATGTTGATGAAATTGGTGATAAATGGGATACTGTGGAAATCCCAGCTGAGTATAAAGATAAAGCTCAAAAGATGCATGATGAATTAGTTGAGGCAGTTGCTGATGTCGATGATGATATCATGGAAAAATATCTTAATGGAGAAGATATTTCAATTGATGAGTTAAAAGCTGGTATTCGTCGAGCAACTATTGATTTAAAATTCTTCCCAGTTTTAGTTGGTTCGGCATTTAAGAATAAAGGGGTTCAAATGCTTTTGGACGCTGTTATTGATTATTTGCCTTCTCCACTTGAAGTTAAACCTTACGTTGCTCACGATCCTAAGACTGATGAAGAAGTAGAATTAACAGCTGGTGATGATCAACCTTTTGCTGCTTTAGCATTTAAAATTGCAACTGATCCTTTTGTTGGTCGTTTAACTTATATTCGGGTTTATACTGGTTCATTACCTTCAGGTTCTTATGTTTTAAATGCAACTAAAGATTCTCGTGAACGAGTTGGTCGTTTATTACAAATGCATGCTAATCACCGAACTGAAATTCCGGAAGTCTTTTCGGGAGATATTGCCGCAGCAATTGGGTTGAAAAACACTACAACTGGAGATTCATTAACTGATGTTAATCATCCACTGATTTTGGAATCAATGGTATTTCCAGATCCTGTAATTCAAGTTTCAATTGAACCTGATTCTAAAGAAGATCGTGATAAATTAGATGTTGCTTTACAAAAGTTGGCAGAGGAAGATCCAACCTTCAAAGCGGAAACTAATCCAGAAACTGGCCAGACTTTAATTGCTGGTATGGGTGAGTTACATTTGGATATCATGGTTGAAAGAATGCGGCGAGAATTTAAAGTTGCCGCAAAAGTGGGTGAACCCCAAGTTGCTTATCGCGAAACCTTTACTAAACAGGCTTCAGCACAAGGAAAATTTGTTCGTCAAAGCGGTGGTAAAGGGCAATATGGTGATGTTTATATTGAATATACACCTAATGAAGAAGGCAAAGGTTTTGAATTTGAAAATGCTATTGTTGGAGGAGTTGTTCCAAGAGAATATATTCCAGCAGTAGAAGCGGGATTAAAGGAAGCAATGGCTAATGGAGTTTTAGCAGGATATCCATTAATTGATGTCAAAGCTAAACTTTATGATGGCTCTTATCATGAAGTTGACTCTTCAGAAGCAGCCTTCAAAGTAGCGGCTTCAATCTCTTTACATGAAGCTGCTAAAAAAGCCGGTGCCGTAATTTTGGAGCCAATTATGAAAGTTGAAGTAATTGTTCCAGAAGAATACTTAGGTGATATTATGGGACAGATTACTGCACGTCGTGGTCGAGTTGAAGGAATGGAAGCTAGAGGTAATGCTCAAGTTGTCAATGGATTTGTTCCTTTAGCTGAAATGTTTGGTTATGCGACAACTTTACGTTCTGCAACTCAAGGTCGTGGGACCTTCACAATGACTTTTGATCATTACGAACCAGTTCCAAAATCTATTCAAGCTGAGATTATTAAGAAAAATGGTGGTAATTCTTTAGACGAAGAATAATCCCAAATTAGTTAATAAATAAAGAAAGGCCTATAGGCCTTTTTTTGTGTTCAAGTGTAAAAATAGAAATACTAATAAATAATGAGTTTTTTTTGATAGAATAGTTTTATGACAAAAAATAAAACTTTAATTGAAATTACGAATTTAACTATGGGCTTTGATCAACGTCTTCTGTTTAAGAACTTAAATATGACGATTGACAAAGGAGATTTTCTTTCAATTATTGGACCTAACGGTACCGGTAAAAGTACTTTTTTACATTTATTAATGAAGAAATTAACTCCTAAAGGAGGAAAAGTTACATATATTGGAACTAATTTTGGTCCAAAACAAATTGGATTTGTTCCCCAAACGCGTAATATTGCTGAAGATTATCCTTTGAATATTTTTAGCTTTGTTGGTTTACGTCTTTATGATAATTTAATTCCTTGGTTAACTCGAAAAGATAAAGAAAAGATTCAAGCAGCTTTGAAAAAAGTTCGCTTAACTGAAAAATCTGATAATTTATTATATAGCTCTTCCGGAGGAGAAAAACAGCGAGCTTATATTGCTCAAGCATTAATTACTAAACCTAAAATGATAATTCTTGATGAACCAACCAATGGTTTAGATGAACGTTCTAAAAATGAAGTAGTAGAAATTTTAAAAAATTTACAAGTCAAAGATCACGTTGCTATTGTTTTAGTTTCTCATGATCCGGATGTGGTACGAAAAAATAGTACCAAAATATTACAATTAAATGGAGATGCAACGTTTGCTGTTGGTGATCAAACTTTAGTGGAGAAAAACAATGTTGAATTCTGAATTTATGTTAAATGCTTTTGTTGCAGGAACTTTAATTGCAGTAGTTTGTGGAGTAATGAGTATTTTTGTTTTAATTCGTAAATTACCCTTTTTAACGCATGTTATTTCTGAGATTGGCTTTTCTGGAGCTGCTTTTGGAATATTTGCGGGATTACCACCAATTACCGGAATGTTAATTTTTACAAGTTTAGCAGCTGTTTTAACTAGTGTAGGTGCTAATAAATTTTCTTCTAATGATTCTTTAGTAAGTGTAATTTCAGCATTATTTATGGGATCAGGAGCTTTATTTTTAACTTTGGCTCAAGGGAATGCCAGTTATGCAACTAGTTTAATGTTTGGGAGTATTACTGCGATTACTAAAGAAAATGTTCAGCAAATCATGATCGTTGCCGGACTTGTTTTAGTAACTATAATTTTACTATTTCGACCATTAAAATATGATTCTTTTGATCCAGTTGGTTCTCGTTATTCTAGTCTTAATTCTTATGTCATTTCATTAATTTTTTTAATCATGACTGCTTTTACAGCTAGTGTTGCAGCTCAGATGGTTGGTGCTTTATTAATCTTTGTTTTATTAACTTTACCAGCAGCAATTGCATTTTATTGGGGACGTAATTTCTTTGAATTAATTGTGATTAGTATATGTTGTGCCTTAATTGGAACATGGGGGGGCTTATACTTAACTTATGTGACTAATCTTCCTGTGACATTTTTTATTACACTAATTGAATCAATTTTATTTTTTGGTACTTTACTTGCTAAAAAAGTGCAACAGTAAAATTAAATTGTAATTATAAAAGATGATCGAATATTTAGTAGTTAATTTAAAATTTGAGAATTTATACATATTAAAGTTGAATATTATTGGTAGTAATCTAAAAAACTAAAAATAAGTGTTTAGAAGATAATTTTATTAGGAACTAAATTTTAAAATTTTATTTTTGAATTTTTAGGTGAGGTTATATTAATTTTAAAAAAGCTCAAGTTTTTTTGAAAAATACTTGAGCTTTTAAAATCAATTGATATTTTTTAACAGGAAACTGTTTTTTTCATTAAATAGTCTTTTAAACCTGCACCTAATCGTTTAATACCATCATTAATTTGTTGATCGGTAGATCCTGTAAAATTAAGACGCGCTTGGTTTAGGATATTTTTAGAGGCAAAAAGATTCTTTGAAGGAACTAAAGTTACATTTTGTTTAGGAAGTAAATACGAATTTAAAAATTGATTCATATCATATTCATTTGGTAATTGAAGCCAGATAAAGAAACCACCTTCGGGGTTATTAAATTTTACAGAGTCAGGCATATAATTAATTAAAGCTTGATGCATTATCTCTTTTTTATGCCGATAAACTCGGTGAATTTCAGAAATGTGTTGATTTAAGTCATTATCTTCAAGGTATTGATTCACCCCTTGTAAAATTAAACTACTGCTTTCAATATCACAACTATTTTTTAAAGCATTAAGATCTGATAAAATTTTTGTATTGGTTACTAACCAACCTAAGCGTATGCCAGGAGCTAGAATTTTACTAAAACTACCTACATAAATTACTCGATTTTGCGTATCAAATTGTTTAATTAAAGGTAGTTGAGTACCTGAATATCTTAAATCGCGATAAGCACCGTCCTCAACGATCATTACATCATATCGGTTAGCTAATTTAACCAAGGCCTTTCTTTTAGCTACAGACATTACTGTACCAGTAGGGTTTTGAAAATCAGGAATGGTATAGATCATTTTTACTTCATGATGTTTTAGAACATGTTCTAAAACAGTTAAATTAATTCCATCGTTTTCTACGGGAATTTCATAAAAACTAGGTTCTACTGCATCAAAAGCAGCTAATGCGCCTACATAAGTTGGGCCTTCCACTATTAAACCGTCTCCTGGATCAATTAATAACTGAGCGATGAGACTAAGTGCTTGTTGAGCTCCTTGAGTTAATAAAATTTCGCTGGGTTGAGTTAGAAGTCCTTCCTTTTGCATTTTAGATGCTAATTTTTCACGTAATGGCAGAAATTGTTTACCTGCGTATTGTAAAATTTGAGGGTTATCACTCGTAATTACTTTTTGAAGAGCCTCAGCTAATTCCTGACGAGGAAATAAATCAGTGTCCGGCAAGCCACCAGCGAAAGAAATAGTTTCAGAATCACGAGTTTTAAAGATATCATTAAGTCCAGAGTTAATGGTTAAATCAGTACGACTAGAAAAATTCATAATTTTTGTGCTCCATAAAATTTATTAATTATATTTTAATGGCGTTTAACCATGAAGTAAAACTCAACTAATTCATTTTAAGATGAATATAATTCATTTAAAGGAGGGATTATGACTAATTTTAGTTATCGGGTTTTTAGTACTGTAGTTAGTAAGGGTACATTTGTTCGGGCATCACAAAGTTTAAATGTGACTCCAAGTGCAGTAAGTCATAGCGTTAATCAATTAGAAAAAGATTTCGGTTTCCCTTTACTAATTCGAAATCGGACTGGCGTTGAATTAACCGAGGATGGTAAAGCATTGCTACCAGTAATTCAAAGTATTTTAAATTTGGAAGATCAGTTACAACAACTTGTTGGTAATATTAACGGTAATAATCAAGGAAAGGTTCGAATTGGTGCTTTTTCTTCTGTATCGACAAATTGGTTACCTGGTATTATCCGTAAATTTAAAGAACAATTTCCTCAAATTGCAATTACTGTAATTCAAGGTAGTTTTAATCAAATTGTGGATCGAGTTAAACAGGGGCAAATTGATATCGGTTTTGCTTCTTTGCCAGTGGTTGAAGAAGTATTTGTTGAGCCTTTAATTCGTGATCAAATTTATTGCGTTACTCCTAAAAATTTCATTCCAAGTAATCGCGTATCAATTACCGATGCTGATGTGGCGCAACAAACTTTTATTTTGCAACAAATTGATTATGATCGTGATACTAAAAGAGCACTAGATCGTTATCATGTATCCCAAAATTCTTTGAGCTATTCGATTGATGACCCTTCTATTTTAGCAATGGTAGAATCAGGATTAGGTTTAGGAGTTTTACCGCAGTTAGCTCTAAAACGGATGCAAGGAGAATTTAATGTTTATCCTTTTGAAGAAGCTTTTTATCGTACCTTATGTTTAGTTATTAATCCTACAACTTTAAAATCGCCAGCTGTAGTTAAAATGAAAAAAGTTATTGAGCAATATTTATCGGAATTTTATAGTACAAAATATTTAGGGCAATGATTAATTTTTATATTTAATGAATCAATATAAAGTTTCAGAATAAAAAAATTTAAAAAAGTATTTAGGCGAATTAAATTGTTGAGCAAAGAGTATAATATTTTTTTAAAAAAACAAATTTTTTTTTTGACCTTAAAGTATATTTAAGATAATATATTTTTCGGAGGGAATTATGAAAAACAAAAAAAATAAAATTACTTTTCTTTTAACAATAATCTTATCATTAGTTTTAGTTTTAACGGGGTGTGGGCAGTCAAACAAAAAAGCTTTAACTAAATACTATGATCAGAAGGTCCATCGCAAGCAATATACTTCAAATTTTGATGTAAAGTTGGAACAATTTGATCTACCTAATTCAACTGAACCTAGCAAAGAAGAAGCTACTACTTTACAAATGCTTAAAGGGTTTAATATGAAAGGTAAAGGCGATGTAGTTGAGCAAGATAAGAAAATTAATGTAACTATGAATGTAGCAGGGCAATCGTTACCTTTCGTTTTAATTTTTAAAGATAATAAAATATATGCTGATTGTAGTTCACTTTTTAAATTTGTTAATGTAACTACAACTAATGATGCAATAGTTGACAGAAATGAACTTAAAAGTGAACTTACAAGTAAACTTAAAGGTAAATATATCGATGTGAACTCCCTTATTAAATTTATTGATGAAAATCAAACTGATTCTCCAAATATAAATTTAAAAAAAGAATATGGCGAGATTTTGAAAATTTTTGGCTCACCAAAAATAGCAACAGTTCAATTTAAAGCTTTGAAAGATACGATTGATCAATTACCTGAAAAAGAAATAACTAAAAAAGATGGAGTTATTACTGCGACTTTAGATAAAAAGGCGATCGCTTACTACTATAAAGCTTGTTCAAAAGAGTATAAAAAAGCTTTAGGTAAAGACTATGATCATTCTTTTGATAAAGAACTTAAAACTTATGCAGAGAACATTTCTAATGCAAACGGTAGTTGTAATTATACAATTAACTTTAATCAAAAAAAATCTAGCTTTAATAATTATTTAGTATTGAAACCTAAACAAGGCGGAAAGATTAAGCTAAATATCCGTTCAACTGATTCAGACTTTAACGGTGAAATTAAAAAACCAGCCACTAATTCAATGTTGGCAACAAAGCATATTGTCCAAGTAATAACTAATCTAATGAAACAAAACTTTAAAAAATAATCATGAAATATTTTTACTATTAAAAATATTTTTAAATTATTGAATATTCTAAGCCTAATTCTTATTCCGAGTTAGGCTTTTATACATATTAAGTGAAAAAAATTAAGGTGAAAATTATGAAAACAAAAAAAGTAGCAAATATTTTTATTTTCACAATTTTAGTATTATTACCTCTAGTATTAACAGGATGTGGATCTAACAAGAAAGATTTAATTAAATATATTGACCATCAAAAAAATCAAAAAAAAGTAACGACTACTTTTGATGTTACACTTGATCAACTTATATTTCCTAGTTCCAACAAAAAGGGTTTTAAAGAAAATAAAATAAGTGAAAGCTTTCTTTTAGATTTCCTTAAAGAGTTCAAAATCAAGGGTAAAAGTGATTTAGATGGTTCTGATATGCAAATGAACGCAACAGTAGATTATATCATTAACGAATTTGATCATAAAACAGTTTTTAAAGATAATCATTTTTACTTTGGAACAGATTTTTTAAGTTCAATAATTTCAACTTATAACGTAATTAACAAATCCCATAGTAAAACTGACATTTCGCAAATTGATTATAATGAATTTAAAAATAGGTATATTGAATTCAATTCTTTAGCCAAAATATTAGAAAACTATGATAAAGAAAATAACAATAATACAAAAGAAGTAAGCAAAAATTTAAAATATTTAGAAAAATTATTTAATATATCTTTGAAAATGCATGAAATTAATAACAGCACTTTAAATAAAACGATTGATCGAATCCCTGAAAAAGAAATAAGCAAAAAAAATAATATCATTAAAGTGGTTTTAGATAAAAAAGCGATTGATTATTATTTAACAACTTTTTTAAATAAGATTAAACCGACTTTAGGTAAATCTTATAATGATAGTCAGAAAGGTTTACAACAAAGTAAATCTCTGTTTAAAAATTATAGTTATACAATTAATTTTAACGAAAAAGATTCTAGATTTAATAACTATTTACAGTTGGAACCAAAAGATGGGAGTAAAGTTAGATTTAAGTTTAATTATACTTATTCTGAATTTAAAGGTAAAATTAAAAAACCAACTGAAAATTCAATGATGTCACCATATGATTTTTATCATAATCTATCAAAATTTTTTGATTAATTTTTTCAAAGTAACATAGTCTTCAAAAAAGTAACTTTGTATGGTTTATTCATAAAAATTTAACCATTAAAAGCATGATTTTTAATAAAATCATGCTTTTTTAGAACTTTAGTTTTTATGATCTTAAACTAAAATATTTTTACAATATAAAAAAGCTCCCATATTATTGGAGAGCTTATCGGCTAATTACTTCTTTAAAATATCAATAATATGATCATAGGTTTGCTTTTGCCAATTAAGATAAGTTAATTGTTTAGGTTTCATTTCTGTAACTTGTAAAATTGGAATCTGATAATTTTTTGCTGCTTGCTTCAGATTTTGGGTCGTATTGTTAACGACTTGAATGTTTTCTACATAAAAAGCAACTTTATGATTTTTGAAATCGTTAATAACTTCCTGTGCTGATTTTACAGAAGGATCAGCGCTATTTTCAATTGCATGAGCAAAAGCTTTATTATTAACTCTAAATCCCAAGTTTTCTAAAGTATAATCTAACACTGGTTCGCTAACATCAACTAAATTATTAGTTTTAAGCTTTTTGATTTGAGACATTTTAGTTTCCAGAATTTTTAAAGAATTTCGATAACTCTTTGCATTCTTTTTAAAATATGCTGCTTTTTCTGGTTTCATTTGACTTAGTTCAACTGTCAGTTTATCAATAAATTTCAGCATTTTATAGTAGTCAAACCAAATGTGGGGGTTGACTCCACGTTTAAGTTGAAGTACATCTTGCCCAATGTTAAGCCATTTTTGATTTTTAATAAGTGGATTAACCCAGTCGTCGTATCCTAACCCCGTACTTATTACCAAGTCAGCTTCTGCTACATTTTCAGCAGTTTTAGTAGAAGGTTTGAAATCATGAGGATCAAGGTTAGGATTATTAACAATCGGTTGAGCTTTTCCTTGATTTCCTACTATCTTATTGGCAATTTCAGAGTAAATTGCCGTAGTAGTCATAATTTTTATTTGTTTTCGTTTAGTTGACTCAGGTTTATTTTGTGAACTAAAAAGGATTAATCCAAGGCATAATCCGGCTAAAAGTAAACCTAGGATCATGATTTTAATTCGGTTTTTTTTCACTGACAACTCCTTATTCACTAATTTTTAATAAGTGCTATGGGTTTTACTATATCGGTTTTATAGGGATAAATAAAGGGGTTGAATTTTTTAAAAAAAAGTTTTAAAATGTTGAATAATTTACATAGATGAGTTAAAATAGATAAATAAAATTAGAGACCCTGTTTTGATCTATTGTCCATTACAGTGCTTCCTACATATTTCAATTTTGAGTATGTGGGATTTTTTTTGCTTTGGAATCAATAAAAATTGTTAAGTTTTTTTAAAGATTAATAAGGCAAAGGGCTTTATTTTAAGAAATGAAAAGGAGTGAAAATATGGCTGGTCATAATGTCCATTATGGTAAACATCAAGTTCGTGAAAACTATTCCCGAATTAAAGATGTTTTAAAATTACCTAATCTAATTGACATTCAAACAAAGTCTTTTAAATGGCTGTTAGACGAAGGAATCAATGAAATGTTCCATGATGTGATGCCAATTGAGGACTTTAAGGGAATTTTAACTCTTGAATATAATGGTTATTCATTTAAGGAGCCAAAATATTCGGTAAATGAAGCGCGTGAACGCGATACTAATTATTCATTACCAATGTATGTCAATTTACGATTGACTAATAATGAAACCGGAGAAATTAAAACTCAAGATGTTTTCTTTGGTGACTTTCCAATGATGACCAAAGAAGGTACTTTTATTATTAATGGTGCTGAACGAGTAATTGTTTCTCAATTAATGCGATCTCCTGGAGTTTATTTTAATAGTTCAGTAGACAAAAATAGCATTGTTAATTACGGGACAACAGTTATCCCTAATCGAGGCGCTTGGCTGGAATTTGAAAGTGATAGTAAAGAAATTGCTTATGCACGAATTGATCGAACACGAAAAATTCCAATTACAGTTCTTTTAAGAGCTTTAGGGTTTGGTTCGGATAGTACTTTGGTAGATATTTTAGGTGATGATGATTCATTAAAGTTAACAATGGAAAAAGATGTTCATAAAAATTCTGAAGATTCTCGTACTGATGAGGCATTAAAAGAAATTTATGAACGTTTACGTCCTGGTGAACCAAAAACTGCTGAAAGTTCTCGCTCCTTACTTTATGCTCGCTTCTTTGATCCAAAACGTTATGATTTAGCGGCTGTTGGTCGTTACAAAATTAATAAAAAACTTTCCTTAGAAAACCGATTGATAGGTTTAACATTGGCTGAAACTTTGGTTGATCCAGAGACAGGTGAAGTCGTTGCTAATAAGGGCACGAAAGTTGATCGTAAATTAATGGAAGGAGGAGTTAAAGGCGAAGCAGGAAGTGAAACTCCATTAAAGAAGTATCTACGGCGGATGGACTTTAAAACTCGTTCTTTTATCCCTTCTAGTGATGGAGTTTTACAAGATGAAGTTGTAGTTCAATCAATTAAAGTCTATGGCAAAAATGATCCTGATCAAATTATTGAATTAATTGGTAATGCTAATATTCCTGAATCAGTTCATCAATTAACAGTAGCTGATATTATTGCTGCCGTTAATTACTTTCTTAATTTACGTTATGGTATTGGAACTACAGATGATATTGACCATTTGGGTAATCGACGTATCCGCTCTGTTGGTGAATTATTGCAAAATCAATTTAGAATTGGCTTAACTAGAATGGAACGTGTTGTTCGTGAACGAATGTCAATTCAAGATCCACTAACGGTTACTCCTCAACAATTAGTTAATATTCGACCAGTAGTTGCAGCAATTAAAGAGTTCTTTGGCTCTTCTCAATTATCACAGTTTATGGATCAAACTAATCCACTTGGTGAATTAACTCATAAACGACGTTTGAGTGCTTTGGGACCAGGAGGTTTGACGCGTGATCGGGCAGGATATGAAGTACGAGATGTTCATTATACTCATTACGGTAGAATGTGCCCTATTGAAACTCCTGAAGGTCCGAATATTGGATTAATTAATAGTTTAGCTAGCTATGCGGTAATTAATAAATATGGCTTTATTGAAACTCCTTATCGACGGGTTAGTTGGAAAACGCATAAAGTTACTGATAAAATTGACTATTTGACTGCTGATGAAGAAGATAATTATACTATCGCTCAAGCTAATTCACCGTTAAAAGCTGATGGAAGTTTCATTGAAAGTACGGTTTTAGCTAGACATAAAGATGATAATATTGAAACCACTCCAGAGCATGTTGATTATATGGATGTTTCTCCAAAACAAGTTGTTGCAGTAGCAACTGCTTGTATTCCGTTTTTGGAAAATGATGATTCTAATCGGGCTTTAATGGGGGCTAATATGCAACGACAAGCAGTGCCCTTGATTCAACCACACGCTCCAATTGTAGGTACTGGAATGGAATATATTGCCGCTCATGATTCAGGTTTAGCATTGTTGGCGGAACATGAAGGTACTGTTGAATATGTTGATGCTAATCAAATTAGAGTTCGTCGAGAAAATAATACTTTAGATACTTATAAATTAATGATTCATCGTCGCTCAAATGCTGGTAAAGATTACCATCAGCGACCTATTGTTCGTAAGGGCGATAAAGTCGACAAGGGCGAAATTATTGCTGATGGTCCAGCAATGTCTAATGGTGAATTAGCTTTAGGGCAAAATCCATTAGTTGCTTTTATGACTTGGAATATGTACAACTATGAAGATGCCGTTATTCTTTCTGAACGTTTGGTCAAAGATGATGTTTATACTTCTATCCACATTGAAGAGTACATTTCTGAATCTCGTGATACTAAATTAGGACCAGAGGAAGTTACTCGTGAAATTCCTAATGTTGGTGAAGATGCTTTGAAAGACTTAGATGAGCTAGGGGTAGTTCGTGTTGGTGCTGAAGTTCGTGAGGGCGATATTCTGGTTGGAAAAGTTACTCCAAAAGGAATGACCGAATTATCAGCAGAAGAAAGACTACTTCATGCTATTTTTGGAGAAAAATCACGTGAGGTTCGTGATACTTCATTAAGAGTTCCTCATGGCGGTGACGGTATTATTCAAAAGGTTAAAATTTTTACTCGTGAAGCTGGTGATGAGTTACCACCAGGTGTAAATATGTTAGTTCGAGTCTTTGTTGCACAAAAGCGAAAAATTCAAGTTGGCGATAAGATGGCCGGCCGTCATGGAAACAAAGGTACAGTTTCGATTGTAGTTCCAGAAGAGGATATGCCTTATATGCCTGATGGTACACCAATTGATGTTCTTTTATCACCCATGGGTGTACCTTCACGAATGAATATTGGGCAGGTATTAGAATTACATCTTGGTCTAGCAGCTAAAAAATTGGGTGTAGATATTGCTACTCCAGTTTTTGACGGGGTAACCGATAAAGACTTGTGGAATATTGTTAAGAAGTCCGGAATGGATGCAGACGGTAAAACTTATCTATACGATGGCCGTACAGGAGAACCATTTGAAAATCGGGTTTCAGTTGGAATTATGTATTATATGAAACTATCTCACATGGTTGATGATAAAATCCATGCTCGTTCGATTGGGCCATACTCTTTAGTAACGCAACAACCCCTTGGAGGTAAAGCTCAATTTGGTGGTCAGCGTTTTGGTGAAATGGAAGTTTGGGCTTTGGAAGCTTATGGTGCGGCTCATACTTTACAAGAAATTTTGACTTATAAATCTGACGATGTTACTGGTCGAGTAAAAACTTTTGAGGCAATTGTTAAAGGTGAGAGCATTCCTGCTCCTAGTGTTCCAGAATCATTTAGAGTTTTGATCAAAGAATTGCAATCCTTAGGACTAGATATTAAAGTATTAGATTCTCAAAAGCGTGAAATTGATTTGCGAGATATGGACGATGATGGTTCCAAAAATGTTGTAGTAGATGCATTACAAAAATATGCTGATGAAATTGCTGTTCAAAAAGCAGTTTTGGAAAATGGGGATCATTCTAAAGCAGCTCCCATAAAAAGTGATGATGCAAAATCCGCTAATGAATTGGAGAAAGCTTTGGGAATTTCAGATGAAGCTGAGAAAGGAGAGCAAAATAATTGATCGATGTTAATAAATTTGACAGTATGCAAATTGGGCTAGCCTCTCCCGATAAAATTAGAAGTTGGTCTTATGGCGAAGTCAAAAAACCAGAAACGATTAATTATCGAACTTTAAAACCAGAAAGAGATGGTTTGTTTGATGAGCGTATTTTTGGTCCTACTAAAGATTGGGAATGTGCTTGTGGTAAATACAAACGAATTCGCTATAAGGGAATTGTTTGTGATCGTTGTGGTGTAGAAGTTACTCGTTCAAAAGTTCGACGTGAACGGATGGGTCATATTGAATTAGCAGCTCCGGTTACTCATATTTGGTATTTTAAAGGAATTCCTTCTAGAATTGGATTAATTCTTGATGTTTCTCCGCGAGTTTTAGAAGAAGTAATTTATTTTTCTGCTTATATTGTAATTGAGCCCGGAAAAACTAATCTCGAAGAAAAACAAATTTTAACTGAGAAAGAATATCGAGAAAAACAAACTGAATTTTATAAAGTAGTTACTGATCCTAAAGAAACAGACCTAAAAGTTGATCAAGTATTATCAGAATCTGATTATGTAGCAGCTTTAAAAAAATTTGGAGCACATAGCTTTGAAAGTAAAGATGCCTTTGTTGCCAAAATGGGTGCAGAAGGGATTAAAGATCTTTTAAAGAAAGTTGACCTAAAAAAATCTGTAACTGAATTAAAACAAGAATTAAAAGATGCTAGTGGTCAAAAGCGGGTTCGTGATATTAGAAGGCTTGATATCTTGGAGGCTTTTCTTACTTCTGGTAACCGTCCAGAATGGGTGGTGATGGATGCAATTCCAGTTATTCCACCTGATTTAAGGCCAATGGTACAGCTTGAGGGAGGACGTTTTGCTACAAGTGATTTAAATGACCTTTATCGTCGAGTAATTAATCGAAATAATCGTTTGAAAAAATTATTAGAAATTAATGCTCCACGAATTATTGTCCAAAATGAAAAGCGGATGCTTCAGGAAGCTGTAGATGCTTTAATTGATAATGGACGTCGTGGTAGACCTGTAACTGGACCAGGTAATCGACCATTGAAATCACTAAGCCATATGTTAAAAGGTAAACAAGGACGTTTTCGTCAAAATCTTTTGGGTAAAAGGGTTGACTATTCTGGTCGTTCAGTAATTGATGTTGGACCAACACTGAAGTTTTCTCAATGTGGTTTGCCAAGACCAATGGCATTAGAGTTGTTTAAGCCTTTTGTAATGAGAGAATTAGTCAAAAGAGAAATTGCAACTAATGTCAAAAGTGCCAAAAGAATGATAGAACATCAAGATAACGAAGTTTGGGATGTTTTAGAAGATGTACTTAAAGAACGAACTGTTCTTTTAAATCGGGCACCAACTTTACACCGTTTAGGAATTCAAGCTTTTGAACCTGTTTTAGTTGATGGTAAGTCAATTCGACTTCATCCTTTAGCTTGTGAAGCATATAATGCTGATTTTGATGGAGATCAGATGGCAGTGCATGTGCCTCTTTCTGATGAAGCTCAGGCAGAGTCAAGACTATTAATGTTAGCAGCTCACCATATTTTAGCACCAAAGGATGGTAAACCGATTGTTAGTCCTTCTCAAGATATAGTTTTAGGAAACTATTATCTTACTATTGAAGAGAATGGTCGTGAAGGTGAAGGAACAATTTTTGAAGATACAAATGAAGCGATTATGTCATATCAATCGGGATTTGTTCATTTACATACTCGGGTTGGAGTCGCTGTTTCTTCAATGCCTAAAAAGCCATTTACTGAAGAACAACGGTCTGAAATTATGTTAACGACTGTAGGTAAATTAATTTTTAATAGCATTATGCCTGAAGATTTTCCTTACTTAAATGAACCAACTGATGATAATTTAGCCAATGGGACTCCAAGTAAGTATTTCTTGAAACAAGGTGAAAATATTAATGATATTTTGGCTACTCGAGAATTGGTTACTCCATTTAAAAAAGACTTTTTAAGCGACATCATTGCTCAAGTTTTTAAAGTTTACAAAGTTCAACGGACAACTGATCTTTTAGATGATATGAAAACTTTAGGATACACGGAATCTACCAATTCAGGATTAACTGTTGGGGTTGCTGATATTACTAACTTGAAAGATAAAAAGCGAGTAGTTGCTTCTGCCCATAAAAAAGTTGAAACGATTTCTAATCAATTCAGACGAGGTTTAATTACTGAAGAGGAACGTCATGATCGTGTCATTGAAGTTTGGAATGATGCTAAAGAAACCATACAAAATAAATTAGTTGATTCTTTTGACCCTAAGAATCCAATTTCGATGATGAGTGATTCTGGAGCTCGAGGAAATATTTCAAACTTTACTCAACTTGCAGGAATGAGAGGTTTAATGGCTGCACCTAATGGCGGAATGATGGAAGTTCCTGTTACTTCTAACTTCCGTGAAGGGCTTAGTGTTTTGGAAATGTTTATGTCCACTCACGGTGCTCGTAAAGGAATGACAGATACAGCTTTAAAGACTGCTAACTCTGGATATTTAACTCGACGTTTGGTTGATGTAGCTCAAGATGTCATTGTTCGTGAGGATGATTGTGGTACTGACCAAGGAGTAGAAGTTTCTTCAATTATGGAAGGAACTGAAGTAATTGAACCTTTATATGATCGAATTTTAGGTCGATATACAATGAAGTCAGTAAAAGATCCTAAAACAGGTGAAATTCTGGTTAAAGCTAATCAGTTTCTAGATGAAGCAACTAGTCAAATGCTTTTAGATCATAATGTAGAAAAAGTTACAATTAGGTCATTATTTACTTGTAAAACTCGTCATGGAGTTTGCCGTAAATGTTATGGTCGTAACTTGGCGACAGGAACTGATGTTGAAGTAGGTGAAGCTGTTGGTACAGTGGCAGCTCAATCTATTGGTGAACCTGGAACACAGTTAACAATGCGTAACTTCCATACTGGTGGTGTTGCTGGTGGTGAAGATATTACTCAAGGTCTTCCCCGAGTTGAAGAAATTTTTGAAGCTCGTAATCCAAAAGGACAAGCAACAATTACTGAAGTTGCTGGAAAAATTATGGCAATTAACGAAGATCCTGCTACTCATACACGTGAAATAGTAGTTCAGAATAATGAAGAGGAAAAAACTTATACTATTCCTTATACAGCTAGTTTAGCTGTAGCTCAGGGTGATTTAGTTGAACGAGGTGATCGTTTAACTGGTGGGTCTATTGATCCAAAGCACCTTTTAGAAACTAAAAACAAAGCAGCAACAGAAGCTTATTTATTAGCAGAGGTTCAAAAAGTTTATCGGATGCAAGGTGTAGATATTTCTGATAAGCATTTGGAAGTAATGGTTCGACAAATGCTTCAAAAAGTTCGAGTAATGGATCCTGCAGATACTAACATTTTGCCAGGGACATTAATGGATATTGGTGATTTTGAAGATCAAAATGCAGCTACGATTAAATCAGGCAAAGTACCTGCCACAGCTCGACCAGTATTACTTGGAATTACTAAGGCAGCATTGGAAACTAATAGTTTCTTATCTGCGGCATCTTTCCAAGAAACCACGCGTGTTCTAACTGATACTTCAATTCGTGGCAAGAATGATCCATTAATTGGTTTGAAAGAAAATGTTATCATTGGTAAATTAATTCCTGCTGGAACAGGGATGAAGTGTTATCGGGATATGGAACCAATAGCAGATGTACCAGCAGAAGGTAAAGAACAAACTGTTACTGAATTAGAAAAGAAATATCAATCAGAAGAAAATTTATATGAACGCATAAAGAACGATAAAGCTCCAAATAATTACGAATAGTGTACTTTAAAAGATCAGATTTTTTATTTAAATCTGATCTTTTTATTTTAATAGTTAGGTTTTATTAATAAAAATAAAGGGCAACATTAATTGTCCTTTATTTTTACTTTTAAGAAGGTATAGTTTAAAATGTTAAAAATATTTTTACGATTTAATTATTTTAGAGATTTATTCTTTGGCATAAAAAGGCCATCGTTTTTATAGCGAGGTATTAAATGAATGTGACAATGCATTATTGATTGACCACCAAAATGACCATTATTAATTAAGATATTATATCCGTCAGGGTGATATTTTTGATCTAAGAATAACTTTGCTTCTTTTAGTAATTGATTTACAGCAATTAATTCAGCCGCTGATAAGTCAAAGTAGTTGCTATGATGTTCTTGGGAAATGATCAATAAATGACCAGGGTTAACTGGATTTATATCCCAAAATGCTGCTGCTAGTTGATTTTTTAAAATCCATTCATTTTTAGGTTTTTGGCAAAAAATACAATCATCTTTTTTCATAAAATTCATCATAGCAGAAAATTTACTGATTAATCAAAATGATTTTTACTAGGAATTACTATTAATTAGGTTTGTTTGAGAATTATTTGAATTAGTATTAGGAATTAATTTTTCTTTGTTTACTCTTGCTCTTAAGGCCCAAAGAATTGAAGTTGTATCAATTAATTCTTGTAATAAAGCACCAACAATTACTGGAATTATACCAGTGGCACAGATTAGTTCTAAAGCTGTACAAATGATAATTCCAATTAAAACTGACTGACGAGCAATTTTCATTGTATAGCGTGAAATATTAATTGCATTTAATAGTGTATGAAGATCATTTTTTACAATAACTACATCAGCAGTTTGAGAAGCAGCGCTGGCACTACTATCTCCCATTGCAATACCGACATCAGCTGCTGCAATTGCTGGTGCATCATTAACACCATCACCAACCATTATTAAAGGTCGTTGTTCACTAGGTGCATCTTTAATTAAGGTAATTTTATCTTGAGGTCGACATTGGGAAAAAACATTTGTTAAACCAACTTCTTGAGCAATTTTTTGAGCTGTTGCAGGTTGATCACCAGTGATCATCGCTAAGTGATTAATTCCGATTTTCTTTAAATCTTGAATAGTTTGTGGAGCTTCAGGACGTAACTGGTCTTGTAATAGAACATATCCTTGTACCTGATTATCAATTGCTAAAAAGACTTGAGAAGTATCAGTTAGCTGATGATATTTAATTTGTTCACTTTTTAAATTGGTTACAAATTCTAATTTACCTATTCGATATAGTTGATTGTCTTTATTTGCTTCAATTCCTTGACCAGTAATTTCTTTGATATTTTCGAAACTCATTTGTTGAGTGGAGTTTTGGGACTTTGCAGCAGCGACAATAGCTTGCCCCATAATATGATTAGAGTTAATTTCTAAATTGTAAAAATAGTTCAATAATTTAGATTTGGAAAGGTGAGCAGTTGATACAATTTGAGTCACATTCAATTTTCCTTTAGTTAAAGTACCGGTTTTATCAAAGTATGCTGCTTTAGCTTTAGCAAGTTTTTCTAACGAAGTACCACTTTTAAGAATAATACCATGACGTGTAATACGACTCATTCCAGAAACAATAGCAACCGGAGCTGCTAAAATTAAAGGACAAGGAGAAGCTACAACTATAACCTGCACAAATCGGTTGGGATCTTTAGCAATTAAAGCTGCTGCAATTCCAATAATTAAGGAAATAATGGTAAAAGGTAGAGCGTATTGATCTGCTAATCGCACAAAACGGGCAGGTTTCAAATTAGCATTTTTTACTAAATTAACTAAAGTTTGATATTGTGAATCTTTGGCTAATTTTTGAGTTTTTATGTAAATTGGACGATCTGTATTTACGGCTCCTGAAATTATGCTATCATCAACTTTTCGCTTGATTAAACGTGATTCACCGGTCATGCTTGATTCATCAAAGTTACTCTCCCCTTTAATTATAATTCCATCAACTGGAACTGTTTCACCAGGTTTAATTAATAAAGTAGCTCCAATTGGAACTGTATCAGCAATTACATCTTTAATTTGAGATTTGTTAACAATATGAGCAGTTTTGGGGGAGTTATCCAAAAGTAAAGATAAATCGGCACTGGCTTTTTTACTGGCAAAATCTTCTAAAGAATCGCCACCAGTTAACATAATTAAAATAATTAAAGCCGCCCAATAATTTTTTGCAATTATTGTGGCTGTTATGGAGATTATGGCGAGTAAATCAACACCAAAATTACCACTTTTTAAAACTTTAATCATTTCAATCAGCATCGAAAAAGCAATTATTATTCCGGAGATGATAATTAAAAAATTAGCAATGTTAGATAGTTTAAAACCAAAGTTTAAAATTAAAGCTACACCACCAATTCCTAAAACTATCCAAAATTTATGCAAATTTGACAACTTTATTCCTCTTTTCTTAGAAAATATCTTAGAATGATTCTAAACATAAAGAAGAATAATTGCAAGTTAGCTATTTTTTGAGACAATAGAATTATATTTTAAAAAAAGTGAGGTAGTCGATGAAAACTGGATCAAAAATTATTACTTTAAATAATGGATATCATTTATGGACGAATACTCAAGGAACTGGGGATATTCATCTTTTAGCTTTACATGGGGGTCCTGGAGGTACTCATGAGTATTGGGAAGATGCAGCAAAACAGTTAGCAAAACGAGGACTTAAAGTTCAGGTTCATATGTATGATCAATTGGGGTCTTTTTATTCCGATCAACCAGATTTTAGTGACCCTAAGAACGCTGAAATTTTAACTTATGAATATTATATCGATGAAGTTGAAGAAGTTAGGCAGAAATTAGGACTTGATAATTTTTACCTCATTGGGCAAAGTTGGGGTGGTGCTTTAGTACAACTTTATGGTTTAAAATATGGTCAACATTTAAAGGGAGCGATCATTTCTTCAATGATTGATAATACCCAAGAATATGTTGCTGCTGTGAATGCTCGCCGCGCTGAAATTTTGAGCCCTACACAACTAGCATATATGCAAAAAATTGAAGAACAAGGTAACTGGGGTGATGCTCAATATCAAAAATATGTTGATATTTTAAATCAACAATTTGTTGATCGTCGAGAGCATCCAGCAATTAGTCATTTAATTGATACGATGGCAACTGATGTATATAATGCATTTCAAGGTGATAATGAATTTGTAGTGACAGGCAAACTAAAAGATTTTGATCTTCGAGGAAAATTGAAGAACTTAACTATGCCAACATATTTAGTTTTTTCAGATCATGAAACAATGCCTGTTTCTGTAGCCAAAAGAATGGCACAAGAAATTCCGAATTCTCGGCTTTCAATTACGCCAAACTCTGGTCATCATGGAATGACTGATAATCCACAGTATTATTATGACCATTTATCACAATTTATTTCTGATGTAGAATCTGGGAAATTTTAAAAAACATCGTCCTGGGAGGATACAAGATAATGGTAAAGCGAGTATTAGATTTTTCAGGTAGTGTGAATTTAAGAGAAATGGGAGGATATCAAACTCGATCAGGACAGCATTTGCGCTGGCATAAGTTGTTACGTTCTGGCGATTTAAGTAATCTTGATCAAAAAGGACAAGAGCAATTAATTGCTTATGGTTTAAAATATGATTTGGATTTTCGTTCGGATTCTGAAGTAAAAAATTTTCCTGATCCAAGTTTAAAAGGAGTAGAATACGATCATTTACCGGTATATAGTAATTCGCCTCAAACCTCTACCTTACATTGGCGTCGATTTAAGGGGCGTTTGAAACATAAAGAAAAATTTCAAATGGCCTCCAATATTGGTGGTATCTATCAAAATGTAATTCTTAATTACCACAGTCAGCAGGCATATAGTTCCATGTTTCATTATCTTTTAAGTAATGATCAGCAGGATCAATCGGTTTTGTTTCATTGTTCAGCAGGTCAAGATCGTACGGGGATTGGAGCTGCTTTAATTGAAAAATTATTTGATTTACCAAATAAAACAATTACTGCTGATTATCTTTTATCTAATATGGTTTATTCCTCTCGTCAAACTCAGGTAATTACCGATGATGAAGTAGATGATTATATTAATCAAATGAATTTGTCGGAAGTTCAGGCATATAATATTAATGCAATTTTTGATGCAATAGATTATTTTTACGGTGATTATGAACATTTTACTCGAGAAGCTTTAAAATTGACTAATCAAGATATAGCGGATTTAAAAAAGATTTATCTGGTTTAAATCAAAGAGTGCTTAAATCAAGCACTCTTTTTAGTTATATATAATCTATATATTGTGTATTTATGAATTATATTTCCTAAATGTATCTATATTTTGGTATGATAGATACAGGAAAAGGAGGCACTCTAGTGCTTGAACTCAACGAAAAACAAAAAATACAATCAGAAACATTGAAAATTACAATAATTAAGCGTGATGGTCGAAAAACAGCTTTTGACCTTAGTAAAATTAGGCAGGCAATTATAAAAGCTGCTAAAAGCGTTCAAAAAAATCTTAGTCCTATAGATTATCAAAATATTGAGAATGTGGTTGATGATGTAGAAGCTGAAATTAAAGCACGTTTTCAAAAAGATGTAAAAATTTATGAGATTCAAAATATTGTTGAACATACTCTTTTGGCTCATCATCAATATGAAATAGCTCAAGCGTATATTTCTTATCGAACACAAAAAGATTTTGCGCGTAATCAAGCAACAGATATCAACTTTACAATTAATAAACTTTTAAATAAAGATGAAAGTGTTGTTAACGAAAACGCAAATAAAGACAGTAATGTTTTTAATACGCAAAGAGATTTAACTGCTGGTACTGTTGCTAAGGCTATAGGTTTAAAGATGTTACCCCCACAAGTTGCTAATGCACACTTAAAAGGTGATATACACTGGCATGATTTGGATTATACACCTTATGAACCAATGACCAATTGTTGTTTAATTGATTTTAAAGAAATGTTAAATCATGGTTTTAAAATTGGTAATGCTGAGGTAGAACCACCACATTCAATTCAAGTTGCTACAGCCCAAATGGCTCAAATTATTGCTAATGTTGCATCTAGCCAATATGGAGGGTGTTCTTCAGATCGAACTGATGAGGTTTTAGCTCCATTTGCAATGAAAAATTTTGCTAAGCATCAAGCTGAGGCAAAAAAATGGATTGATGATCCTCGCAAGCAAAAAGATTATGCTAAAGAACGTACTCGAAAAGATATTTATGATGCAATGCAAAGTTTGGAATATGAAATTAATACATTATATTCTTCTAACGGACAAACACCTTTTACTACTTTAGGTTTTGGTTTAGGTAAAAGTTGGGCTGAAAGAGAGATTCAAAAAGCTATTTTACAAGTACGAATTGACGGTTTAGGTACTGAACATCGGACAGCAATTTTTCCTAAACTTGTGTTCACTTTAAAGCGAGGTTTGAATTTAAAACCAGAAGATGTTAACTATGATATAAAACAACTAGCTTTAGAGTGTGCCACTAAGAGAATGTATCCAGATGTTGTTTCTTATGATATGATCGTTAAACTAACTGGTTCCTTTAAAGCTCCAATGGGATGCCGCTCATTTTTACAGGGTTGGAAAGATGAAAATGGTAAAGACGTTGAATCAGGACGGATGAACTTAGGTGTAGTAACGATTAACTTACCAAGAGTAGCTTTGGAATCTCAAGGTGACAAAAGTAAATTTTGGGCAATTTTAAAAGAACGAGTAGATATTTGTCGTGATGCTTTAGTTTATAAAGTTGAAAGAACAAAAGAAGCTGTGGCTCAAAACGCACCAATTCTTTATCAATATGGGGCTTTTGGTAAACGTTTAAGTAGTACTGATCATGTTGATAAACTTTTTAAAAATAGTCGTGCAACTGTTTCTTTAGGTTATATAGGTTTATATGAAGTTGGTACAGTATTTTATGGTCCTAATTGGGAACCTAATCCCGAGGCTAAACAATTTACAGTTGATGTAGTTAAATATCTACATGATCAGTGTGTCGATTGGGAAAAAGAATATGGATATCACTTTTCAGTTTATGGAACACCAGCGGAATCTTTGACTGATACTTTTTGTCGATTAGATAAAGAAAAGTTTGGTAGTATACCAGATATTACGGATAAAGATTATTATACAAATAGTTTTCACTATGATGTTCGGAAAAAACCAACGCCTTTTGAAAAGTTGAAATTCGAAAGTGCATATCCATATTATTCTAGTGGTGGCTTTATTCATTATTGTGAATATCCTAATTTGAAACAAAATCCTCGAGCTTTGGAAGCTGTTTGGGATTATGGTTATGACCTTGTTGGTTATTTGGGGACAAATACGCCAATTGATCAATGCTTTAAATGCGGTTTTAAAGGTGAGTTTAAAGCAACTGAAAGAGGTTTTAAGTGTCCGCAATGTGGTAATACAGACCCAGCAACTGTTGATGTGGTTAAGAGAACTTGTGGTTATTTAGGTAATCCTAATCAGCGACCAATGGTTCATGGTCGGCATGAAGAAATTCGTCATCGGGTAAAACATTTAACTTTAAGTAATGATCATTTAGCTGGAGCTGATAGTTAAATAAGTGATTATTTGGTAAAAGAATTAGCCTAGAAAGGGATTTGAATTTGTATGGCTAAAAAAGAAGCTGACAATATTGACGAAGATTATTTAGATTTAGGAATTAAGTTTAATTTACATAAAAAAAGTAAAAAAGTTTCTTCAAAAAGTGCAATACGTTTAGATCAACGAAGTGTTGCGCGACAAATGGAACAAAAAAAATATGATCCTTATCATCCGCTAAAATGGCGAGCTAGTGACTATTCATTAGGTAAAATTGCTGATTACAAACCGTTTAATTTTGTGGATGGTGAAGGTGTTCGATGTTCTTTATATGTTTCAGGATGTTTGTTTGCTTGTCCAGGATGCTATAATGTAGCAGCTCAAAATTTTGAATATGGTTATCCATACAGTCAAGAATTGGAAGATCAAATTATAACTGATTTATCTCAAACTTATGTTGATGGATTAACCCTTTTGGGAGGCGAACCTTTTTTAAATACACAAGTATGTTTAAAATTAGTAAAGCGGATTCGACAAGAATTTGGAAATAAGAAAACTATTTGGTCTTGGAGTGGCTACACCTGGGAAGAACTTTTATCAGGCAGTGATGATAAAAAAGAATTGCTTTCTTTAATTGATATTCTTGTTGATGGTCGTTTTATTATTAGTAAAAAAGATTTAACATTACAATTTAGGGGTAGCTCTAATCAAAAAATAATCGATGTAAAAAAGTCATTTAAGGAAGGGAAGATCCACATTTGGGATCGATTAATTAAATAATGAAAATACAAGTTTTAGGCTATTATGGGGGCTATCCTTATGCTGGTCATGGTACTAGTTCTTATTTAATCAGTGAAGGTGATTTTCATCTTTTACTGGATTGTGGTTCTGGTGCGTTGATGGCTTTGGAAAAGGTTTTTGATCCTTTAAAGCTAGATGCAGTAATTATTAGTCATTATCATGCTGACCATCAAGCAGATATAGGGGTTTTGCAATACTACTATCAATTAAAAACCGGAGATAAAAAAAAGTCTCCACTACCTATTTATGGTCATAAGAAGGATTTTGAACATTTTAAAGCTTTAACCTTTGGTCAAATTACGCAGGGTATTGCTTATGATCCTACCAAAAAATTGGATTTGGGTCCTTTAGTTATTAGTTTTTGTCAAACAATACATCCAGTAGTTGCTTATGCAATGCGAATTGAATCTCAAATTGATGGGAAAGTGTTGAGCTATACTGCTGATACTCGTTATTTTTCTGATTTAACTAATTTTATAAAAAATAGTGATTTATTGATTGCTGATACTAATTTTTCAGCAGATAAAGTTGGTGAACTTTGGCATATGACATCTACTCAATCTGCTAAGTTAGGATTAGAAGGTCATGTTAAATCATTACTTTTAAGTCATTTACCGCAGGAAGTTGATCATCAGCAAATATTAAAGGAAGCTCAAAGCAAAGCTCCACAATTATCGATTCTTCTAGCTCAGCAAAATTTGGAACTAACAGTTTAATTTAGCTTTAATTTTTTAATCAAAAATTCTGTTAACTTGACGATTGAAGATGGTTGATGTAAGCTTTCTCAAAAGTGGTAAATAACTGTTAGCACTGAAAACGGAGGAACTATTTCTCATGGAAATAGATCGAATAGATAAAAATAATATTCGGGTTTTTCTGGTACATAAAGATTTAGAGGAACGCGGAGTAACAATTTTAGATTTACTTGGTAATCAAATGCAGGTTGAAAAATTCTTTTATAGTATTTTAGAAGAAGTTGATACTGATCATAGTTTTTCAGGAACCCAGGCGGTTACTTTTCAAGTAATGCCTAACGAAGATGGATTAGAATTACTGATTAGCAAAGCACCACGTGACTATGAAAATAATATTAATTCCGAAATGAAAAAGAACAATAATTCAATTTCATCAGCATTTAATTTGGATGCTGCTTCCAGATCAACCAATGTTCATCATGATAACGACTTATTGGATATAGGTACCCAAGAGGATATTATTGCCGGAATAAAGAAATATCGGCAACAACGTTATTTAAAAGCACTAAAATCGGATGATTTGGTTTATGTAGCCCGATTTGGTTCAATTGAAGATTTGATAAATTTGGGTCATTTTATGACAATGAAGGTTAAATCGAGCTTATATACTTATAAAGATAAATATTATGTAATGTTTTCTCTTTATAAAAAAGATGCAAATCAAAAAAAATATGTTAGTTTAGTTACTAGTGTTAATGAATATGGTAGCCCTTCAGATATTTCGTCAGAATTATTAATAGAACATGGTAAACTTTTGATTAAGAATAATGTATTTCAAGTTTTAAACAAATACTTTTGAGTTAAAAAATATTTACCTTCTCGTAATTAATACGGGGAGGTATTTTTTTGCTAATAGGAATGGATCATCATAGAAAATTAATTTATTTGACGTCTGAAAATCAAGTTAAAAAAATAATAACTGAAAAAATTGAAATTTTTTGTCCCAATTGTCAAGAAAAATTAAAAATTTGTTGGGGGAATAAACGTCGTCCTTATTTTAAACACCAAGTTTTACCGAAACATTTAAATAACGAATCTACTTTACATCAAAAAGGTAAGATGCTTTTAGCACAGGCTGGTTTAGCTATTAATGCTCAAGTTGAGATAGAAAAAAAAGTCATTCAACAAGATCAAGAACGTCGGGTTGATGTTTTTATATATCCCCACTTAGCGTTGGAATTTCAATGTAGTCCTTTGACAGTTTCAGTTTTAAAAGCACGAAATGATTTTTATCGTCAACAGGGTTGGGAATCTTTATGGATACTGGGGCCAAACTATTTAAAAAATAAGACTCTTGCTCCAGCAGCTTTGAAATTTTTAAAATATCAAAAAAAATTAGGCTTTTATTTAATTTTTTTAGATGTTGATCGAAAAAAGATAATTGTTTATCATCACATAAGAAAATATGATTGGCAAAAATATCATTGGATTACTGAAACGTGTAATAATGATCGATTATTTATTCATCCTTTTTCCCAAATTTTAACTTCATTACCTGTAATATCGATTAAAAAAACACAATTCCAATTAAAAAAAGAGTTACGAAGAAAGAATCGGCAACTTTTGAATTTGCAAGGTATTTGTTATGAAAAAGGATGTAATTTATTAGAACTACCTTCAAAATTTTTTGTAACTCAAGGCTTTTGGCCTATCATTGATTCGAAACTTGTGTTTAATCTTTATAGTTTTTTTAAAATACCATTGCCACCTCTAGATTTAGGGCAATTTCCATTATTATAAGTTAATAGAAAAGAGAATAATTTATGATTAAAGATTGGAAAAGCTTTTTACTACCTTATGCCGTAGCGGTTGAAGAAATGAAAGTAAAACTTCGAGAATTACGAAAGCAATATTTGCAGTATGAAGAAGAATCACCAATTGAATTTGTTACTGGTAGGGTCAAACCCGTTGATTCGATTAAGGAAAAAATGCAGCGACGCCATATTGATGAACAACACATCGAAGAAGAAATGCAAGATATTGCTGGACTAAGAATTATCGTACAATTTGTCGAAGATATCTATGAAGTTGTAGAATTAATTAGGCATCGGGAAGATATGACAATAGTGGAAGAACGCGACTATGTCAAGTATAATAAAGCTTCTGGTTACCGATCTTATCATATTGTTGTAGAATACACCGTAGAATTAGTCAATGGACCGCATAAAATTCTTGCGGAAATTCAAGTGCGAACTATGTCAATGAACTTTTGGGCAACAATAGAACACAGCTTGAATTATAAATATCAAGGGCAAGTTCCTCCCGATGTAGCAAAGCGACTAGAGAGTTCGGCAGAAGTGGCTTTTCAACTTGACCAGGAAATGTCAGAAATTCGTTCCGAATTGCGCCAAAATAATTCTCAGGAGTCAAAGAACAATTGAAAGTAGCAATTTATGCTAACCATCGTCCAAAAACTCGGACAGTAGTAAACAAACTAAAACATTTATTAAAAAAGAGAAATATTTCCATTATCAATCAAGGAAGACCTGATGTTGTTATTTCAGTTGGTGGAGATGGTACTATTTTATCAGCGTTTCATCAATTTTTTCCTTATTTGAATCACGTCCGATTTGTTGGGGTTCATACCGGACATCTTGGATTTTATACGGACTATCGCGAGTATGAAATGAAAGAATTGGTTGATTCTTTAAGTATTAATTCTGGAGAAACTGTAAGTTATCCAATTTTAAAAATTGAAGCTTTTAAAAAGAACACGGTTCATCCATTTATGGTTTATCATGCTTTAAATGAATCAACAATCCGACGAGTAGTTTCAACTTTTACCTGTAATGTTTTTATTAAAGGGAATTTTTTTGAAAAATTTAGAGGAGATGGACTTTGTATTTCAACTCCTTCGGGGTCAACGGCTTATAATAAATCTCTGGGAGGAGCAGTAATTCACCCAACGGTTCAAGCTCTACAATTAACTGAAATTGCTTCTTTAAATAACAGCATTTTCCGTACAATTGGGTCGCCAATGGTTTTGTCACCTCACGAATGGGTTGAAATTCATTTGCGAGATCCTAATGATATCTATGTATCAATAGATAATATGACAATGCATAACACGGGAGTTACTAGAATTAAATATCAAATTTCTTCGCAGAAAATTCATTTTGCTAAATATCGCCATATGCATTTTTGGGATCGCGTTGGGAACTCATTTATTTATCAGAAAAAAAGTCATGAAGATTAAAAAATGATATAACTTAAACTAATGAAATTAACTTATAGAATAGATTTAGTACATGCAAATCAAAAAATATCCAAATATTTAAGAAGTCATGGCATTTCTCGTAGAATTCTTAAAAGAATCAAATATAATGGTGGTGAATTTTTAGTAAATGGCCAGCCTCATCATAGTGATTATCGTCTTCAACCTAATGATGAATTAATCATTACTATACCTGATTTAGCTGGATCTGATAATATTGTAAAAGTTGATCAGCCAATATCAGTTATTTTTGAAGATGAATTTTACTTGGCAGTAAATAAACCTCCATATTTACCTTCCATCCCTAAACGTGGAGATAGTATTGACAATGTAGCAAGTCGTGTTAAAAATTATTTATTTCAAGAATACGGCCGCAATTTAGCAATTCATTTAATTACGCGTCTCGATAGTGATACTAGTGGTGTGATTTTATTTGCTAAAAATTCTCTAGCTCATAGTTTATTTTTTCAAAACAGTATAAAAAAATATGTTGATAAGGAATATTTTACAATAGTATCTGGACAAATTACCCATGATTTTTTGTTATTATTGCCTTTAAAACGATCACCAGAATTTTTTTTACGACGAGTAGTTGGTGATCATGGTAAGAGTTGTGCAACATTAATTAAAGTTAAACAAATATATCAAGAAGCCACGGCTTTGAATATTCGGATTTATACTGGGCGAACACATCAAATTCGTGCACACATGAGTGCTATTAATCATCCAATTTATGGTGATGAACTTTACGGTAGTGACCATCAATTAATTAGTCGTCAAGCTTTACATTGTC
This sequence comes from uncultured Lactobacillaceae bacterium, assembly GCA_945285405.1. Lineage (GTDB taxonomy): Bacteria > Bacillota > Bacilli > Lactobacillales > Lactobacillaceae > Xylocopilactobacillus. Next base: position 67,962 of record CALYQJ010000004.1, on the reverse strand, counting down.
AGTCTTTGACATTTTTTCATCCATTTACGCAAAAATCAATAACAATTAAAGCAAATTTACCTAATGATTTGAAGCAGCTTTTAAACAATTTTAGTTCCATGTAGTTGCTTGGCCCCAGTTTCTTGAGCAATTAAATCACGATTTTTAGTATTGATTCCACCACCAGGGAGAATTTGTATTTCATCAGCTGCGTTTTCAATATATCCTTTAATAGTTGTTAAATTATTTAAAATTGAGGTTTGAGGTAAACCACCATGAGTTAAAATTCGAGAAAATCCGAGTTCTTTAAGCTGATTTATTGTATTAAGTTTGTTGTTTTTAACTTGATCAAAAGCCATATGCATTACGGATTCCATTCCTCCAGCAGCAGCAATTAGTTGCCTGAGGGCACTTTGATCTATCTGACCATTATTTGTTAAAGCACCAAAAACTACTGCGTCAGCTTCGAGTTTTTGAGCCTGAAAGATATCCTCTTCCATAATGTTAATTTCTTGATCGTTATAGACAAAGTTGCCACTTCGAGGACGAATGAGCACTGCTACTGCAACTTGGTGCTCATGGGCATATTCAATTCCATATTTCATAACTCCATAGCTTACGGTTGTCCCACCAACCGCTAAATTATCACAGAGCTCAATTCTCTGAATTCCTTTTTGAATGACTTTAGGTAAATTAGTTAAATTTTCAATACATGCTTCATATAGCATTTAAGTAGCTCTCTTTCAATTAGAATTTTTATAATTTTAATTTTAAATATTTTAAAAAGAAAAGTCAGGTATTTAATGTATATTAAAGAAACCTACAATAGAACTAAAAAAGAGGTGAATTATTGCTAAATTAAATAAATTAAGGTTATTAAATCAAGGTTTTGAATTTCTAAACCAGGAAATTTTAGCGCAGTTTACTTTACAAATGTTGTTAAAAAAATTGGCAATTAGCAGAACTAAATTTTATCAAATATATTTAACATATCCGGATTTTCTTCAGGATATTTTTGAATATTCATTAGAAAAAAATAATCCAATTAAAAATTCTTTTAGCATAACTAATTTAGTTTATCAAGATTTAAGTTTTATTATTAAGCAAGAAGTTGCATTTAGAAATTTATTGTTTATTAGTCGCCATCGAATTGATTTTCGTCAATCATTTTTAGAAAAATCTTATTATCAGCGCCTTTATTTAATGACTAAATTATATCCACAGGTTAATTTTTGGAAAAATCAGGAAATAATTTTGCAACTATATGTTGATTATGCTTTAAATATTTGTTTACCTTGGATTGAGCAAGGTTCGTTGAACGATAATAAACAACCTTGGATTAAGTTAATTACAATGAGTCAAATTCTTTTTAATAATAATAACTTGACTAAAATTTTAAATAATCGATCAAATAAGAAATTTTAGCAAGAATTATTTAAGATGATATAATAGGTATTATCAATAATAAGTCAGCGAATGCTGACTTATTTATTTCTATGGCGGAGGGATGTAAATGAAATTATTGAAAAAAATTAAAATTATAGATTTAATTATGATTTTAATTGGAAGTTTAATTTTTGCTTGGAGTATCATTAACATCAATATTCCAAATAAATTAGCTGATGGAGGAGTTAGTGGCATTGCATTAATTTTACGTGCTCTGTTTGGAATTGATACAGGCTTTTCGGTTCTGTTAATCAATATTCCATTATTTATAATTGGATATCAATTTTTGGGAATTAAATCGTTAATTTATACTTTTTGGGGAATTATTACTTTTTCAGCAAGTCTTTCTTTTTGGGGACAATTTAAAATGGCTCCGAATCTTCATAATGATCAATTAATAGCGGCTTTGCTAGCTGGAGTTTTAGGAGGTTTAGGTTCAGGAATTATTTATCATTTTGGTGGTACAACAGGTGGTACCGATGTGGTTGCCCGAATTTTTGAAGATAAAGCGGGAGTTCCAATGGGACGTTCATTGTTTATTCTTGATATAGTAGTACTAGCATGTTCTTTAGTTTATATTAATATTGTTCAAATGATGTATACAATTATTTATTCTTTTGTTTTTACTAAATTGATTAATTTTACGGAGCAGGTTAGTTATTCAAGTAAGGTTTTTATGATTTTTACTAATAAAACTAATGCAATGGTTAATGAGATAATGGATGATTTGGGTCGTGGTGCTACGATTATTAACGCTGTTGGTGGTTATAGTGGTAGACCACAAGATATTGTGTATGTTGTAGTGGATTCAAGTGAAGTTAATGATGTTCGTGAAATTATTAATAAAATTGATCGAAAAGCTTTTGTTTCAATTTATAACGCTCAAGAACAAATTGGAGAAGGTTTTTCTTTTAATCGTCCTCGAAAATCTATTTTTAAAATAGGAGCTTAATTTATTTTAGGCCATCTTGACTTTTAGTTGTAGCTTCGTTATTAGTGAAATTAATTGTGACGTATGCGTCATTACGTCCTTGGAGATTAGTATCCCAAGTATAAGAGATATAAATGTTTCCCGATAGGTGTGATTCGGTCATTGCGTTGGGTTGTCCTAAAATTTTAATTGCTTTTTCGGTGGTTAAACCTTGTGTTTTTAATTGATTGAACTGTGCTAAAGTTAATTTATCCTTTTTTATATCATTAGAAATTCCAACACTAGTTTTAGAAACTGCTCGAAAGTTTTTACCATCTTTGACGAAAATAACCACATTTCCGCTTCCCTTAGTGATTCCAATAACTTCTCCCCAAATATCTCGATGAGCTTTTTTGCCCTGGAAAACTAATTCTTCAATTTTATGTGGTGAATTGAGTTTCTTTATTAAGTCACTTTCTAAATCGCCGCCTGTTCCATTATTGGCAGTATCGCCGAGTTTAATTTGGTTGAATATTTCTAATGCGGTACCGGTTTTACCAATAGCAGTATTTCCTGATTTTGACTGGGAATTATTTTGGGATTTCGGTGAAGATGTTTTTATGGACGAAGAAGTAGATTTTTTAACTTTTTTTCGTGGTGAATGAGACTTAGAACGTTGAGAATTAGTTTTTGGAGATGTTTTTTGTGAAGTTTCACTCTTTTTATCTGTGGTTTGATTTGTTTGGGGTGAACTGGATTGTTGATTTAATATCCAAAATACTAAAGTAGCAATGGCAAAAATAATAATAAAGCTAGTTAACCAGAACCACCATTTTTTATAAAATGGTCGAGCTTTTTTTGGAGAAGCGGGGATATTTAAGTTGTTTTGGTCCTTGTTATGAAATGGTTGTTGATTACGCTTGGGGACATGAGAGCTCCAATTATTATCTTTTTTGTTCATTTTCAACCTCTATCGAGTTTAGTTCACTTCTATCATAACTTTTATTGAGTGTAAAAATATTCCTATATCAAAAAAATCTATTTAAAAATTAAAAAAGTCAGCAATTATTGCTGACTAAATTTACAGTTAGAGAAAAATTTTTATTTTTTATTTGCTGCAGCAGCTGCAACAGCACCAATATAGTTAACTGGTTGATCAAAATTAGGTTGGAAGAAAAGATCTACCATTGCTAATTGGTCAATTGTCATTTTATTTTGGATTGCTAAAGAGATTACATTAGCAGCTTGCGAAATGTCATGTTTAGCGATAAAAGATCCACCTAAAACTTGTCTGGTTTTAGGATCCCATGCTAAAGTAGAGAGAACTTTTGTTGTTGTGAGCATGAAATCAGGGCGATAGTCTTGCTCTAATGAAATTTCTTCAATTTCAATGCCACGCTTTTTTGCACTTAAAGAATTTAATCCACTAGCTGCAATAGCATAGTCATAAAGTTGAACTGCAGAAGTAGCTTGGGTCCCCATATACTTAACCGTCGGCTTAACGATATTATTACCTACTAAAATCCCCTGACGAACTGCATTAGTTGCTAATGGAATATAATCTGGTTTCCCAGTAGGATTATAAATAACAGTAGAAGCGTCTCCAGCTGCAAAAACATCTTTTTTGCTTGTTTCCATATATTCATTAGTAATAATTGCTCCATTTGGTAACATATCTACTTGATTTTGAAAAAGTTCAGTTCGAGGTGCAAAGCCTAAAGCAAGTATTGCAATATCAGCAGTATAAGACCCTTGATCAGTTTTAACGGTAATTTGATTACCATTTTCTTCAAATCCTTGAACCATTTGTCCCAATGCTAGAGTAACACCATGATTACGGTATTCGGCTTCAACTTTTTCTGAAATTTTTTGATCAAAATTATTTGCTAAAACTCGATCTAAACCATCAATCAATGTAACTTTTTTATCGATTAGTGATAGTTGTTCAGCTAATTCAGCCCCGATATAACCAGCTCCAATAACTACTGCGCTTGAAATTTTTTCAGAAGCTTCTTTAATTTTAGTAGCATCTTGCCAGTTTTTACATGGATATACTTTACTACTATGGATTCCCGGTAAATTAGGAATAACTGGTTTTGATCCAGTAGTAATTACAATTTTATCAAAAGAATTTGTATCAGTTTTTCCTGTTTTTAAGTTTTTTGCTGTAACCGTCTTTTGGGATAAATCAACAGAAGTAACATCATGTTCCATTTTCATGTTGGCACCTAATTTACTTAAAGCTTCAGGACTAGAATAAAACATTTTCTTAGGATCAGAAACATGATTACCTACCCAAAGAGCAATCCCACAAGATAAAAAGGATAAATTATCATTACGTTCATATACTGTAACCTCGGCATCGGGGTGTTCTGTTAAAATTTGCTGAGCAGAAAAAGTTCCTGCATGTGTACAACCAATTACCGCTATTTTCATTAATTAATACCTCCGTTAATATCTAACCTTATTTTACTATAAATTTTACTATAAATCTTAAAAAATGAAACGCTTACAATTTGTTAAAATATAAATATGAAAAACGAACAATATTTTGCAACTAAACCCACATCAATTGATGAAGAATTTACTTTTAATGAGGAAATGATTGGAAAAAATTATCAATTTTATTCTAATAATGGAGTTTTTTCTAAGAACAAATTAGATTTTGGGACTCTTACTTTAGTTAATGTAATAGCAGATTTAACAGTTTCGCCTAAAACAGTACTTGATTTAGGAACAGGATATGGACCAATTGCACTTTTTGCTGCAAATCAATATCCTAAGGCACAAATTGTTGCTACTGAAGTTAATGAACGAGCTTTAAAAGAGGCTAAAAAAAATTTTGAAGTTAATGGTGTAGAATCACGAATTAAAACAATCAAATCTGATCTTTTTTCAAATATTAATCAAAGTTTTGATTTGATTATATCTAATCCTCCATTTAGGGCGGGTAAAAAGGTAATTAACTCATTAGTTGAACAAAGCCTTAAACATTTAACTATTCAAGGGCAATTGATTTTGGTAGTTCAACGTAAACAAGGAGAACCTAGTTTAAAAAAGAAAATGGCGGAAGTATTTGGTAATTGTGAAATTCTCAAGCGCAATAAAGGGTACTATATTTTAAAGGCACAAAATATTGAGTGATTTAAAAACTGAATATTGGATGCAAAAAGCTCTTGAACAAGCACAAATTGCTGCTTCAAAAGATGAGGTGCCCATAGGTGCGATAGTTGTTTATCGTGATCAAATTATTGGTTGCGGCTATAATCAACGCGAAATTCAACAAAATTCATTAGGTCATGCTGAATTAATTGCGCTTAATCAAGCCTGTCATCGATTAGGGCAATGGCGATTAATCGATTGTGATTTATATGTAACGATTGAACCGTGTCCTATGTGTGCAGGAGCTTTGATTAATAGTCGTATTCGGCAGGTTTATTTTGGCGCCAGTGATCCAAAAGCTGGAGCGGTCGTAAGTTTAGAGCACTTATTAGATAATTTTCAGTTTAATCATCGGGTACTTTATCAAGGTGGTATTTTAAGCGATCAATGTCAACAAATTATTCAAAATTTTTTTCAGATAATTCGTTCTAAGAGGAAAAATAAATGAGTAAAACGCCTTATTATAGTTTGGCTGTTTCTCCTGCAACGGGTGATTTTACAATAAAAAAATCCCATTTTATTGGGAATTTGTTTATAGTTCATAACTCTGAGGAAGTAGAAGTGGCATTAGCAAAGGTTAGAAAGCAGTATGATACTGCAACTCATATTGCATATGCTTATATTTTGAATCAAACAGTTACAAAAGAGAAATTTTCAGATAATGGGGAACCCCAGGGAACGGCTGGAGCACCTATTTTAAATGCTCTACAAAAAAATGGATTGACTAATATTTTAGCCACAGTTACTCGTTATTTTGGGGGCATTAAATTAGGAGCTGGTGGCCTAATTCGGGCATATGGTAAAGGAGTTACTGTTGCATTAGCTAATGCTAGTTTGGCAACCTATGATTGGTTTAGTATAGGTGAAGTTACAGTGTCTTACCATGATCAGGCAAAAATGGAATATTTTTTAAAGCAAAAAAAGATATCAATTATAAAAATAGACTATCAATCATTAGTCACTTTCAAAATTAAGCTTAAAAAAGATGAAATAATCAATTTTAATAAATCATTAGTCAATCGCTTTAGTAATCAATATCATTTGAAAATATTGACAGAAAAAATTTTACCCGAAACAACTTGATTAGATGCAAATTAGACATATAAAAACATTTATTTAGTGCTAAAATAACAATAGCACATTTAAATAAAAGGAAGTTACAAAATATGTCAAATAGTATGCATAAAGCTTCAAAGTTTATTAAAATAGCAAATCAAAGTTTAGTTGGCTTAGATGCAGTAATGAACTATCAAAAATATAATAAACAGCATCGAGATTCCGGAAGAGCATTATCATATAGTCTAATTGCAACTTCTGCTAGTACTTTAGGTAGTTTAGCTGGTGGTTTAGGTGGTATTGCAGTTGCTGGTGGTTTGGCTCGAATTGGATTAAATCATACTTTAATAAATGCCGGTTTAAAAACTTTTGGAACATTAGTTGGTGGTGTTGCAGCAGCAAAAGGTATTGATTCACTTTATGAAAATATGAAGCCGGTGAAAAAGGTGATTAACTATGCTGGAGATCAATTAAGTCAAAAAGGTGTTGAAATAACTCAGAAATTTAGCAATATGGCTAAATTTTAAATAGGCAATGATGAGTATTGGAATGTTTGTAACTAAACATCACAATTTTTATTCTTACTCAATAAATTATTCTTAAGCTTTAATCTTTTTTATATTAAAAAAATATGATAGAATAAAATCTGTGTGTTTTACATACAGTGGGAGATCAAATTTAATGATCATTTAAACCACACACGGATTAAGGAGGTTATTACCGTGGCAAAAAAAGTTGCAAATGTTGTTAAGTTGCAAATACCAGCAGGTAAAGCAACACCAGCTCCCCCAGTAGGACCGGCTTTAGGTCAAGCTGGTGTTAATATTGTTGGATTTACTAAAGATTTTAATGCTCGTACTGCTGATCAAGCTGGAATGATTATTCCGGTTGTTATTACAGTTTATGAAGATCGATCATTCGATTTTATTACTAAAACGCCACCTGCTGCAGTTTTACTAAAAAAAGCAGCTAAAATTGAAAAGGGTTCTGGTGAACCTAATAAGAATAAAGTGGCAAAAGTTAAACGTGATCAAGTTAAACAAATTGCCGAAACCAAAATGCAAGACCTTAACGCCGCTAATGTTGAAGCAGCAATGCGGATGGTTGAAGGTACTGCCCGTTCGATGGGAATCGAAATAGAAGATTAAGAGGCAGCAGTGGAAGAGCTTATACTCGTTTAACCACAGCAAGGAGGAAATTATGGCAAAAAGAGGAAAAAAATATCAAGACGCTTTAAAGAGCATCGATCGTACTAAGCTTTATGATGCTTCTGAAGCATTGAAATTAGTTAAGGATACTTCGTATACCAAGTTTGATTCATCAGTGCAGGTTGCTTACAATCTTTCAGTAGATCCAAAACAAGCAGACCAAAACATTCGTGGAGCTTTAGTTTTACCAAATGGTACAGGTAAAACTAAAAAAGTGATTGTTTTTGCTACTGGTGAGCAAGCAAAAGAAGCCCAAGCAGCGGGTGCAGATGAAGTAGGCGATGACGAACTAGTTCAAAAAGTCAAAGATGGCTATATGGATTTTGATGTAGTTGTTGCAACGCCACAAATGATGGCTAAAGTAGGTCAATTAGGAAGGATTTTAGGCCCTCGCGGATTAATGCCTAATCCCAAAACTGGTACTGTAACTAATGATGTTACGAAGGCAGTTTCTGATGTTAAAGCTGGTCAGGTTAATTATCGAGTTGACCGGCAGGGTATTATTTCTGTACCAATTGGCAAAGTTTCATTTAGTGTTGAACAATTAAGTGAAAACTTTAAAGCACTTAATGATGCTATTTTAAGGGCAAAACCAGCTACTGCTAAGGGAAACTATATGAAGAGTGTTTCTGTTCACTCAACTATGGGACCTGGTATCAAAGTTGATGCCGCTTCAATTTAATTTAGAACAAATTATATTTTTTTAATAATAGATATTAGCAAAAAGTGAAGTTATATACTTCACTTTTTATGATTTATAAAAAATATTTTAGCCAATATTTTTTATAGTAAATGTTATTGACTAGATTACGAACTTATTATCTCAATTTAATCCATATCAGTTATTTTTAATGATGAAAAATTATGATAATTTAATGACTTACTATAAATCATAACAAATTTAATAAAATTGAGACTCTCAAAATTAAATCAGTAAAAAATTACAATTTTAGGAGTTGTTATTTTATTTTAAAAAAGATATAATGGATACGTGATTTTTCTGCCGAAGACTCAGGTGGCATTAGCCTTAATATCCTGCCGAGGAAGTTCGATTTATTTAATGTAAGTAGAGCTTCGGCTCTACTTTTTTTGCAGATAATTACAAAAATAAAAATAGGAGGAAAGATATTTGGCGAGTGAAGCGATTTTAGAAAAAAAAGGGAAAATTGTTTCCCAAATCGTCGAGCAATTTAAAGCCGCTAAAGCGGTAGTCTTAGTTGATTATCGTGGACTTTCCGTCGAAGAAGATACCAGACTCCGTCGCGAATTAAGAAATGCCGATGTTCATTATGAAGTTATTAAGAACACTTATCTTAAGCGCGCTGCTGACGAAACTGGTTATGAAGGACTTGATGATTTATTCAAAGGTCCTACTGCCGTTGCTTTTTCTAATGAAGATATTATTGCTCCGGCGAAAGTTTTAGCTAATTTTGCAAAAACTGCAGATGCTCTACAAATTAAAGGTGGTTACATTGATGGTAAAGTTTCTTCAATTGAAGAGATTAATCAATTAGCAACTCTACCAAGCAAGGAAGGTTTGCTTTCAATGTTACTTTCTGTTTTACAAGCACCTGTTCGCAATGTTGCTTATGCGGTTAAAGCAGTTTCTGATCAAAAATCAGAGAACGGTGAGGATTCAGGAGCAGAAGCTCCAGCAAGTACGGAAGCTCAAGCAGCGACCGAAGATAACAAATAATGGAGGAATTATAAATAATGGCTTTAGATGTAGATGGAATTATTGAACAACTCAAGGGTGCAACAATCCTTGAATTAAACGATTTAGTAAAAAGTATTGAAGATGAATTTGGTGTTTCAGCTGCAGCTCCAGTAGCTGCAGCTGGTGCAGCTGGTGGTGATACTGCTGCAGTAAAAGATAGTTTTGATGTTGAATTAACTGAAGCTGGTCAGGAAAAAGTTAAAGTAATTAAAGCAATTAAAGAAATCACTGGCCAAGGATTGAAAGAATCTAAAGGACTCGCAGATAAAGCTCCTTCTATTATTAAAGAAGGAGCAACAGAAGAGGAAGCTAATAAAATTAAGGAACAACTTGAAGCTGTTGGCGCTACCGTTACTTTGAAGTAATTATTAAATAAATAATTTGACTTAGATTAAGTAAAACAAGGTCTAGTTAAATTTTTCTTAAAACTAAAAGGGTCTAATTTTTGCTTTATTAAAATTAGACCCTTTTTTTATATACTTGTAAAATCAAGATTAAAGAAATCTTTTACTTAATATATTTAAATCATGATCAAATTGGTAAATGATTGGTGAGCCATTACCGACTTTGACTCCATCTAGTTGTTCATCGGTAATTTGGTCAAAGTACTTTATCAAAACTCTAATAGTTGAACCATGTGCAACTAATAATATATTATGCTCTTGACGTAACTTTGGAGCAAGTTGATCTTCGTAGTAAATCAAAACTCTCTTTAAAGACATCGCTAAGCTTTCTCCACGAGGAATAAGATCATGGGGAATCAGCTGATAACGACGATCGTAATCCGGTTTAATTAAAAGAGGTGGTAGCGTATGAAAACCACGACGCCAAGCAGCAACTTGTTTGGTTCCATAAATCAAGCGAGCTTGATCTTTGTTTACATTTCTTAAAGCTCCATAATGTCGTTCATTAAGACGCCAGGATTTGTAAATAGGTAAATAACTTTGATCAATTTCGTCAGCAATTATATTAGCCGTTTTTATAGCGCGACTTAATAATGAGGTATGAATTTCACTAAATTTAAGTTGCTCCTTTTTTATTTTTTTACCAGCGATAATTGCTTGCTTTATACCCTTTGTAGTTAAAGGTACATCGTTCCAACCAGTAAAAATATGATCTCGATTTGAAGTGCTTTCACCATGGCGAATTAAAACTAATTTAGCCATTTATAGCTCCTGTATAATCAAAGTTCATTTTTGATGTAAAAAAATATTTAATTGGTTGATCGAAACTTTCCACTTTCCAGTTGGGGTGCGGTATAATTTGTTGGTCAAGAATAATCGCAGCTGTTGGACCTCGATATTTGGTCAAAAGACGATCATAATAGCCACCACCAAACCCAACTCGATAATGACCAGTTTGACTAAAAATTAATCCAGGAACGATAATTAAATCTAAGTCGTTTAAAGCAATTTTATGACAACTTGGTAATGGTTCTCCTAATCCTTTGACTATATGCATCTGTTTTTGTTGGTATTGTCGAAATTGAAGTTGATGATTATTAGCTACAACTGGTAAAAATATTTTTTTAACCAAAGCAGCATCATTAATAAACTGGTGTGTTGGTAATTCAATTTCGGTACTCCAAAAAAGTGCTATATTTTTGGCTTTTTGATAAAGCATGGAATTACTTAAATTTTGAAAAATCATATTTGATTGATGAATTTTTTCATTAGGTGTAAGTTGCTTTAAAATGTTAATTTGTTGTTTGCGAATTTCTTTTTTAGTGTACATATTTTCTTTAATAATATTGACCCACTTCCATTCTTTAGCTAAAGTTATTGAGAAACAAAAAAGTTTCACAAAGAGGTAGTCGTGAATCCTAAAGAGTTTGAAAAAATACTGGAAAAAATTCCAGGTGTTGTGGTGGATAAAACAGCACGACAATTTGCAATTTATTATAATGAACTAATTAAAACAAATCAAAAATATAATTTAACTCGAATCACCGATTTAAATGAAGCATATTTAAAACATTTCTATGATTCGATAATTCCGATATTTTATTTTAATTCGGATTTATTTACTCGAGCACATTCATTATGTGATGTGGGAACTGGCGGAGGCTTTCCAGGGATCCCTTTAAAAATCATCTATCCCGAGTTAAAATTAACATTACTAGATTCTTCACAAAAAAAGTTACAATTTTTAAAGAATTTATGTGAACTTTTGCAATTAAATAACGTAGATTTTGTTTGGCAGCGTGCTGAAGATTTTGGTCGAAAAAAAGGGCGAGAAAAATTTGATTTGGTTGTTTCACGAGCAGTAGCAAATTTAAGGATTCTTAGTGAGTATTGTTTACCCTTAGTAAAAAAGTCAGGTAATTTTATAGCATACAAGGGTAAAAATGGAGAAAACGAAATCCTTGCCGCCAATAATTTAATTTCCATGTTAGGTGGTAAAATTCAAAAAACAGTTGATGTGGATTTAAAAAAAGATGATGATTATCGAACGTTGATTTTGATTCATAAAATAAAAATAACCCCCCATAAATATCCGCGAGCTAATGGTCAAATAAAAGCCAAAATGAAGGGATCACATGGCAAGTAATTTTTTTAATTTTTTTAGAAATGAAGATAATAATCAAGAATTTGGCAAGCTAATAAATTTAAATGTCGCTGATATCATTCCTAATCGTTATCAACCGCGTAAAGTTTTTCAAACTGAAAAAATAAAAGAACTTGCTCAAAATATTGATAAAAATGGTTTGTTACAACCTATTGTGGTTCGAGAATACAAACCTCATAAGTATGAAATTGTTGCAGGTGAAAGAAGATTTCGTGCAGTTAAAAGTCTTAATCGTCAGACGATTCCAGCTATTATCCGTAATTTTGATGATTCGTCAACGGCGGTGCAGGCTTTAAGTGAAAATCTACAGCGCGAAAATCTTTCAGCAGTTGAAGAAGCTCAAGCGTATCAGAAAATTTTAAATTTAACTAAAGAGACGCAAGAATCTTTAGCGCGTCGTGTTGGCAAAAGTCAAAGTACAATAGCTAATAAATTACGTTTACTTAAATTAAGTGAGCCTATAAAGTCTGCTATAAATTCTGGCATAATTACGGAACGCCATGGTAGGGAATTATTACATTTAAATGATGAGCAGCAAAGCCAAGTATTAAAAGAAATTACTGATCATGATTTGAGCGTTGTGCAGACTAAAGATTTAGTAGAGCACATTCTTCATCCTAATAATTTTCAGCCTTCAAAGGAATCTCCTAAAAAAGTTAAAAAAGCAATAAAACCTAAAGCAAATATTTTGACAAAAATTGATAATTTGACTTTAGCAACTCAGACTTTAAAAAAAGCTTTAATGACAGTTGAAGAAAGTGGAATAAATGTTACTCAGGAAATTAAACAAGTTGATTCAGATAATGTGGAAATGATAGTTCACTTAAAAAAGGTAAATAAAAAAAATGAGAAAACGACAACAAAACCGAAAATTGATGGTAATTAAGAAAATATGGGGAAGATAATCGCAGTAGCAAATCAAAAAGGTGGAGTGGGTAAAACTACTACTACTTCTAATCTTGGAGCTTCGCTTGGAAAGCTTGGAAAAAAAGTCTTGTTGATTGATTTTGATCCGCAAGGCAATTTAACGACAGGCTTTTTAGGTTCCACGAAGACTATTATAAAACAAGACATTACTGATGCTTTGACTAAAGAAGTTTCAATAAAAAAAACAATTCTTAAAACTAAGTTTGATAATGTGAGTATTTTACCGGCTGCAAGTAATCGTTTAGCTGGAATTGAAACTCAATATGCGAGTGTTAACGGGCGTGAACTTTTATTAAAAGATATTTTAAAAGAAATTAAAGATTGCTATGACTTTATTTTTATTGATTGTCCACCGTCACTAGGGTTATTATCAATTCAGGCTTTTACTGCTGCGGATACAGTAATGATTACTTTACAAAGCGAATTTTATGCTTTGGAAGGCTTAAGTCAATTACTTAATACAATTGATCAGGTAAGAAGGCGATCAAATCCTCAATTAGGTATTGAAGGTGTATTAATTACCATGTATGATGCACGAACACTTTTAGGCGCCCAAGTTATTGGTGATGTTCGAAATTATTTCTATAATAAAGTTTATGATACGATTATCCCCCGTAATATTGGTTTAGCAGAAGCTCCAAGTCATCAAATGCCGATTTATTATTATGATTCTCGTTCCAAAGGTGCAATAGCCTATTTAGAGTTGGCCAAGGAGGTACTTGCAGCAAATGGCAACTAAAAAAAATCGCGGCTTAGGAACAGGATTAGATGCTTTCTTTTCTAGTGATCCAATTCAAGATCTAAATGAAAGTTCTGAAGGAATTATTGAAATTAAACTAGCTGATATTCGACCTAATCCTTATCAGCCACGTCAAATCTTTGATGATGACAGATTAAAAGAATTGGCTGACTCTATTAAAGAGAGTGGTGTATTTCAACCGATTATCGTTAAAAAAGGAGTTAATGGTTATGAATTAATTGCTGGTGAGAGACGGTTGCGGGCATCAAAGCTTGCCGGTAAAGAAAAAATTCCAGCCATTGTACGTGATTATACAGATGAGCAAGTTTTAGAAATTACGGTTTTAGAGAATCTTCAACGGGAAGATTTAACGCCGATTGAAGAAGGACAGGCCTTTTTAACTTTAATCAAGAAATTAAATTTGACGCAAGATGAAGTAGCTAAAAAAGTTGGCAAAAGTCGCCCATATATCACTAATTATATTCGATTATTACAATTACCGGATAATGTTAAGATGATGGTTGACCAAAAGCAACTTTCTAATGCTCAAGCACGAGCTTTACTGAAGTTACAAGATCCAAAAATAATTGAACAAGTTGCTAGAAAAGCTGTTAAAGAAGGATTAACGGTTAGAGAAATTGAAAAGTATATTTCTGAAAAGCAAGAGTTAAATACTTTGAAGAAGCCTTTAGCTAAAGAATTAACTCCTTTTGTTCGTACAACGCAAAGTTCGTTAGAAGATTTATTGGATACAAAAGTTAAAATTCATCAAAATACACGGGGTATGGGAAAAATTGAAATTAGTTTTGCTTCAGAAGATGATCTTGCTCGGATTATGGAATTGTTACAGATCGATGATGATTAATGGAAATTTGGCTTAATGATGCAGTAATTATGAAAAAGCCCCATGCTTGTGGGACTAATCAATGGCGAGTAGTACGAATTGGTGCTGATATAGGTTTAATTTGTAACTCTTGTCATCGAAGGTTATTACTTTCTCGATCTGATTTTATTAAGAAAGTTAAGAGAATTAAACATACACCGGATAGTCATGATACATCCGGTCAAGTAATTATTAATAGATTGGAATAGAAATGAGTTTAACAGCGGGAATTGTTGGATTACCTAACGTTGGAAAATCAACCCTTTTTAACGCAATTACAAATGCTGGTGCTGAAATGGCAAATTATCCTTTTGCAACAATTGAACCTAATGTAGGTATGGTTGAAGTGCCGGATCCTCGTTTAGATCGGTTGCAGGAATTGTTACCAGCTAAAAAGGTTACTCCAACAACTTTTGAATTTACTGATATTGCTGGTATTGTTAAAGGTGCCAGTAAAGGTGAAGGTTTAGGAAATAAGTTTTTAGCAAATATTCGTGAAGTGGATGCTATTGTTCATATTGTTCGAGCATTTAAAGATCCTAATATTACTTCTGTAACGGGAACAGTTGATCCTAAAGACGATATTGAAACCGTAAATCTTGAACTTGAAATTGCTGATTTAGATAGTGTTAATAAACGGTTAGGACGGGTTGAGAAAGTTGCACGAACTCATGATAAAGCTGCAATGACTGAATTACCTTTATTAACAAAGATTAAAAAAGCTTTAGAAGCAGGGAAACCTGCTCGTTCTTTGAATTTTACTGAAGATGAAGCAAAAATCGTTAAAGGATTTTTTTTATTGACTACTAAGCCAGTAATTTATGTAGCTAACATTAGTGATGATTTTATTTCGAATCCTAGTGATTCACCGTATTTTACAGCGGTTAAGGAACTTGCTGATCAAGAGAATGCACCAGCTTTAGCAATTTCAGTAAGAACTGAAGAAGAAATATCAGAACTAGATCCAGAAGATCGTGCTGATTTTTTAGCAGATTTGGGTGCTAAAGAATCGGGATTAGATCAACTAATTAAAGCTACTTATAAATTATTAGGGTTAGGTACTTTCTTTACAGGTGGTGGTAAAGAAAATCGAGCCTGGACTTTTAAAGTCGGGGCAAAAGCACCACAAGCTGCCGGAATAATTCATAGTGACTTTGAACGTGGTTTTATTAAAGCTGAAACTGTTTCATTTGCTGATTTAGATCATTATGGCAGTATGGAGAAAGTTAAAGAAGCAGGGAAGTTAAGAATGGAAGGTAAAGATTACGTCGTTAAGGATGGCGATATTTTTGAATTTAGGTTTAATGTGTAATGAGTAAAAAGAAACAAACTACGACAACTCCAACTACTCATCATAAATTATCAGAATTGACAAAGCGTAATGAAGAATATGTATTTCAATTAAAAAAAACTTTAGTTAATGAACATAAATATTCTTCTGAATCAGCAGATAAATATATAAATAGTATTTTAGATGAAATCATTACTGCTCAACAAAAGGGGTTACCTGCTAATCGCCTTTATGGTAGTCCTAGAAAGAAAGCTGAGAGTCATGTAAAAGGGGAAAAAGAAAAGCCAAGTAATAGCTTTCCATTATTATGGCTTGATAATTCAATTATTTTTGCCCTTTTATTGAGTGCGATGACTAGCTTAGTTATATTTACTAGCAATAATAAAACTACTGCTAATTCTAATGGAATTATGACAATAATTTTAATGGCCGCAGAATTTGGTTTACCTTGGGCATATTTTACACTTTGGACTTTAAAACCTAAAGATAATCGAGCTTCAGTTCCTAAATTGGTTGGAATCATCGCTTTGGGCTTTGTTGGATTGTTTATTGTTGTAGCAATTGCTACGATACTTCCCCCTAAACTTAATCCTGTATTTAATGGTTGGATTTACTTGATTTTAGCAGGAGCACTGTTTGGAATACATTATTATTTAAAACATAAATATAATATTAAAGGGACTCTTTTTTAGAGCCCTTTTTTATAAAAAAGGAGGTTATTTTGCAAAAAATAGAAAAGATTGTTGGTATTGGTTTAACATTTGATGACGTTTTATTGATTCCTGCTGCTAGTGACGTTTTACCTCAGGATATTGATTTAAAAGTGAATTTAAGTGATCAAATTCATTTAAATCTACCAATTATCAGTGCTGGTATGGATACAGTTACGGAACATAAAATGGCAATAGCAATGGCTAAATTAGGAGGTTTAGGGGTAATTCATAAAAATATGAGTGTGAATGCCCAAGTGAATGAAGTTCAAAAAGTTAAAGCCCAAAAGCCAAATTTGAGTAAAGAACTATTGGCAGCTGTTGATGATCAGGGTTTGTATTTGGTTGCAGCAGCTGTTGGGATAACTGATAATACAATTGAGCGAGCTAAACAATTGATAAAGGCCGGAGCAAATGCTATTGTTGTTGATACAGCCCATGGGCATTCAGCGGGAGTTCTCAGAAAAGTAAAGGAATTACGTCAAACTTTTCCACAAACGACTTTAATTGCTGGTAATGTAGCTACAGCTGCAGGAACTAAGGCTCTTTATGAAGCAGGAGTTGATGTAGTTAAAGTTGGTATAGGTCCCGGATCTATTTGTACAACAAGAGTGGTTGCCGGTATTGGAGTTCCTCAAGTAACTGCTGTAATGGATGCAGCAACGATCGCGCAACAATATCACAAAACAATTATTGCTGATGGAGGAATTAAGTATTCTGGCGATTTAGTTAAAGCTTTAGCAGCCGGAGGTGATGCAGTAATGTTAGGAAGCATGCTTGCGGGAACTGCTGAGGCACCAGGGAAGATTTTTGAAAAAGATGGGCA
The DNA here is from genome assembly GCA_945285405.1 of uncultured Lactobacillaceae bacterium. Lineage (GTDB taxonomy): Bacteria > Bacillota > Bacilli > Lactobacillales > Lactobacillaceae > Xylocopilactobacillus. The sequence continues at coordinate 50,540 of CALYQJ010000004.1, read as the reverse complement.
AAAGTATAAAGAATATCGAGGAATGGGTTCATTAGCAGCTATGGACCAAAAAAATGGTTCTAAAGATCGCTATTTTCAAAGTGAAGTAAATGATTCTAGAAAATTAGTACCTGAAGGTATTGAAGGCATAGTTTCTTATAAAGGTGAAGTATCTGATATTATTTACCAGCTAGAAGGTGGTTTACGATCGGGTATGGGTTATACTGGTTCAACAACCATTCAAGAACTTAAAGATACTGCTCAATTTATTCAAATAACAAATGCTGGTTTAAGAGAATCACATCCCCATGATGTGGTGATGGAAAAGCCAGCACCTAATTATCACCATCGAGATTTTTAATGCGCTATTCAAATTGAATAGCGCATTTTTTTGAAAAAATTTTAAGATATCGTTATAATCTGATTAAAGGAAATTAATAATTACTTTGGAGAAGTTAAATGAAACAAATTAAATATTTAGGTTTATGTGCGAGCTTATTAATAGTTTCGCCGATGGCTAGTGCACTTATTACTCCAATTTTATTAACTTTAAGCCCCCAAATTGTAAAGGCAGATGATACTGCTTATCAAAAAGATTTAAATAAAGGATTCGTTGATCATTTTGAAATTACAAAAAGTTCATTAAATAATCTTCGCGATACGGATTTGGTGAATGCAGGGTCTACTCCCAAAAATGGGTTGAAAACGCTTAATAATAATAAAGCTAGTCAGGTTTTTGAAAAATCCGAACTATATGGTAATTTTACTGATGAAACCAAGCCATTGGTAGAAGCTTTACAAGTTAAATTTTTACAACAGTTTGTGACTAAAGACGCAAAATTAGCCAATTTAATAAATAGTGATTATAAAACTACTGTGGAAATTGAAATTGGCTCAGAAATAGTGCCTTCGTCTACTAATACTTTAGAAGTATTAAAAACTTTAAAGCCTGGTCAAAGTTTTAAAGTTCATTTTACAGTTTTAGATTCTGGAAATGTTCAGCAGGCTTTGAAAACAATTAAAATTACTATTGCTGCTGATACTAAAATTAAATTAGTTTCACCAAAAGATTTGCAATTAAATAATAACGTTGCTGTAACTAATGCTGAAATACCATCAGATATAGTAACTGCTGTAAAAAATGTCAATAATTCATCAACACTTACTAGTGCAGATTTTAGCAACCCCTTTTATTATGCAATATTGGGTAAATCTGAGTACCAAACTTTAAGCGGTAATTTTAATTTTGATAGTAATGGCGGAGCAATACTTTCACAGCTAATTCCGATAAAATATACTCCTAATATTGCAGCAGTATATGATCCAAGTAGTTTTGTTGCTTTAAAAAATAATAAAATTACTACTGAATTACCGGATCCTTATGCTACAGCTGTAGAAAATGTTTATTTAGAACGTAAAATTGTAATTGGTAATCCTAATTTTCCAATTTTTAAATATACTAGTGATGTTAAAGATAATAATGGGAACCGAATTCGAAATCCGTTAATGAATGATTCAACTTTAATTCCCAATAATGCAGATAAACAAAATTTATTTTATCGTTATAATGATCCCGCCAGCTTGCAAAAATTATCGCGTTATTTAAATAATGGATTTCAATCTAGTGCTAACGGTGGTGGAAATTTTGTGGCTTATACGGATGTTTACAGTGAAGACGATCAAAATAAAATTAATATTGATTTTGCCTTACCTGATGTTAAAGCTACGACTAGTCCACAATTGGTAATTGCTAAAGCTTATAATCCTCAAAATGGTAAAACTTCTCAAATTAAAATTCCAGTTACTGTAACTGATATTCCGAACTCTAATTTAGCTCCCAAGGTTACCAAATTTCCTGGAACAACAGTTATCGTTAATAGTCGACTTGTTTCCAGTTATAATCCTTTAAGCGGAGTAGAAGCTACTTATCAAGGTATTGATAATAATACTGTTATTTTGCCTAACAATTATATAAAAGTAACAGTTACTGACACTAATGGCTATAATGTTAATTTAAATTATGATGGTACGGTACCTACAACTCAAACTGGTACATATACAGTACATTATGTATTTTCTAATCCTCTTGATTCTTCAAAATCGGTAACAAAAGATTTAACTATAAAAGTTGTTAATTCTGATTTAGCAGCACCGACGGTTACTGGTTTTATTGATAATGCAGTTTATACTTTATCTAACGTTTCTCATAAAGAAGTAAGTCCTTTAGCTCCTTTACTAGGAATGAGTGATGTAAAAGCTACTTATAAGAGTGTTGATGGTAATACATATACTTTTAAACCAAGTAATATTATTTATCAAATAAAAAATTCTGCAGGTCAATTGGTAAATTTAAATGAGCACAATTGTATTCCGATGACTTCACCACAAACTTATACAATTACTTATATTTGGGCTAATCCTGAAGATTCAAGCAAAGTTACTAAGAAAACATCAACCTTGATTGTTAATGCAATTACTAGTCAACCAATTGTGACGCGTTATACAAATGATGCAGTTGCTGATCCAGTTATTGATACGAATACTAAGAGTTTTAATGTTTTAAGCAATATTATTTTTAGTTTCAGTTATACTGATCCTAATTCAAGTACACCATTAAATACAATTACAGAAACAGTTCCTAACAATTATGTTAAGGTCAAAGTAACCAAAAATAATCAGGAAGTATCTTTAACTAACAATTCTTTTGTTCCAACGGAGGGTATTTATACAATTACTTATACAATAACTAATCCTAAAGATAATGCTAAAGTTTCTAATTACACTAGGACCCTAACAGTTAAAAAATCAGATGAAACTACCTCTCAAAAACCAATTAAGCCTACACCAGAAAAACCAACAGTAATTCCTGCTCAGGGTATTGTTTGGATTAATTATGTTCCCGGGTATGGGATTAACCTGTGGTTAAACTATAATGAAGATGATGGTGCTGAAAGGAATTTTGATGGCACTTATCGTAAATTAGAACATGGTAGTGCTTGGAAGTATAGTGCAATTGCAAGTTATGCTAACGGCACTCAATGGTACCGATTGGGTAATCATCAATGGGTTCAAGATAAATACATTAGTTTTTCCCCGGTTACTTCGACACCGACATGGCAAGTTACTAATCAAAGAGGGATTGGAAAAGTTAGTTATATTCCAGGATATGGGATTAATGTTTGGACTAGTCCAGATCAAAAAGCTTGGACTAAAAAATTGAAACATGGTAGTGCTTGGAAATTCTTTAAAATTGCTAAAAAAGGGAACGTGACAATGTATAATTTAGGGGGTGACCAATGGGTTGATCACAATTATTTTATTCCTCAATCGTAAATTATATTATTAGATGATTATATTTTTCTATAAATAAAATTATTAAAATAAATATTAAAATGATTTTTTTATTCTAATTTTTGTATATTGTTTAGGAACTGTTATAATAAAAGAGAAATTTAGAAAATATTTTATGGAGGAAATTTTTAATAACATGAAACAAAATAAAATTAAATACTTTGGAATTTGTGCAACAGTTCTTCTTACCGTTGCTCCAATGACTTCAAATGTTTTGAGCTTCATTGGGCAACCAGTAGCACCAGCTGTTGTTAAAGCTGACGCGAAAACTGATTATCAAAATTCATTAAATGATGGATTTAATACTAATGTTAATGTACCTATTAGTAGTATTCAAAGTTTGCAAGCTTTTGAGGGTACAAGTAAAGGTAATAGTATTATTTATGATAATTACAATACCTCTGATGCTACAAAATCATTATTGAAAACAAAAGATGCTTATAAAAATTTGTATAATAATTTAAATTATAACCTTTTGCAATTATTTGTTAAAAATGATGCAACAGTAAAATTTTTAGGAAATGAGAATTATAAAACTGCAATTAGTGTCTCTGGCCCACGTATACATCCCGGTAATGGAGCTACTTCCAAAAATATTATTGATCTACTACGGACATTAAGTGTTGGTGATAGTTTTACGGTAGAATTAACAACAACTGATGGTTTCAGCTCAGTTGGCTCGATTAAAATGACTGCTAATATCGTAAACGATTCTGCAAAACCGACAATTAATCCAATCCCTGATCTTAGTAGTGACAAAATAATTAATGGCTATCAAACTATTTTAACCCAAAATCCAGATGATAACGCTAGTGTAATAAAAGACAGTAATGGTAAACAAATATATTCAAGAGAGGATCTTGCAAATTTAGTAAGTAAGTACTATTATCAACAATCTGGAATAGTTAATGGTCACGAAAACCTGATTACTTCTAATTATCCTAATTATAAATTAAACCCAGATTCTAAAGTTACAATTGTTAAACAATTTATTCCTGTTCCTTATACTAAAAGTATTGCAGAACGTTATGATGCAAGTAATTTTGTATTCCTCAGTGAAGTACCTGATGCAGATAATGTAGCTAAAGTTACAACAAATACTCCTGCTGCCGGTGATAATGTCGTTGCTTATTTAGTTCGTAAGGTAGTTGTTGGAACTCCTACAACTACTGATTATCCAATTTTTAGATACAGCTCTACTGATAGTAATGGAACAACAACAACAACTACGATAAAAAATGGTGAAATATTACAGCCTAATAGCTATGATAAAAAATATTTGACTTATACTTATAACAATCAGGCTTCTTTAAACACTTTGGCAAATAATTTAAATGGTATTTTGCAGAGTTCACAAGATGGTGCTGGTAAATTAGAAGCCTATAAAGTTGTGGTTAATAGTAGTAATGAAGAAAGTTTTGTTAAGGATAATATAAGTAAAATTTCGTTCCAGTTACCTTCGCTTCGGCCAACATCTTCACCGCAATACGTTTATGCTAACGTTTATAATGTAATCACGGGGATAACTAGTACAATTAAAATTCCAGTTACAGTTAACGGTATTCCTAATGCAGCAACTCCACCAACTATTACTAAATTTCCCAACAATGATCAATTAGCGGTTAATAGTCGCACGACTAGTAGTATCGATCCTAAATCGATTGTCGCTGCAACATATGTTGATGGTGCTGGTAAAACTCAAGATTTACCGCAAGCTTATATTAATGTATCAGTTAAAAATTCGAGTGGTGCAGATGTTTCTTTGAATAATAATGGTACAATTCCAACGACAACTGATGGTATTTACAAGGTTCATTATATTTTTACAAATCCTAATGATGCTTCGCAAAAAGTAGAAAAAGATTTAACTCTTAATGTTAATCCTACTGATTTAGCTGCTCCTAATGTTACAGGATTTAATGATAATGCAATTTATACTTTATCAAATAATAAACAAAAAGAAGTTAGTCCTTTTGCAACTGTTTTAAAGATGGACAATGTTAAGGCAACTTATGTTAGTGCTAATGGTTCAACTTATACAATTGATCCAAGTAAAGTAACCTATAAGATTACCAATAAAGCAGGTCAGACGGTTTCGTTGAATTCTGCTGGAAACATTTCTATGGTCAAACCTGATACTTATACTGTTAATTATATTTGGACTAATCCAGAAGATAGCAGTAAGGTTACTACTAAAACCATGACTTTAATTGTTAATTCAACTATTAGTCAACCAATTTCTGCAAAATATGATGGCAGTGAAGTTGCTAATCCGACTATTGAACTTGGAACAAGCTTTAATGTATTAAATAATTTATCTTTTAAATTAAATTATACTGATCCAACAACAAGTACACCTAATGCAACAATTTCTGAAACTGTACCAAATAATTTCATTGATATTAAAGTTACTAAGGATGGAAAAGATGTCAGCTTAAAAGATAATGTCTTTACACCAGCTGATGAAGGTATTTATACAATCAATTATCAAATTACTAATCCTAAAGATAATGCAGTAGTAACAAATTATACTCGTAAGGTTACTGTGAAGACGGCTGGACCTTCAATTAAAGAAAGTCATGGTATTCTTTGGATTAAGTATGCATGGGGTTACGGTATTAACCTCTGGAAGAATCCTAATGTTAATGATGGTGCTGAACTAAATCCCGATGGCTCATATCGTAAATTAATGACAGGTACTGCTTGGAAATTCAGTGCCGTTGCCACTTATCCTGATGGTAGTATATGGTATAAACTAGGAACTAATCAATGGATTTCTTCTGAGTATGCTAGCATGTATCCTATACAAAATCCTAATCTAAATGATTGGAAAATTACGAATGTATCAGGGGTTGGTGTAGTAAATTATGTTCCAGGTTATGGTATTAACCTTTGGACTAGTCCTGATCAGAAGACTTGGACTAAAAAATTACCTCATGGTAGTGCTTGGAAATACTTTAAAGTTGCTAAAAAAGGTAATGTAACGATGTATAATCTTGGTGGTAATCAATGGGTAGACGCTAATTTCTTTATACCTAGTCGTTAATTATTTATATTAATTTAAATATTAATTTAAAAAAGCAGTTTAATTAAACTGCTTTTTTTTTAACTTCACAAAATTTATTTTTTTGAAGTTTGTGTAACAATCCTAATGATTCTTGCCTCAACTGCAGTTTTAGCGAGTGCTGCTAATTCTGCTAGTAATATAGTTGCAACAAAAACAATTAATGTTACTTTAATTGAGGTTCCTGCTAAAATAATTTAACAAAGATTCGATCAAGTACTGTTGTTTAAGAAAGCGAATTTCAAAGTTATAAAGAAAACGTAACTGATTTAACTCTTTTAAATAAAAAATATTCGTGATGAACAAGTATTCCAAACAATTGATTATTGCTACTGATCCCAATGGTAAAGTAATAGTATAAATAAGTACATGTCAATGGATTTAAGGTGATATGTTAACAAAATACCGTTTATTAATCTTAATTGCTGGAAAGTTACTAATCGAATTGGTGTTGGGTGGACAAATTATTTTCTTGATTAAAGAATTAACCTTTGGATAAGCTCTGACCAAAAGACCTGGACTAGAAATTATCTTATGGTTTAGTTTGAAAATATTTCATGATTAAAACTCAAAATAATAAAATGATGTAGAAGCTTGGCAAAAATGAATTGATTGATGTGCCTATTTTAAATAATCTTCATTGTTTAAAGTAAAAAGTGTTGGAAAACCAATTTCCAACACTTTTTGTTAATAAAGAAATGTTTAAGTATATGTACTTTAAAATTTAAGTTGATTCAAATATTTAAAGTTTTTCGTAAATTCTAATTTTTTCTTTTAAAATCATTTCAATTAAATCGGGATAAGAAATTCCATCGGCTTCTGCTTCTTGTGGCATTAGTGATAGTGGTGTTAAACCTGGAAGAACATTGGCTTCAATAATGTAAAACCCATTTTCATTTAGTAAATAATCAAGACGGAAGTAATTCATTAAATTTAATTTTTTGCCTACTTCAAGAGAAATTTGATCCATTTGCTTTTGTAAAGCAGTTGAAAAATTCTCTGGCGGTGTCTTAAAGATGGTTGTATTACCAGTTTTGAATTTATGTTCAAAATCATACCATCCGTCATTAACAATAATTTCAATAGCAGGAAGGGTTCGATCACCAATAACTCCCTGTGAAAATTCTCTTCCTTTAATATATTGTTCAACAATTATGTATTCGTCGAATACAAAATCATCAATGATTGCTTTTTTTGTTTCTTCATAATTGTTGGCAATTACCGTTCCAACGCTAGACCCACCGTTAACTGGTTTAACAACAACGGGATAGCCAAAGCTAAATTTATCAGGAATTGGTTCTCCTTTATGAACGGTTATAAAATCGGCAGTCGGAATGTCATAGTATTTCATAATTTCTTTGGCTTTGGATTTATTCATGGCTAGAGCAGCACCAAAATAATCTGATCCGGTATATTTAATATTATAAAGATCAAGGAATGCTTGAACTTGACCACTTTCGCCTGCACCACCATGTAAAGCGATAAAGACAAAATCAGCTTTCCTTAAAACTTTAATTACATTAGGACCAAAATATGTACCATCATCATCCGGTCTTAATTGGCGAATTTTTTCTTCAGTTAGAACTGAAGTATCAATATTGATATCGTAATCGATAATATCGGAGGAAAATAGTTCATCTAATTTATCAGGAAGTTTTTTGATCCCTAAAAATGAATCAATTAAACAAACTTGATATCCCTTTTCTCGTAATGCATTAGCAATTCGTTTGCCAGAAACCAATGATACATTACGTTCGGTACTTGTTCCTCCAGCTAAAACAGCTATTTTCATTTTGTACCTCGCTACGTGTTTTATTGAATCTTAATTTTACCATTCTTTTTTTAATAATTGCGAAAATAATTTTTAAAGATAGGTTATAATTTGGTCATGAATATTTGGAATCTTTTTGGTATTATGATGTGGATTTTTGCAATTATTATTGTGGGCTTTTTGATCCATGGAATCCGCATGCGCCACTTAAAATTAGAAATAATTAATCACGAAAAAGGAATTAAACAATTTATTTTGTTCCGAGATATTATTGATTCGGTGATTTTAGTTGTGTTACTTGGTTCCTTAATTTTGTTTACCTTTTTTTCACCTGCAGATATAAATGATCGAAAAAATGTTAAAGTTAATTATTCTTTTAACACTTTAATTTTACAGCCTGGATCTCCCAGTTATTATGTTAAGGCGCGATTATCTAATGGTAAAAAGCCAATTCAATACTTCACATACTGGACGGCAGGAACTAAACATGAAACTAATAGTTGGCATGCTGCAATTTCGGATGGTAATGATCCAATTAATTTAGCCGGAAAACAATATCATTGGCCAAAAGATAAGATTAAAGAGTATGAAATTTCTTCAGAAAAAGCTTTTGTAGCAACAATGCAGGCTCGTTACAAAAATAATTTTTGGAATGGGCTCAAATTAAAAGCCGGAGGAATTGCAGATGAATATCGCTTAATTCGAATACCGGCAGCTTCTTTTATTAAAATTATTCATGATCATAGTGAAGATAATTAATTTTTAATCGATTGTTGATGGTTCTTTATGCTGAAAATTAAACTTAACTAAATTAAAATTAGAATAACGATCATGATTTAATTTGACAAATTCATCAGCTTCACGAGAAACTTGTTTTAGATCAAGCATCTCCATTTTCCTAGCTGCAAATAAGCAACCACAATATTTTTGGCGATAAACATTATATTCTTCACAAATTTCAATTGAGCGGTGAAAACCGTTGTTTTTTTTGAAATCCGAAGGCAACCATTTTGTTTGATATAAATGTTGGATTTCAATTCCAATTTGATTCAAAGTTTGCGAATTTTTATGTGGACTAATTGTTAATGATGTTCCAAAATAATCAAAATTATGTTCTTTAGCATAAAGAGCTGCAGCAGTTAATCGTAAATTATAACAAACATTACAGCGTAATCCGCCTTCTGGTTCGTTGTGTAAATCTTTAACTTCTTTAAGATAGGTATTCGGTTGGTATTTAGTCTCAATTATTTGAACATTATTACCGGTTTTTTCATTAAAATCATTGATAAAGTTTCGTAAAACAATTCGGCGACGTTCCCATTCATTACGTGGCTGAATATTATTGTTGTAATAATAAATTGTGATATCAGCATACTGGCATAAGTATTCTAAAGGATAAGTTGTACAAGGTGCACAACAAGCATGCATTAAAATTTTAGGACGGACATTTTGCTCTTCCCATGATTTAATTAATTTTTGAAGTAATCGATCATAATTTATCTTTTGATTTTGGTTCATCCATTTTAAAATTTCGTTAACATTTTTCATTTTAGTTCCTTAGCATATAAAGTCTTCTGATTGATTAGATAATTTATAGGTTTATTTTCGCACATCTTAAGGATCAATAACTTACATTTTTGTTTGTTTTCGGTAAAATTTTTAGAAATAATTAACCGCTTGTCTTAATAAGTGTAATTATAATTGCTTTTAATGAATGTTCTTTTAATATGAAGAATTAATACACAGGAAGTTTATTATAATATCTTTTTATTTACCATAAAAATTAGATAAAGATATATTGCATGGCTAAAGCTTTAATGAGATCTTAAATTCAAAAAAAGATTAATGTTATACAGTTATTCTGAATGGCATGAAACCTTATGCTAATTAGGGTAAAAATTAAAATGTAGTCAAAAAATATAATAAATAACTGCCTCAATTCTGATCGAAGTTGAGGTGTTTTATTTTGTTAATGAATCATTTATAGAAGTAGAGTCAATACTAATTAAGAAAGCATTTACAAGCTATATAAATTAATATAAAATTGAAACTGAAAGATTAAGGTTAGCTTATGAAGCAAAAACAAAGTTATCAAATTAATCAAAAACAATTACAACGCTTGGCTTTAACTCAAAGTATGAAGCAAGCAATTTTGGTCTTGCAGACTAATTTATTGGATTTGACTGATTATGTTCAAGATTTAAGTATGGCAAATCCCTTATTTGATGTAAATCCAACAATTTCTAAACAAGAAGTAGAAATATCAACAACATTAGAGAATAGATCAATTGATCGACAGACAATCTATGATTATCTTTTGGAGCAAGTTCATCTGACAATGCGACAAACTCCGTTAAAAGATGTGGTCATTAAATTAATTGATTGCTTAGATGAACATGGTTATTTATTGTTATCTGATCAAGAATTATTAAAAGATTTAGAGATCAATCGTGTACAATTAATGGATGCTAAAGAGCTACTGTATAATTTAGATCCTCCAGGAGTAGGAGCACAATCGCTACATGAATGTTTAATGTTACAGTTAGAATTTAAAAAAGCAACAAAAAACTCTACTTTAGCGTTGCAGATGTTGGAATACTGTTATGATGAGTTATTAAATCATAGTTGGTTAAAAATCGCACAAAAACTTCAAAAATCAAGAACTGAAATAGATACAGCTTTTAAATTAATTCAAACTTTATCTCCTTATCCATATGTTAGCAATTATGGTAAAAGTAACTATATAATTCCTGAATTAATTGTTAAAAATAATCATGGGCATTTATCATTGGAAGTCACAAAATATGGCTATCCTAATTTGGTGTTTGCTGAAGAAACTTATGATGAATTAAAAAAGAATACTGATCTTGAAGTTAAGGCTTATATTAAAAATAAATATCAAGAATACCAAGCGCTTAAAACAAATTTAGATCATCGTATTCAAACAATTGCAATGATTGGTCGGTGTATTGTTCAGGCTCAATCATCATTTCTTTTAGGGGAAACTCAAGAATTACGTCCTTTATTATTGAGAGATGTAGCCCAAAAACTTGGGATTAGTATTTCAACTGTTAGTCGTACAATTAACGGTAAATATTTACAAACTGATACTGGAATATTTGAACTCAAATTTTTCTTTACTAAGCGAAGTAATGGTAATGCAAATCAGTCGGTTGATCAAGTAAAAAGAAGAATTAGCGATTTAATTGAACAAGAAAATATTCAGCATCCATTAAGTGATCAAAAAATAGCTGAATTATTGTCAAAAAAAGGAATTAAAATTGCTCGACGAACTGTGAGTAAGTATCGTGAGGAGCTTGGAATTATGTCATCTAGTAAACGCAAAATTTAATTAAAGATATATATATAAAGAAGACTGATGGGAAATTAAACTTAGTTTTTCATCAGTTTTTTTGTTTGAATATTTTTAACATAGATTTTAGTTTTATTTAATCCAATAATAATTCTTAGTTCTTATCATTGATTAAATTTAAATCTTAATTAAGGATTGAGAACTTAATTGATTATTATTATTAACTGTTTATTTTTGTTTAAATAAAAACCTTGTTTGGTTTCATTAGTTAGATCATACTAATAAAAAAAGAGGGGAAGATAATGATGAAATTTTTAATTACTGGTTTTAATCCATTTAACCACGAAAAAATAAATCCGGCAATTGAGGTGGTAAAAATGCTGCCGGATCAGATACAAGGGGCCAAATTAATTAAGTTAGAAATACCTACTGAATTTAAAAAATCTCAAGATCTAATTAAGAAAGCTATTATTGAAAATCAACCTGATTATGTAATTAATGTTGGGCAAGCTGGTGGACGTTTTGCAATTACTCCTGAACGTGTAGCAATAAATTTGGCTGATAGTAAGGTTAAAGACAATGCAGGGGAGCAATTTATTAACCAGCCGATTCATCCTGATGGCAAAACTGCATACTTTACTCAGTTACCGATAAAAGCAATGGTGAAAGCGATTCGTCAAGTTGGAATTCCAAGTGAAATTTCTAATTCAGCTGGAACTTACGTTTGTAATTCACTTTTTTATCATGTTCAGTATCTTCGAGAAAAGAATTTTCCTAATTTAAAAGCTGGTTTCATCCATGTTCCTTTTTTGCCTCAACAAATAGTTAATCGTTCTCATATCCCTGCCATATCTCTAATTGATATGGTTGCTGGTTTAACAGCGGCTTTGAATGCAGTTATTGAGCGTGATGGTTTAGAAGATATTAAATAGATTTATTTAGGTTTTAGGAGACTTTTTATAAAAAATAACTTGACATAAGTTTTCAAATTATTTATATTTAATTGAACAATTGAACAGATGTTCAAATGATCAGATATAAATTTTAAAGGAGTCGCCGAGCCATGAAATTTACAAAAGCAGTTTGGTTTTATCTAGGAGGCTTAGTCGCTTTTATCATAGCAATGTTATTGCCGGAAAATATGTTGCTTGTGCGAAATTTAGGATATACTTTAACGATTTTATTGGCAGGATATCATGTAATTTGGGAAGGAGTTAGTGATACAGTTAGTCAGTCAATAAATCAACATAAATTTATTCCTAATATTCATATTCTAATGTTACTGGCCGCTTTGGGTTCGATGATTATTGGTAGTTTTCAAGAAGCCGCACTTTTAATTTTGATTTTTGCAGGGGCCCATTTCTTAGAAGAATATGCAGAAGATAAGAGTCGCAAAGAAATCACTTCTTTATTAAAAATGGCACCACATGATGCTCGGCGATTTAAACTTGATGGTGAAATTGAAATAATAAAAGTTGAAGATTTAATAATTGGTGATCGATTACAAGTTTTAAATGGAGCTCAAATTCCCACGGATGGGTTAATCATAAAAGGTACTGCAAGTATTAATGAAGCTTCTATTAATGGTGAAAGTATACCTAAGGAAAAGACTTTAGGTGATGAAGTTTATGGTGGTACGATTAATGGTAATTCAACCTTTGAAATGAAAGTAACTAAAAACAGTTCAGATACGGTATTTGCAAAAATTATTTCTATGGTAAAAACTGCCCAAGATTCTCCAACTAAAGTAGCGACAAAAATACAAAAAATGGAGCCAATTTATGTAACAACGATTTTATTATTATTACCATTTGTTTTATTGGCAGGTCCTTATTTACTTCACTGGACATGGAATGAAAGCTTTTATCGAATGATTAATTTTTTAGTAGGAGCTTCTCCTTGTGCATTAGCAGCTAGTGCGGTTCCTGCAACTTTATCAAGCATTTCTAATTTGGCACGTAATGGTGTCTTATTCAAGGGAGGGGCTTACTTAGCCAATTTATCACAGTTAAAAACCATTGCTTTTGATAAAACGGGAACCTTAACCCAAGGTGTTCCTACAGTTACAAATTATTACTTTAATAGTCAAGTTGATCAAAAAAATTTGATCAATGTTTTAGTTGCTTTAGAGAAACAAAGTAATCATCCTCTAGCGCAAGCCATTGTTGCCGCATTTACTCCGGAAAAGAAACTTACTAACTTAAAATGTGAAAATACTATCGGGAAAGGTCTTAGTACTCATTTTTTAGGACATGATTATTTAGTTGGTAAACCAGAAATCTTTTCTGATGTTGCAATTACCTTTGAACAGAGAAGAAAAGAGTGGCAAAGTCAAGGCAAAACGGTAATTTATATTACTCAGGATCAAGATGTTGTAGGAATTATTGGATTATTAGATCAACCTAAACCTGCAACCAAAAAAGCTATTGAATATTTTAATCAACGTCATATTAAAACTGTAATGATTACCGGCGATGCTTTAATTACAGGTGAGGCAGTGGGACAAAGTTTAGCGATTAATCAAGTTGTCACTAATGTTTTACCAGATCAAAAAGTTCAAGTAATAGAAAAACTTAAAAAAGAAAATTGTGAAGTTGCAATGGTTGGAGATGGAGTTAATGATGCTCCAGCTTTAGTTGATGCTAATATTGGAGTAGCAATGGGTTCTGGAACTGACGTGGCAATTGATGTTGCCGATGTTGTTTTAGTCCAAAATGACCTTTCTCGTCTAGCTTATGCCCATCGCTTGTCTCAAAGAATGAACTTGATTGTCTTAGAAAATATTATTTTTGCTTTAGTAGTTGTGTTATTATTATTAGTACTTAATGGTTTACAAATTACTAACATTGGGTGGGCTGTTGCTCTCCATGAGGGAAGTACTTTAATTGTTACTTTTAATGGTTTGCGTTTATTGTTCTTCCGCTGCAAGTAAAATAGTAGTTAGAAATAGAGGTTTAAAATTTATTAGATGGGCGATCAAGGTACTAGAAAAATTGACTTACCCTCGAAGGAAGAATTGCAACCGATTATTGATATTTTTAAAACGATGAGTGATCCTACTCGAATGAAAATACTTTTAACGGTTGCACAAGGTTCGATTACTGTATCAGACATTGCTCAAACTCTGAATTTGTCTGCTTCTAATGTTTCACATCAATTGCGCTTTTTAAAACAGGAAAGATTAGTAACTGGTAAGCGAGTTGATAAACAAGTTTTTTATAGCTTAATTGATGATCATGTGTTGCAAATCTACCAATTGACAAAAGCACATATTGAAGAAAAAAACGAGAAGCAAAATAACCCTTTTAAAAAATAGCTTTGTAATAATAGTTTTGTAATTTTTTTACAAAGCTATTTTTTACTATTAATAAAGGGTATATAAAAAGATAAATTTTTATTTTTTAACAAAAACCTTTACAATTGTATTAGAAATATGTAAAGGAGATTTTATGAAAAAAAAAAAATTAAGTCATTCGTTGTCTTCACAGCAAATGCAGATGATTGCTTTGGGTGGAACTATTGGAGTAGGGCTTTTTATGGGGTCCAATGCAGCCATTAAGTTTACTGGTCCGGGGATTATAGTTGCTTACTTGGTTGCTTGGCTTGTTCTTTATTTAATAATGCGAGCTTTAGCTGAAATGCTTTACTTGGAACCAACTACTGGTTCTTTTGCTGATTTAGCCACTGAATATATTCATCCATTGGGAGGATATTTAACTGCTTGGAGTAATATAATACAATGGGTTTTGGTGGGTATTAGTGAAGTTATTGCTGTGGGACAATATTTAAAATTTTGGTGGCCTCATTTTCCGACTTGGATTGCAGGAGTTGTAGTTGTCGTTATCTTATGTTTAGCAAATTTAGCTTCTGTTAAGTTTTTTGGGGAAATTGAGTCAGGTTTTTCTTTAATTAAAATAATTACAATTATTATGATGATTATTTTAGGAGCTTTTGTTATTTTCCTAGGTTTGGGAAATCATGGTAAACCATTGGGCTTCGATAATTTATGGAAAAACGGAGGATTTCTTACTGGTGGTTGGCAAGGATTTCTATTTTCTCTGTCATTAGTTATGGGTTCATATCAAGGGATTGAGATTTTAGGCATTACTGTAGGAGAAGCCAAAAATGTTCGTAAAAATACCATTAAATCAACCAAATCGATTCTTTTTAAAATATTGGCATTATATGAAGGAGCAATAATAATAATCGTGGCTCTTTATCCGTGGAATCAGCTAGGTAATTTAGGATCACCGTTTGTTAATACCTTTGCGAAAGTGGGTATTCCTTTTGCTGCAAGTATTATTAATTTTGTAGTTTTAACTGCAGCATTAACTGGCTGTAATTCAGGTATTTTTAGTTCTAGCCGAATGCTATACACTTTGGGTCAAAAAGGTGAAGTTTCACCAGTATTTGCTAAGGTTTCTCGAGAAAGGACCCCATACTGGTCAGTAATTGCAATTTGCTGTGGAATTTTTATTGGAGTAGTGATTGATTATTTTTTGCCTTTAATTTCTGATTCTGCCGGCGATATTTTTACTTTATTTTATAGTTCAAGTATTTTACCTGGAATGATGCCATGGTTTGTTATTTTGATAAGTCATTTGATTTTTCGAAAAAGAAACAGGGATAAGTTAAACACGCATCCATTTAAAATGCCGGGAGCACCCATAACTAACTATTTAGCGCTTAGTCTGTTAATTTTAGTATTAATATTTATGTTTATTAATCCAGAAACTCGCATTTCTATTATTATTGGCTTAAGTTTTGAAATAGTTCTGGTGATAGTTTATGCTTTGCGTCATCGTCAGAGAACTCATTCTGAAAATTAAATAATTTTGTAACAGTATGATTAATTTTTTACTAATGTAAATTAAGAAAAAAACTGGTATTTTAGATACCAGCTTTTTTATGGCAATTAGGTTATATTAAATCTTTTCTAAAATCTCTGAAGAAGCTTAAAGATTATTAAGCTTTTTTATTTTTATAAATTACAGAATTGTTATTTAGATAAATATGTTAGGATTAAAGAAGGATTAAAAAAAGTTATATTTATTATTTGAGCATGAACGAAGGAATTTAGAGGATGAAATATAAATTAATTGCTTGTGATTTAGATGAAACTCTTTTAAATGATCATAAAAATATCGGAGAAAAGACACAAAAAACTATTGCTAAAATTCGAAAACTTGGTATTAAATTTGTTCCTGCAACAGGAAGAGGGTATCGTTCAGTTAAACGTACTTTAAACCAAATTGGTACTTGGGAGCAACCAAATCAATATGTTATTTCATATAATGGTAGCATTATTATCGAAAATTATCATGAAAAAATTATTCAAAAAACCCTTTTAAGTTTTGATAAAATTGAGCAATTGTTTCAAATTGGCCTTAAATTTCAAGTGCCGATGCACATTTATACCATGGATCAGGTTTTTGTTTTTAGACCAGATGCAGATGAAATTGATTATTTAGACCGTGGTGGTGCTAGCTATCAAATTTTTGAGCAACCACAAATTAATTTTTTACGTGATCAGCCTTTAGTTAAAATGCTGTATAAAGATTTAAATCGTTCTAAGTTAAAACAAATTTATCAGTATATTCCTCAAAATTTACTTAATGAAACTACGGCCACGTTTTCTTCTAATCGTTATTTAGAATTTAATGAAGTTGGGGTTAATAAAGGAAAAGGGCTTTTAGAACTAGCAAAAATATTAAAAATTAAACCGAAAGAGATTGTGGCAATTGGCGATAATACTAATGATTTATCAATGATTAAAGTAGCTGGTTTAGGTATAGCGGTTCAAAATGCAACTCCTGATGTTAAGCATGCTGCTACATATATAACACAAGCAGATTATAAACATGATGCGGTAAATGAAGCTATTGAAAAATTTATTTTAAGTTAAAAAATTGCGGATTAGAATATCTAATCCGCAATTTTTATTTGATATTTAAGTTTTAAACAACTAATCCGCGTTTATTGCTATATTTTTCATAAATTTTATTTTTTAAAATATTTTCTAAAATTTCAACTAATTGATAAACTTCTTGATAAGAAGTATATAAAGCTATTGGTGCTAAACGAATTACATCAGGTTCTCTAAAATCAGGAATAACGTGATAATCTTTTAAAGCTAATGAAATTTGATAACCATTTGGATGCTCTAAACAAACGTGCCCGCCTCGTTTGAAGTCTTCTCTAGGATTACCAATTTTGCAGCCATAAATTGCTAATTTTTCGTCAATTAAATACATTAAGTAAGCGGTAATTTTTAAAGACTTCGCTCTAATTTGATCAATTCCCACTTCATTAATTAATTTCAGACTCCCTTCTAATGGAGCCATTCCAAGCATTGTTGGGGTACCAATTTGCCAACCAGAAACATCTTTTTGATGTTCAAAGTGGTTTTTTAATTGAAATTGCGTATCATCGCGATTACCCCACCAACCAGCTAATCCAGGAGTTCTATCAAAGTATTTAGAATTCAAATACATGCCAGCAACTGAACCAGGACCGCCGTTAAGATATTTGTAAGTACACCAAATGGCAAAATCAGGTTGAATTTTTTGGAAGTCCATTTTAATGGCTCCAATGGCATGACATAAGTCCCAACCAATAATAATATTACGTTCATGCGCTGCTTTGGTTAAGCGTTCCATATCCAAAACTTGAGCACTACGATAAAGAACTGTAGGTAAAAGAATTAATGTGACATCTGGGGTCATTGCATTAATTACTGCGTCCTCATCAATGTATTTGCCATCGGGACTTTTGACTACTTTTACAGCATCATCTGGATCATATCCCTTTAATCGGACTTCACTGTCAATGGCGTATCGATCAGTAGGAAAATTTAAATCATCAACTAAGATTTTATAACGATCGTTTGTGGGTTGATATAAGGTACTGACACATTGATGTACATTTGAAGTGGTGCTACCAGTAATTAAAACTTCATTCTTTTGTGCATTAATTAGTTTTCCACATTCATCACCTAACTTTTGGCCATAGTGGAAATATTCATCCCACATTCCAATTGCTTTATCTTGCCAAACTTTTGTCATCTCTTGTAAACTAGCAACAGCTTCTTTTGATGCGAGTCCTAAAGAGTTACCATCCATATAAATTTGACCTGGTTTAATATAGAAATGGTCCCTTATTTTAGCTAAAGGATCCTCTTCATCTAATTTTTTGGCTTGCGCCAAATCATTTGTAAATTGATAGTTCATTATTTACTCCTTTCGTTGATTAAATACCATAAATAATATAATACTAATTACACCGAGAAAACAAACAATACTTAATAGCCATGCAGCATGTGTCCATGAAATTTCAATTGCTTTAGTAACTAGAGGAGTTCCAGTTATTATTCCTAGATAATAAAGAAAATTAACAAAAGAAACAGTATATCCAATTAAAGAATTATTGGGAGCAGCTTTAGGCGCTAGGATCATAACACAAGAAGATGACATCATTATTGTTGCAGAGAGACAAAAAACTTGAATAACATAACTAATCGTTCCGGATAACCAAAGCATAGGAATGCAGGATAAAGTCATTAAACCAAATGATATTAAAGTAATATCAATTTCATGTTTAGAATATTTATCCATTAAATAGCCAGCTAATAAACCAAAAGGTACGCCAAAAAGTCCAAATAAACTTGCTAAAAAGTTAGCTTTACTAGCTTTTAAATGGTAAAAGCTAGTAAATAGTAAGGGATATAAATTAATAAAAGCATAAAGGACGAAGGCCATTGCCCCTTGAGCTATCGCTAAGAACCAAATTTTAGGAGTTTTTATAATCGGTTTTAGTAATTTAATAGTTGAAGTATTTTTTGTTAAATTTTGTGAATTATTATCTTTTTCGAAAAATTTTAGATAAAGAATTAACAAAATTACCGCACAAACCGTAATGAAGATCCATGGGGATTTTAAGCCGCTAATTTTAGTTAAAGGTGCAAATAAATTCATTGCGATTAAAGATCCCGCTGCAGAAAAAGTACCCCAAATTCCTGTAGCTAATCCATGATTTACATCAGGAAACCATTGATTAATAAATACAATTCCAACCATAATGATCATTGAAAATGGGATTCCTTCAATAAAACGTGAAAATAATAGCCAAAAATAATTTGGGGCCAATACTCCTATAAAATTTCCTAAAATCAAACAACTCATTAAAATAACAATTAGTTTTTTGGGGCCAATTTTACTTACAATATCTCCACCAGGTAAGGCTAAGAATACAGCAGCTACCGTAAAAGCTGACATTAACCAAGCGGAATCGGTTAATGAAAGGTTAAAGTGATGATTAATTTGAGATAAAATGGGGACAATTTTGAATTGACTTAAAGAAATTAATACTCCCCCTAAATAAAGTAAAAGAAATTTTTTCCAAGATTTTTTTTGCATTAAAAGCTTTCCTCTCTTTTTAATATTTTAAGTCAAAGTAGTTTTAGGGTAAACGGTTAACTTTTTTTATTAAAAAAATTTTTAACTTAAATTATTAATGTATTTAGTAGTGAAAAAATTAAATTTTAGGTGATTAAATCATAGATTTAATGATAAAGTATAAATAGTTCAAAATATTATTGGAGGATATAATGACAAAAGTAAAATTTCCAAAAAATTTTTTATGGGGTGGAGCTACAGCTGCCAATCAATTAGAAGGCGCTTATCTCGAAGATGGTAAAGGACTATCTTTACCAGATGTTTTACCTGGTGGTAAAAAGCGAATGCAAGTAGTTAACAGTCCAGAGTTTGATTTTGCCATTCATGAAGATAAATATTTTTATCCAAATCATATTGGGATTGATCATTATCACCATTTTAAAGAAGATATTGCTTTGTTTGCAGAAATGGGTTTTAAGTGTTATCGTTTTTCAATTTCTTGGCCTCGTATTTTTCCAAAAGGTGATGAAATTGAACCAAATGAAGCTGGACTAAAATTTTATGACGCGGTAATTGAGGAATGTTTGAAAAACGATATTGAACCAGTGATTACAATTTCTCATTATGAATTACCGCTAAATCTAATTACAAAATATGGGGGATGGAAAAACAAGAAATTAATTGATTTCTATGAACGTTACGCTAAGGTAGTTTTAGAACGTTATTATCGTAAAGTTAAATATTGGATGACATTTAATGAAATAAATAGCGCAGCACATTTTCCAATTATGAGTCAAGGTTTAACTAAAATTAATGGTGGAGATAATCATCAAAATATTTTCCAAGCTTGGCATAATCAATTTGTTGCTAGTGCTAAAGCAGTTAAAATTGGACATGAATTAGATTCTAATTTACAGATTGGCTGCATGATTTTATATGCTACTACTTATAGTTATGATTCCAATCCTAAAAATCAATTAGCTACATTAAAAACTAATCAAGAAAATAATTTCTTTTGTGCCGATGTTCAAGTCAGAGGACATTATCCATCTTATACTAGAAGTTTATTAGAAAAATATGGCATTAATCCTCAGGATTTAGATATAACAGAGGATGAATTAACTTTATTAGCTGAATATCCAGTTGATTATATTGGCTTTAGTTATTATATGTCAACAGTTGAGGAAGTTACTCGTAAAGACTTAAAAGGTTCAGAAGGTAATATGATTGGTGGTATTAGCAATCCTTTCCTTAAATCAAGTGACTGGGGTTGGCAAATTGATCCCGATGGTTTACGGATCGCTTTAAATGAACTTTATGATCGTTATGAAAAACCATTATTTATAGTAGAAAATGGTCTAGGTGCAAAAGATGAGCCAGATGCTAATCATTATGTTGCTGATGATTATCGCATTGATTATTTAAGACAGCACATTATTGCTATAAGAGAAGCGCTAAATGATGGTGTTAAAGTAATGGGATATACCCCATGGGGATGTATTGATTTAGTTAGTGCTTCTACAGGGGAGATGTCAAAACGTTATGGTTTTATTTATGTTGATGAAGATGATGAAGGTAAGGGAACTTTTAATCGTTATAAGAAAAAATCTTTTGATTGGTATCGTCAAGTAATCTCTTCTAACGGCGAGAATTTGTCATAAACTTTTATTAATCCTTAAAAGTTTGAAAAAAATAATAAAAGCGCTACAATGTTAAGTATCTTTTCTCTTCAAGTATGAATTTAAAAGCTTTTGCTTAAGAGAAATCAAAATTGTTGATTCAAAGGAAAGGAAAGTAAATTGGCTATTATTTTAAACAATTTACGTAAAATTTGGCCATTTGATTCAACTAAAGTCATAGAAATAAGATACTATCACCAGCGCGAAACAAAAAAATTTATTAAATCCTATTTTAAAAAACGTCAAATAAGAGTTAATTGTATTTCTTCGGCAATGAAACGTGAGGAAAAAGGCAGACTATATGATAAAACCTATGAGTTAAAAGTTCCTCAATCAGTTAATTATTCGCAAATAATTGAAGACCTTTCTTTATATCATAATGTGATGAAAGTTCGACAAGTTTAGAGTATAGGCGTTGATAATTGGTCAAATTTTATAGTAATAAAAAAGTCCTTGATTTATCAAGGACTTTTTTATTACTTAATTTATCAAATATGGAGTGAATAACGTTGTTCACCTGGAAGTTTATGGTAATATTCTCGATATTTTTTATAAAAAAAATTTTTGTTGGTAATTCCAACCTCAGCCATAATATTAGTGATGGATAATGAGGTTGAAGTTAGTAATTCATTTGCTTTAATAATGCGTTGTTCAGTTTTTAAATTTGAAAAATTTTGCCCAGTCATTTTGGTAATTAAATTGCTAAGGTAATTTTTATTATAGCCATACTTGTTAGCAATTTTTGATAAAGTAATGTTTTGATAATTTTGCGTGATATCTTCTAAAATCTCAAAAATTAATTTTTGAGTGTAGTTTGTAATGTTATTTGTGGGCATTGGGTGGTGACGAATAATTTTAATTAATAAAATATTTAAATAAGATTCAACAACTGAATTAGCGTAATTTTGATTTAAATAATATTCTTCAATTATTTGTTCCATAGTTATTTTTATATCAGAATTATTTTCTTTTGAAAAAATAATATAATTACAATCCGATTTTTGTCCTAAAGAAATATTAGCTAAAAATCGATATGAGATGCTATTGTTTCGATGAATGTTGTGTAAAAGTTTAAAGTTTATATTTTGATTAGTAAACAAGACATTAATTAAAATATCTTTTTCTCCCAATGCTGAAATTGAATGCTTTCCACCAATATTCATTAAAAGAATATCTCCCGTTTTTAAACTTATTAAATGACCATCAACGGTTTGGTGACAAGAACCCGAGAGCATATAATTAATTTCTAAAAATTTATGTCCATGCAGGGGATAGGGGGCAAAGCGATTGTGCTTGCTGATATATACGGATTGATTGTGAAGAAAGTATTCTTTTTTTAAAATTGGTGATTCCTTTTCGGAAGAAATATCCCAAGCATCGTCTGGTATATCTTTAATGAAATGTTTGCTTTTTAGTTGTTGGACTTCAAGTTCATTTTTTTGGTTTAAAAATTTAATAATTTTAGAGTTCATTTTTAACTAATCTTCTTTCAACTTAAAAGCACAATTTTTAACTTTTAATTATTCTTGAAATTTAGTTTATAACATGTAAATTTGTTACGCAATATCTGCAATCATGTTATTGAAAGCGCTTTTTAAAATATGTTTCAATAAAAACATAACAAAATAAAAGGAGTGATGCTAATAGTGCATACTTATGTTGCTGTTGATATAGGGGCCTCAAGTGGCCGTTTAATATTGGGGCAAATTGAAAATGATAAATTAAAACTACAGGAAATGCATCGTTTTAAAAATGGATTTATTAAAGAGGATGGTCACGATCGCTGGCAAATTGACTATTTAATTAAAGAAATTCTTTTAGGATTAGAAAAGATAAAAAAATCTGGTTTTAAAAATGTGAATTTAGGAATTGATACATGGGGCGTTGATTATGTTTTAGTTGATGCAACTGGAAAAAAAATTCAAAATCCAATTTCTTATCGGGATAAGAGAACTCAAAGTACAATTGCTAAAGTAACTGCAAGTATTCCACCGGAAATAATTTATCAAAAAACAGGAATTCAATTTTTAAATTTTAATACTATTTATCAGCTTTTTGAGGAAGATCCGAAACTTTTAGCTAAAACTGAAAAAATTATGTTAATTCCGGATTACTTAGGTTTTGTTCTCACAGGTAAAGCAGTAATGGAAACAACTAATGCTTCTACCACACAGTTACTTAATTTAAAAGAAAAAAAACTTGATCAGGATTTGCTTAATTTGTTGGGAGTAAAGTTTGATCAATTTCCTACATTAGTTTCTGCAGGGACAAAGCTTGGATCATTGAAAAAAGAGTGGTATCAGAAATATGATTTACCGAGAACAAAAGTCGTTACTGTGGCGACTCATGACACAGCATCAGCCGTAGTAGGAACTCCAGGATTCGGAAATAATTGGGCTTTTCTTAGCTCTGGTACATGGTCATTACTAGGTTGTGAGTTAATAAAACCAAATGTAAGTAATTTAGCTTATCAATATAATTACACTAATGAGTGGAATGCTTATGATAGTTATCGCTTTTTAAAAAATATTATGGGATTGTGGATAATTCAAAGAGTGCAAAAAGAGTTAAATCCTATAGTTGATTTTAATAATCTAGTAGAATTGGCTCAGCATGAAGTACCTTTCCAGCAATATATTGATGTTAATGATCAACGATTTATTAATCCAAAGCAGGGAATGATTACTGAATTACAAAATTATTGTCGGCAAACTAAACAGGTAATACCGCAAACTCCAGGAGAATTGGCAATGGCTGTATACAGTAATTTAGCACTCTATTATGCATATGAATTAAAAATCTTAGACCAAATTTTAAATCGAAAAACTGAATTACTAAATATTGTGGGTGGAGGTTCACAAGTGAACTTAGTGAATCAATTAACAGCTTCCATGGCACAAATTGTAGTTAAATCAGGCCCTATAGAAGCAACAGCAGTTGGAAATATTATTGTACAAATGATAGCAAATAATGAATTAACTAATCTTTCAGCTGGCAGAGAACTAATTTTTAATTCATTTACCATTAAACAATACTTACCTCAAAGTGAAAAATATTTAACACAATTAGTTAAGTATGAGCAATTTTTAAAAAATAAAGGAGAAAAATGATTACAGATAAAAATGTTAATGATGCTTATCAACTAGCTAAACAAAAATACGCGGAGATTGGTGTTGATACTGATGCAGCAATGGAAAAGTTGAAGAAAGTGAAGTTATCAATTCATTCATGGCAAGGTGATGATGTGCATGGTTTTGTTAACCCTAATCACGAATTAACGGGAGGTATTGGGGTAAGTGGAAATTATCCTGGAATTGCTCGAAACCCTGATGAATTAACCGCTGATTTACATGAAGCTTTATCCTTAATTCCCGGTTCTCATAAAGTCCAGTTACATACGTTATATGCGGTGACTAATAAAAAGAAAGATTTTAATGAAATTGGGCCAGAAGATTTTGCATATTGGGTAGATTGGGCCAAGGAAGAAAAAATTGGTTTAGATATGAATCCTACATTTTTTTCTCATCCTTTGGTCAAAGAAAACTTTACACTTGCTAGCCCTGAAAAATATATCCGAGATTTTTGGATTGAAGTGGGTAAGAAATCTCGGGAAATTTCTAAATATTTTGGACAAGAATTAGGACAACGTTCCATAAATAACTTTTGGATACCAGATGGTTTTAAAGATAATCCAATTGATAAAGAAAATCCACGGTTGCGTTTGATTAATTCACTGGACGAAATTTTTAAACAAAAATATGATGAAAATCAAACGATAGAATCTGTTGAAGGAAAGCTTTTTGGTACGGGAATTGAATCCTATACTGTAGGTTCTCACTCATTTTATAACAATTATGCAATTAGTCGCGGTAAATTATGGACCATTGATGCTGGACATTGGCATCCAACAGAAGATGTTTCTGATAAATTTTCGGCTTTTTTACCATTTGGTAAAGGATTAATGCTTCACGTTTCGCGCCCAGTGAGATGGGATAGTGATCATGTGGTAATTTTTGATGATGCTTTAGTTCGAATTACACGTTCATTAGTACGTGATCAAGAATTGTCACGTACTAATATTGGGTTAGATTTTTTTGATGCAACAATTAATCGGGTTGCTGCATGGGTAATTGGTGCGCGGGCAACTCAAAAGGCACTTTTGCAAGCAATGTTAGAACCTATAAAACAGTTGAAAAAAGCTGAATTAGAATACGACTTTACTACGCGGCTAGCTGTTACAGAAGAATTAAAATCATATCCATTTGGTGCTGTTTGGGATGAATTTTGTTTACAAAATAATGTGCCGGTGGGAAGCAATTGGTTAAATGATATTCATCAGTATGAAAAAAATGTGCAATTTAAACGAAAATAAGGAAAAAGGATATATAAATATTATGAAATTTTATGATTCGCAATATGTAAAAAAAATTTGTGAGATCACTAGAGCATCATATCAACATGGTTGGGATGAACGCAATGGCGGTAATATCTCATTACTCTTAAATGAAGAAGACTTAAAAGATTATTCGGATATTATTGAGGTTAAAAAAACTTTTAATCTTGGATTTGATGCTTCTCAACTTGCTGAAAAATACTTTTTGGTTACGGGTACTGGAAGGTATTTTCGAAATGTAATTCTTCAACCGTCTTTAGATTTGGGATTAATTAGAATTTCAGCGGATGGTAAAAAAGGAGAATTACGGTGGGGTTTTGAAGATGGCGGTAAGCCCACTTCTGAGTTTCCTAGTCATTTGATGTCTCATATCGCCCGTTTAGCAGTCGATTCTAAGCAGCGAGTTGTAATGCATTGCCATCCAACAAATGTTATTGCTCTATCTTTTACGCAAGACCTAAATGAACGACATTGGTCACGTTTGCTATGGAAAATGCAAGCAGAGTCTTTAGTTGTATTTCCTGAAGGAGTAGGAATTATTCCTTATATGACTCCGGGAACTAACGAAATTGGTATTGCTACTGCTAAGAAAATGCAAGATTTTCGAGTAGTAATTTGGCCCCATCACGGAATTTTTGGAGTTGGTTCTAGTTTGGACGAAACTTTTGGCTTAATTGAAACTGTTGAGAAAGCAGCTCTAATATATTCGCAAATTGGCGCACAAGGTGGTCAAATTAAGCAGGAAATTACGGACGAGCAATTAAGGAAGTTGGGAGAAGCATTTGATGTTAAACCAAATTCTAAATTCTTAACTAATTATTAAAATAAATAGGAGATATTAATTGGATAATTTTATTAAAAAATTAGAAAAATTTATTACCCCTGCTGCTAATTGGCTTAGTCGAAATAAAGTCATTCAAGCTATTTCAAAAGGTTTGATGAATACAATGCCAATAATTATGGTTGGTGCGATAGCATCTGTTTTTCAGAATATTCCCATTCCAGCTTATCAGCATTTTTCATCTAATACATTTTGGGGTGTAATATTAACAACAATTGTTAATGTGACTACAAACATGCTAGCACTTTATGTTATCGCAGCAATTAGCTATGCTTACGCTGGGAGTTACAAGTTAGATAAATTTGTTTGTTCACTTTTAGCATTAATGGGCTTTTTTATTGTTACACCATTAAATACTAGTGGTAAAGGTATGGCTAAAGTAACTAATTTACCACTTGATTGGTTAGGTGCTAAAGGCTTATTTACAGCGATGATTATCGCAATTGTGACAACGTTAATTTACCGTTTTATTGTGGAAAAAAACTTAATAATTAAAATGCCTGATTCAGTACCACCTTTTGTCTCGAAATCTTTTGCAGCAATTGTTCCTGGTTTTGTAATCGTTATAATTTTTGGCTTAGTAGCATTTTTATTCTCACTCACTCCATATCATAATATGCATAATGCTATATATTCAATTATTCAAGTTCCTTTAAGTCACATTGGAACCAGCGTTTGGGCTTCGGCTCTAATTTATTTACTGTCAGGATTATGTTGGTTTTTTGGAATTCACGGTATTGCAGTAATTAGTGTTGTAATGCCGATCTGGATTGGTGCTGACGTAGCAAATGTTTCGGCTCTAGCTGCAGGTAAAGCAGCTCCTAATATTATTACTTATAATTGGATCAATGCGGTCTCTTCACCTGGTGGAAGTGGAGCTACAATTGGACTAATTATTTTAGCAACTTTTTTTGCTAAAAGTAAGCGCTACCGTTCGTTAGGAAAGTTGGCAATTATTCCTTCAATTTTTAATATTAATGAACCAGTTGTTTTTGGGGTCCCGATGGTTTTAAATGCAATTATGGCAATTCCTTTTATTTTGACCCCAGTAATAAATGTATTTTTGGGTTATTTTTTGACAATTCTAAAAATTTTGCCTGTTTCTAATGGTGTTGGATCAATGGGCTTACCAATTTTAATGAATTCATTTTTATGTGGCGGTTGGCGTTTGATGATTTTTCAAATTGTTACAATCTTTATTAGCATTGCAATTTATTATCCTTTCTTTAAAATTCTTGATAATCGTGAGCTTAAGGCTGAAAGTAAATAATAGAAATTGAGCCAATTTAATTAATTGGCTTTTTTATTAAAGGAGTAATTTAATGGAAATATTTGATATGCAAATTAATCATTTTACTAATCCAATTGGTTTTAATTATCAAGATCCAACTTTTACCTATAAAATAAAAGATTCTCATGGAAAAAAAGTAATCGCGCATCAATTAAAAATTGCTTTAGATGAAGAATTTCATCATATTATTTATGATTCAAAAAAGATACAAACCTTTCAAACTTTATTTACTAATATTGTAGTAGATTACTTACCACGAACCCGTTATTGGTGGAAAGTTCAAACTTGGACAGATATGAATGAAACCGTAAGTAAAGTAAGTTGGTTTGAAACTGGAAAACTAAATGAAACTTGGTCTGGAAAATGGTTAATGGTTGAAGATACTAGTCTACCTTCTGTTAAGTTTTCACGTTCATTCAATTTAAACGGTAAAATTAAATCTGCTCGCTTATACTTTTGTGGCTTAGGTTTAGCTGAAGCTTATCTGAATAATAAAAAGGTTGGTAATGAATTTTTAACACCAGGTTATAATAATTATGACGCTTGGATTCAGTATCAAAGTTATGATATTACAGCTTATCTTCATAACGTTAATTATATTGATATTTTATTAGGAAAAGGTTGGTATAAAGGACGTTTTGGTTTTCATGGAGGTACTGAAAATATTTATGGTTCCCATTTAAAACTTTTATTAGAAATTCATCTTCAGTATCAAAATGGTCAAACAGAAATTATTAGTACTGATGATCGATGGCAAGCAACTACGGGAGTTATTGGTGAAAATTCAATTTACTATGGGGAAGATCAAAATGAATTAGCCAATTTCAATCAAAAAGTACGTTATTTTTCAGCAAATATTCAAAAAAATAGGCTACAAGAACGGTTAAGTGTACCGGTAATTGTTGAAGAAGAAGTTTCTGTTAAAAAGGTGTTAACCGGAACTGAAACAATTTTAGATATGGGACAAAATATGGTAGGTTGGCTTTGCTTTAAAAATTATTTACCTAAAAATACGAAAGTAAAATTTGAATTTGCTGAAACTTTAATTCATGGTAAGTTTTATCGAAATAATTTACGTGAAGCCCGTGCTGCATTTGTCTATACCTCTAATGGTGAAAATAAGTGGGTTCGACCACATTTTACTTTTTTCGGGTTTAGATATGTAAGAATTACAGGATGGCCTAAAAATCTCGACTTAAATTTAAATAATTTTAAAGGTTGGGTTTTAATGTCGCAAATGCAACGAACAGGTTATTTTAAAACAAGTAATCCGCAGGTTAATCGGCTTTATCAGAATTTAATTTGGTCACAAAAAGGGAATTTTATCGAGGTTCCCACTGATTGTCCCCAACGTGATGAACGTATGGGTTGGACAGGTGATGCTCAATTATTTTCAAAAACGGCACTTTATAATTTTGATGCTTATGCTTTTTATCAAAAATATGGTTACGATATGAAAACAGAACAAAAAAAGCATGGTGGAGCCCCAACAATGACAATCCCTGATGTTCCTTCGGATTTAAAATTTTCCCCATTAGCTAATGGTGTTTGGGGTGATGCAGCAGTAATTATTCCTTGGAATTCTTATTTGACTACAGGAGATACAAGGATTTTGCGGCAACAATTTGATAGTATGAAAGAATGGATTGATTATGTTTATTCACGACCCTTTGAACGAGGTTTATGGTCAAAAGATTTTCAATTTGGAGATTGGTTAGCCCTTGATGGTGAAGATTCTAACTCACCAGTGGGTGGTACTGAAGCAAAATTTGTTGCTAATGTATATTTATTTAATTCATTAAAAATTGCTGCTAAAACTGCAAAAATTATTGGAGCAAAGGATACTTTTACGGAAAAAGCTGTATCTCTAAAAAAAGCTTTAAGAAACGAATATTTTACAGTTAACGGAAGATTTGTTCAAGATACACAAACGGGATATTTACTAGCTTTAACCTTTGGCCTTTTGACTCAAAAAGAAAAAAGTTTAAATGTTAAACGTTTAGCTGAACGTCTTAGAAAAGATAACTTTCACTTGAAGACCGGATTTACTGGGACTCCATTATTAAATATGGTTTTAAGTCGATATAATTTAAATGATCTTGCATATACCCTATTGTTAAATAATGATTATCCAAGTTGGTTATATGAAGTTAAGATGGGTGCAACTACGATTTGGGAACGTTGGAATTCAATTTTAGAAAATGGGGATATTAACCCTGAAGGGATGAACTCATTAAACCATTATGCATATGGCGCAATCGGTAATTGGTTTTATGAGGGAATTTTGGGCATTCATGGCTTAAATCCGGGTTATTCTCAAATAAGAATTGCTCCGAATATTCATTGGAGTATTCATCAGTTTACTGGAACTTACTTGACAACTAATGGTACTTTAAAAATTGATTTTGAAGTTGATTCGCAAAATCGAATTTTTTTAAATTTGACAGTTCCATTTAATACGCTAGTTAAATTAAAATTACCTAATTTAGCAGAAAAAGAAAAAAATAAATTTAAACAATACTACTGGGAAGGTGAATATCTAAAACTTAGTATGGGTAATTATAAATTTAATTATCAATCCTCTCAAAATTTAAATTTTCATTTTAGCTTAAATTTAACTTTGCGTGAAATATGGCAGGATCCCATGATTTTAGTTCGTTTTAGAACACATTTTGCTGGTCAAAAAATTGTAGGTAATCGTTTTTTAATGAGTAATTCTGAAGATTCTTTAGGAATATTGATCTCTAAAAAGTTAGTTGACTCAAATCAAGTTGAAAGCTTTTTGAATAATCTCAATCAACTTGTTAGCTAATAATTGAAATATAAAGATAGTAAAAGGACACCCTTCAGAAAGAATGGTGTCCTTTTTTAAATAATCAAATCATTTTTTTAATATTACTTGCGTTTGTATTGATTACTTTTTGATAAAAATAATAGCTTGATTTAGGATAACGTTTAAGTTCTTTTTTATCATAATTATCTCGATCAACATATACGAGCCCATATCGTTTATCCATGCCATCATTTACGCTGATTAAATCTATGAAGGACCAAAGATTAAATGAAATAACATTAACGCCATCTTTAATTGCTTCTCTCAATTGATAAATATGGTTATTTAAATATTTAATCCGATTAACATCATTTACTTTTCCATTAATTAGTTCTTCTTTTTCAGGCCATCCGCATTCTGTAATAATAATTGGAACATTAGGAAAACGATCATTAACTCGCTGTAATGCATAACGAAGGCCTTGGGGATCACAAGAAAAATCCCATTCAGAATTCATAATTCTATTATCACGCACTTTTTCCACACCAGAAATTATTCCTTTAAGCATTTTAGGATTAGCTTGGTCATTTAATTTAAAGATGCTTGTTGAGTACCAGTTAAGCCCTAAAAAATCTGCTCGACCTTTGTTAAAATCTTCTTGATCTTGTAATTCTACGTTTAATGTAATCTGGTTATCTCTTAGATAACGTTGGTAATAGGAAGGTAATTCACCTCTTAAAGCAACATCCATATCAATAAAGCCAATCATATCCTCTAATTGTTTACTTTTTAAAATATCTAAAGAAGTATGATCATATGGCAAAGTGGTCATATAAGAAACTGCTGGACCAATTTTAGCTTTAGGAAGTAGTTGGTGACATAATCGATAAACTTTTGCTTGTGCTAAGAACATATAGTAATTTGATTGCTCACCTAATTGTCGAAGATTTTCTTGATTGGAATCTTTGATACCATTCATTGTTGGAACATTAGCTAGTAAAGATTGTTCATTAATTGTTAACCAATAATTAACTCGATCACCATAAAGTTCGAAAAGCGTTTTAGCATAATTGTAATAATCATCAACACATTTTCTATTTGTCCAGCCATTATATTGTTCAACTAAAGCTTGAGGTAAATCAAAATGAAATATAGTTACAATAGGTTCAATTTTATTTTCAATTAATAAATTAATTAATCGATTATAAAAAGCAACACCCTTTTTATTAGGTTTCGCATCATTACCATGAGGAAAAATCCGAGCCCAACTAATTGAAAAACGATAACTTTTTAAACCAAGATCAGCCATTAGTTTAATATCTTCGACTAAGTGATGGTAATGATCGACGGAAATTGAAGTATCGAGATATTTGCTTTTTTGGGAGCGAAGATCAGCTACGGTAATTCCTTTGCCATCCTCTTTTGCGGCTCCCTCTACTTGAAAAGCTGAAGTGCTAGCGCCCCATAAGAAATTATTAGGAAAATCTTTCAATAAATTTGTTTGATATTTCATAGTTTTATGCCTTAGGTTTGGATTTAGATTTTTTTTGTTCATCTTTTAGTGCTTGAAGATCAAGAACCTTAAAGAAAGGTAAATAAATTAGTAACATAATAACAAAATTTATAATCCAAATAATAGTTCCTTGCCACCCCATAATTAAAAAGTCAGAAATAAATTTAGGCATAGTCCAAGGAACTCCTAAAGCTAACATTGGATTATAAGTACTAATAAATCCCAAATTTACTGCAAGGATTGAAATGCTACCGGAAATTAAACTAGATAAAATAAAAGGAATTAGCATTAAGGGATTTAAAACGATTGGTAAACCAAAAACAATAGGTTCATTAATATTAAATAATGCAGGAATTGATGATACTTTTAAGATTTCGCGATAACGTTTAGATTTACTAACGATTAGTCCAGCTAAAATTAAACTTAGAGTTGCACCTGCGGCATCATTATTAGAAAAACTAAAAGCGACTAAATTTTTTAAATAAGGAATAGGTTTACCGTTTTGAAAAGCTGGAGCGCTGGAGACCATCATTGAAATTACAATTGGCATAATTACTGATTGAATTGCTGCTGGGTGAATACCAAAGAAAAAGAGGACATTTGAGAGTGCGATAATTAAAATAATTGCCCAAGGTGATCCTCCAACATGTACCAATGGAGCAGTTATAATTTGATTTATGAAATCAAAGACGTTTCCAAAACTGGTATAACTAAAAATAACTCGTATTACGAATACAGCAGTAAAAAGAATTATTCCAATAATTAAAGGTTCAATTGAAGAACTAACCATACTAGGCACTGAATCTGGAAGTTTAATAACTAATTTTTTGATTTTACTTAGGCGAACATAAATTATGGCAATAATTATTGACAATAAAATTGCAACAATAATTCCCTTGCTTCCTAAGTAATCCATTTGAAAAGCGGTTATCGTCTTTTTTCCAGATGTTATTGATTGAGGAGCTAAAACAAAAAAACTTGATAAACTGAATAATCCGGCAACAATACCATTAGCTTGCGATTTTTTAGCGTAATTATAAGCAATTGAAAAAGCAATAAATACCGCTAGAATGTTCATTGAGCCATTGACAATAGCATTCATTGGCTGAGTTATGCCAATTTTGTTGAACCAATCGCTAACGGTTTTAATCGGAAAATTTGCTAAAATAGAAAAAAGAGATGCTCCAATGGTAACGGGTAAAGTCATTACCATTCCAGCTGAAATACTTTGCAGAATTTTATTTTGACCAAGTTTATTGGAAAAAGGGACTAAAGTTTTTTCAAGTAACTTTTGAAACTTGTTCATTGTACATGTTCCTTTCATACTTTTAATATTTTTGATGATCTTAGTAACAGATAAAGTATAAGAAAGTGTCAATGATTGTTCTATATTCAAAAGTAATGAATTGTATGGCTATTTTACAGTTTTTATTTTTTTAATTATTATTTATTAATATTTTGGTAGCGATTACGATATTCTGAAGGAAGTACTTTAATTATTTTTTTAAAAATCTTATAAAAATACGAGGGGTTTTCATATCCTATTTTTAAAGCAATTTGTTCAATTGGGGCATTAGTATAGGTTAGATAATTAGCAGCAACATTAATTCTTTGTAAATGAACTAATTCAATAAAAGATTTTCCCGTTTGCTTTTTTAAGTAATTAGATAAGTAATTTGGATTGAACCCAAATTTTTGAGCCATTTTTTTAAGTGTTATATGATCATAATGCTTTTCTATATATAAAAGTAATGCTAAGACGTTATTACCAGAAACTCGTTTATGAATTTGAATTTTATTTTTATCTTTAGATACTGAACGGACCAATCGAGCAAAAAGTGTTAGAATTTCTAGCCTAATTATTTGATTGGTTTGAATATCAGGATGGTAATATTCATGAAGAATATCATAAAAAGTATTAATTACTTGGGAATTATGTGCTGTTTGAAATAGGGCGTAAGTATTTTCACCAAGATTTTTATTCGAAAGTAATAAAAATAAAATGTTAGAGAGACTTTGATTTGAAACATTTTGCTGCATAAAATCAAAGTCGTTAGAACTAAAAGTAGCTTCTTTTAAAGAAATGTTTACTACAATAGCCCCTTCTTCTATAGGTAATACTTTGTGTGTTGTATGATTTCCTACAATAACAATATCATTTTGTCCTACATCTATTTTGTCTTTTTTTGTAATTAAGGTACATTTTCCTAATAAAGGGATCGTTAATTCAACATAATTATGTAAATGAAATGGAATATGTGATTTAACTGGTTGAACTGAAATACCAATAGCTTGAGGATTTATTGCAAGCGAGTCGGTTAAGGTATAGAAAAATTCATAGACTGGTTGATCTTCAATTCTGTCTATTTGAAGTGGTTCCATTGTTGGTTCTAGACTTTTCCAATCACGAGGACGATTTTTTTTTCTTAATTGCTCAAGAATTTCTGGATACATTTTTTAATTTCCTAACAATTCTATTCTGTAATATGAACACTAATATTATATCTTTTCAACATAGTTTAAAAAAGATAAATAATTTAAACTAATTTTATATCGATGATGCAAATATGAAAATTGGAGGAAGTAAATGCTTGATTTAACCCAAGCACCATATTTTTTAAGTCAAAAACAAGTTAAGCAAGTTAAAAATATGGTAGAGAAAATGTCATTAGAAGCTAAAATTGGACAATTATTCTTTATAATTGGGCCTGATGAAGCAAATATTGAAGAATTTATTTCTAGATATCAGCCTGGTGGGATTATGTATCGTCCAGATAATGCTTTAAAAATTATTAATGAAATCAATTCAGCCCAAAATTATAGTGAGGTTCCTTTATTTATTGCAGCTAATTTGGAATCTGGAGGTAACGGTTTATTAAAAGAAGGTACATGGGTAGGGAACCCATTACAAATTGCCGCTACCGATGATCCAAGTTATGCCTTTGAATTAGGAAAAATTGGAGGTGCTGAAGCTAAACAAGTGGGAGGAAATATGGCATTTGCTCCTATTGTTGATCTAGATTTGAATTTTCGTAATCCAATTATGAATACTCGAACTTTTGGTAGTAGTTTGCAAAGAGTTTTATCTATGAGT
Organism: uncultured Lactobacillaceae bacterium; assembly: GCA_945285405.1. GTDB lineage: Bacteria > Bacillota > Bacilli > Lactobacillales > Lactobacillaceae > Xylocopilactobacillus. Next base: position 15,085 of record CALYQJ010000004.1, on the reverse strand, counting down.
GAGGCTGAAACTAAAGGTTTTAAATCTCAAGGTATAATTCCTGTGATTAAACATTTTCCAGGCGATGGTGTTGATGAACGAGATCAACATTTATTAAGCTCTATTAACTCATTGTCTACTACTGATTGGAATCAAAGCTACGGTAAAATTTATCAGCAGTTTATTAATCAAGGAATTCCGGCAATAATGATTGCCCATATTATGCAACCAGCATGGGAAAAAAAATTAAATCCAAATATAAAAGATCAAGAACTAAGGCCAGCTTCAACTTCATCTTTATTGATTAATGGTTTATTGCGCCAAAAGTTAAATTTTCAAGGATTAGCAATCACTGATGCAACTCCGATGTTAGGTTATAATACTGCAGCTAAACGCCAAGATTTATTACCAATGACAATTAATGCAGGTATTGATATGATCCTTTTTAATAAAAATATTGATGAAGATTATCAATATATTAGAACTGCTATTAAACGGGGGATTATTACAATTGAGCGTGTTAATGAGGCTGTAAGTCGCATTTTAGGTACTAAAATGGCTCAAGGATTATTGTTAGAAAATAAAGTTATTACTTCAAATTCAAAATTAAATTTGGATTTTACCAACCATCAAGCAGTTGCTAAAGTTATTGCTAAAAAATCGGTAACTTTAGTAAAAGATCGAGATCATCTACTACCTTTAACACCTGAAAAATATCCGCGTTTACGTTTAGTTATTTTAGGTGATCATAATGATGGTGGTTTTAAAGAAGGTGGTCTAGTTAGTAATTTATTTATTCAAAAATTAAAAGATCAAGGTTTTCAGGTGCAACTTTTTGATCGGAAACATTTAGACATGCATGAAATATTTTCAGAAGGAGTCCAAGATTTAAGAGCAAAATTCGATTTAGCTTTATATGTTGCTAATGTCGAAACAGCAAGTAATCAAACGACTAGACGTCTTGATTGGGTTCATTTAATGGCAGCAGATGCTCCCTGGTTTTTAAGAGATATTCCGACCGTTTTTGTATCAATGGCTAATCCTTATCATTTATTTGATGTTCCTGATATTTCAACTTTTGTCAATGCTTATACAGGAAATCCTGCAAGTATTACAGCGGTTATCGATAAATTGATGGGACGTGAACCTTTTAACGGAATTAGTCCTATTGATCCATTTTGTGGCGATTTCCGAGCTAAGTTATAGAAAGTATAAATTGTGAAAATAACTGAAATACGTGTTAATCATTTAAAAGAGCCATTAGGATTTCAACTTACTGATTTAAGAATAAGTTTTAAAATACAATCTTCGAAATGGGAAAAAGTTCAAAAAAAACTGATAATTTATGAAATAAATTCAAAACATTTTTGTTGGCAAAGTTCCTGGCTGGAATTTCCCAATAATTATTTTGATGTTAATTTAAAGTTAAAGTCGCGCCAATGCTATCGAATTTTGATTTTAGTACGAAATAATCAAGAGATTATCAGGGGTACTTCTTTTTTTGAAACCGGGAAAATGACAGAACCTTTTAAAGCATTTTGGATTGGTCATAGACAAAAAAATATTGCCAATACTTTATTTCGCAAAAAAATTACTATAAAAAAGCCTCTTAAACAAGCCCGTGGATATTTAACCGGTTTGGGTGTTTATGAAGCTTATATTGATGGCAAAAAAATTGGTAATGAATATTTAGCACCAGGTGTTACTGCCTATGATCAATGGGTACAAGTTCAAACTTATGATTTAACCAATTTTTTAACTGTTGGAAAACATGAACTTTTGATTTCTTGTGGTGATGGTTGGTATAAAGGGAATTATGGCTTTGACGGTGGTAAATCTAATATTTATGGTGATCAACAATTAGCTATTGGAGAATACCATTTAGAATACCAGGATGGGACTCACGAAGTTATTTTAACTGATAACTCTTGGCAAACAACTTCCGGATCAATTACAAAATCATCAATTTATTATGGTGAAGATTTAGACCAAACTATTGTTCCGACGAATTGGCAAAGTGCAATTGAAATAAATCATGATAAAACCATTCTTAAAGATCGTTTGAGTTTACCTTTGAAAATTAAAGAAAGATTAGATGTTATAAAGCTAATCATTACCCCTAAAGGTGAACAAGTACTAGATTTTGGACAAAATCAAGCTGGTTGGCTTGAATTTTATAATCGATTTTCACGAGGAACTAAAGTAACTTTTGAATTTGGTGAAGTGCTACAAAAGGGTAATTTTTATCGAAAAAACTTACGTTTAGCGCGTGCAGCTTTTGTTTATAATTCTGATGGCAAACCACATTGGGTACATCCACATTTTACCTATTTTGGTTATCGTTATGTAAAGATTACAGGAAATTCAATACCTTTAAATATTGCTGATTTCAAAGCAGCAGTAATTTTTTCTGATATTAATCGAACTGGAAAGATTATCACTAATCAGCCTTTAGTAAATCGATTATTTGATAATGTTATATGGGGTCAGAAAAGTAATTTTTTTGATGTTCCTACAGATTGTCCACAACGTGATGAGAGGCTTGGTTGGACGGGAGATGCAGAAATATTTTGTCCAACAGCGGCATATAATTTTGACGTTTATGCATTTTTTAAAAAATATTCATATGACCTTCTTATTGAACAAAAGCGCCTTCATGGTAAAGTACCAATGTATGCACCTTCAATGGGGCAAAATGATGGTGGCACTGCTGTTTGGGGTGATGCCGCTACAATTATTCCTTGGGTAATGTATCAAATGACCAATGATCCGGCAATTTTAAGACAAAATTTTGAAGCAATGATCTCTTGGGTTGAATGGATTACTAAAAACACACAAAAAACAGATTTATGGATTGCCCCTTTTCAATTTGGTGATTGGTTAGCTTTAGATGCTCCAGATTCAGATTTACCTTTTGGAAAAACCGATAGCAATTATATTGCATCAATTTATTATTATTACTCGAGTTGGATTGTTGGAAAAACAGCTCAAATACTTCATTATCCTCAGCAAGCAAAAAAATATTTATCCAAAGCACAAAAAATTAAAGAAGCAATTCAAGCAGAATACATTACCCCTAATGGTCGATTAGCGCTTGATACTCAAACTGGATATATTTTGGCTTTGCAATTTGATTTGGTTAAACCTAAATATCGTTTAAGAACTGTTAATGATTTAGTTAAACGAATTCATCGAGATCATGATCATTTAACAACAGGGTTTGTGGGAACGCCTTATCTTTGTAGGGTACTATCTCGCTTTGGACAACATGAATTAGCAATAAAGCTATTTTTAAATACGGATTATCCTAGTTGGCTTTATGAGGTTAAATTAGGAGCAACTACTATTTGGGAGCGTTGGAATTCAATTCTACCCAATGGATCTATGAATCCAGATGGGATGAATTCATTAAATCATTATAGTATGGGAGCAGTCATGGATTGGGCTTACCAGTATATTTTAGGAATTGGTAATCATCTTCCAGGTTTCTCAGAAGTAAATTTTGCACCTCAATTTGATTATCGGATATCTCAAGTTGAAGGAAGTTTTAATACACCTTATGGTGATTTAAAAGTTGCCTATGCATTAGAAACAGATGCTAAACATACTATCAAAATTCATTTGCAAATTCCTTTTGGGTTAAAATTGAAAGTTACTTTACCTCGCTCTCAAAAACAATTAATATTAGTAAATCAAAAACAATTATCTACTGATCAAATCAATTTAAATGCGGGAAATTATGAATTAAGTTATCAACCTACTGAAGATTATTTAATTCGCTATCGGGTTGATACACCAATTGGTGATATTTTAAAAGATCAGCAATTGGTTAAAGAAATAGCGAAAATCGATCCAATTTTACATCAACTTCCTAATGAACTTAGTGCGGAAATGAAACAATTGTCGATATCTAAATTAGTTTTAACAATCCCTAAGCTGAACATTAGTTCTGATCATCTTCAGAAAATTGAAAAATTATTACAAAAAACTTATATAGGTAAAGATTGTTAATAATATTATGTAAAAAATGTAAAAAGAAAACTGCTACTAAAAATTAGTAGCAGTTTTTAATTTATAAAGTCATCCATTGGCTTCTTTAATATATAGCTATTTTTAAGTTAAATAATAGTTCTAAATATTAACTTTGATTTTTAAGAATTTTTACTTCTTTTAGACGTTTTTTTAAGTATATTTTAGTATAAAAATCTATTTGCTTTTAGCATAATATATTGTGCTTTGATAATGATCAGAATTATCATCACTAAATAAGTTATAAGCAGCATCCATTTTAAAAGTTTTACCGCCATTTATCGAATTGGCTAAACTAAATCGGTTAAAACTTTTATCGGTAATATCGTTAATTTGTTCACCAGTTTGCCAGTTTTGTTTAATAGCAATTCCAGCTGGAGCAAGTAAAATACTGAGGTTTTTAATGCTATCTCCAACATTTGGATTATTAACGTTAATTACAATACTACCGTCCGGATGTAATAAAACCTTTTTAAAAGTATAAGTTGTTAAAGGTACTGCGGGTGTGGGAATTATTTTTAAAATTCGTTGATTAAAGTCTAATATTGCTGGAGCACTATGATTGTTATTATTTTCAAAATACTCACCATTTAATTTAGCATATTTGCTAATATCTGTAATTTCAACCGATGTAGGAGTTTTATTCGGATTAATTTTTGAATTTACACTGCTTTGTGTCTTACTAGGAACGTAAGGTTTAGTTGAACTCGTTGTTGAATTAGAAGATTTTAATTTACTAACAACTTTTCTAGGTTTAAAAGATTGTACGGTACTAGTTTGATAACTTTTTTGCGGTTTATTAGAGATATTTTTTAATTGAACCACTAAAATTAAAATAATTATTGTACAAGCTGTAATTATTAAAGAAAGTATAATTAGGGGATAGTATTTTTTATTTTTTCTTGGAGGTCGATGATAAGTGTTCATAATTAAATCCTTTAATAAATTTGCTTTTTAAGAAAGATAAACAGAATTTAAAATAATTAGTTATTTACATTTTAATCTGAATATTAGGATCGTATTTCTTAATTGCTGATCGACTAATTTTAACCAAATAATTTGTGAGTTGATTTACATCATGATAAGTTAGTCTACCAGAAAAAGCTTCAAGTAACATTGATAAATTTAAACCTGAAATCAAAGCACGTTTATTAGGATCTGCTGCAACTAAGGTTGCGGCAATATTATAAGGTGAACCTCCGAAAATATCAGCTATAAAAAGGATTTGATTTTGGGTTGAACAAAGTTTAATTGTTTCTTTAACTTCTTCTTCTAATTCTGTCGGTCCAATATTTGGAGTATAGCTAACTGTATATAAATTCGTTTGGGGACCGAAAATAATTTCAGCAGCATCCTTGATACCAGCGGCCATTTTTCCATGGGTTACTAAGATTATACTAATCATTATTACTATTACTCCTCTATTAAATTTATCATAATTGAAGGAATAAAAAAGAGCAAGAAAAGTTTAACTTCTGGCTCTCAATAATTTTGTAAATTTTTTTAATTAAATTTTGTTAACTTGAATATTTTCTAAAATTTCATTAATTAAGTCTGCTTTGCCCAGATCTTCAGAAGAAGCAGTTGCGGCACCACAAGCTAATCCCATTTTAAATGCAGCTAAAAGATCATGGCTTTGTTCATAAGTCCCAACAAAACCAGCAACCATGGAATCTCCAGCTCCGACTGAATTTTTAACTGAAATATTGACCGGCACTGATTGATAAATTTGTTCTGGAGTAATTAAGATAGCACCATCGCCCCCCATAGAAACAATTACGTATTTTGCACCTTTATTTAATAGCTTTTTACCATAATATACAATATCATCAGTTCCATTAAAAGAAACATTAAACATTTCGGCTAATTCATGGTTATTGGGTTTTACTAACAAAGGATGACTAGGTAAAATGTCTAATAAAGCTTGACCAGTTGTATCAATAACAAATTGAGCTTGACGATTAACAACTGTTTTTACTAAATTTTGATAGAAATTTTTTCCTAGAGCTGGAGGTACTGAACCGGCAGCTACTACGATATCTTCAGGAGTAAGCATTGAAAAATTACTCATAAACTCGTCAATCTCATCTTGAGTAATTTGTGGACCTAAGCCATTTATCTCAGTTTCACTTTCGGCTTTTATTTTTACATTAATTCTGGTGTTATCTTTGATTGAGGTAAGTTTACTGTGGATTCCTTGGCTGGTAATTGAGTTTTGAATAAAATCACCAGCTGAACCACCGATAAAACCTAAAGCAATAGAATTTATACCTAGATATCCTAGAACTCGGGAAACGTTAATTCCTTTACCACCGGCAAAAGTGTAAGCTTTTCCAGTGCGATTAATCTCGCCAAGATTAAATTTTTCAAGATTTAAAACATAATCCATTGACGGATTAGCCGTAATTGTATAAATCATTTTTTCTCCTTTATTAATTAAAACTGGATGATGTAAAGGATCCATAATTAAACCTGTTTTATTGATAGGATTAAGTAGTTTTAGTTAAATCAATCTTATTAAGGTAGAGTATTTTTAACTTTGATTTACAATTGCCTGTAATAAGATTATTAATTGTAAAATTATCAATCCATGTACTTACTTAGTTTAAAGAAAGTTTGAATTAAAGTGTAGTTGAGTTAAATATTTTTCGCTGTATAGGAACATTGTCCTTCAAATTTTTTACCTAAAAATAGATTTTGAGTACTTTAAATGTTAATTAGCAGGATGAATGGGATCACTTTTTGGGGTTAAGAGTTTAACGATTTTGAAATGATTTTTATCAATTCTAATGGCGATTGTCACTATTAAAATAAACTTGACTTTAGTAAGATTTTACTTATCTGATTTGGCAAGTCTTCTTTAATTTTTAATAAAAATAAGGAATATTAAAAAAGCAAAATACATTCGTAAATTCTAGCAATTAATTCCTATTTTATTTAAAATAAACGAAATCTCTATATTATTACAAGTTGGGTTTATTACTTGATTAATTTATAAAAAAGATTTTTTGGATTAATTTTTAAAATTTGACAACGCGATGATTTTAACATCGTTAGTTCTCTCAAAAAATAATTTTAGCATGACTACTATTTAAGTTCCATTAAATTAGTATTGATAAAAATTTTACTTGCTTGACTGAAAATTATTTCTTTGTAAAAAATTAAAAAAAGTAGTAATAAAAGTTGATTTTTAACTATAATTATAGTACTATACGCTTAGTTATTACGAAAGGAGGTGATCGATTGAACGACGAAAGTCGCAAGTGTTCAATGCGATCACCGCTTGGAACCTTTTAAGCGGTTGATCTTTGATTGAGCGTAACCGGTATTCTGAAGAAGAATACCGGTTTTTATTTTGTTAAAAATGGAAAATTAGATAAAAAAATAAACTCATTAAAATGAGTTTATTCTAACATTTGGGTTTATTCACCATCAAAAGGTCCGTGATCTAAGTAAGCATTGACCATCCAAATATTTTTATCTATATCTGTTTTAAAGCCATTTAACATATCTTGTGTAGGTAAGTCTTTTTCAACATCACAGATTTCGATTCCTTTTTGATATTGGTCTCTTAAGTAGCGAAATTGTTTAATCAATCGACGCATTAATTCTGGCAAAGGAAATTGGCCAAAATCTATTTTTTCATCTGGTAAACCAGTATGTTCAATAAACTCATGGGTAGTAGCATAAGGCTTGCCACCTAGAGCAATTAATCGTTCTGCTACTTGATCAAGTTGATCAGCAGCTTGTGCCATATATTCGTCCATCAGTGGATGAAGGCGGAAAAATTCAGGTCCACGCATGTACCAATGGATTTGATGCATATTTGTATGAATCTGGTTCAGATCAGCAATTAATTGATTTAGTTGATCACGTGTTTTTGGATAATCATATTTCTTGTTCATTTTATATCTCCTATGTATTTTTACACTTTAATTGTAAGCTAATTTGTAAAAAATTAAAATAATAATGTATTCCAACTGTTACAATTTGGCATAAAAACTTCTGAAAGTTTGGGGTTAGTAAAAACCTGATAAATTTGATCAAATCCCTTCGCTATTTTGTAATTAGAAAGGTTATCAGGATTTATCCAAAAAACATTTCCTTCCTCAGAACTTTTTAAAATACCTTTAAATTGATTGGCTTGATAAAGTAAAACAAGATATCGATTATTTGCTTGATCAAAAAAATTTTTTATTCCACAAAGTATAGGGTGACTAATGGTTAAACCAGTTTCTTCTTTGAATTCACGAATTACGGCATCATTTAAGGATTCTTTAGGTTCTATATGTCCTCCTGGAAAAGTAATACCAGGCCAATTAGGATTTAAGCGGTTTTCAACTAAAATTTTTCCTTCTTTATTGGTTAACATACACATATTAGTTAAAGTTACTGGTAGGGCTCGAGTCATTATAGTAAATTGCACTTTCTGTAATTATTATTTTTATATATCGATAAATAAATTCTTTAAATAATTATTTTTTAACTTTAAATTGGATTAAATAAAAAATTTTATTTAAAAAATGGATTTTTATGGAAAATTAAGTAGCTATGAGATGATGATTAAATACTTAAATGAAATGATTTCCATTAACAAATATTTCTAATTAAGATTTTCTTGATATAGAAAAGAGGTGTTTGATTAATCAAGTTAGCTTCCTATATTAAAACAGATTTTTCCTTAAATTTTTATAAAATTATGATTATTTTTCCCTATTAAAAATGTTCAAGAAAAAGTTAAAAAATAAGCAATGAAAAAACAGTAATAAGATTATTTTTTGAATTAAATTATTTTATTACATAAATAGATTACTATAAAAAAAAACTCAGATTTGAAAAATCTGGGTATTTTGAAAATTTAGTAAATTAATCACTTATTTCTTGATAAATTTTGCAGCACTGTCATCAATAATCAAGGTTACATCATCTAAATTTTGTAAAATAGAAGCTGGCACGTGAGTTGTTACAGGTCCACTAACACAACCTTGAATTGCTTTTGCCTTATTTTCCCCATAAGCGAAAAGAATGATTTTTTTGGATTTCTGAATACTTCCCAAACCCATTGAAATTGCTTGTTTTGGTACTTCATTTTCATTAGCAAAGAATCGCGAATTAGCTTCAATAGTTGATTCAGTTAGGTCAACAACGTGAGTTCCACTATTAAAAGGAGTACCTGGTTCGTTAAAACCAATATGACCGTTACGGCCAATTCCTAAAATTTGTAAATCAATCGGATTATTGGCAATAATCTGATCGTATTGCTTAGTTTCAACTTCTAAATCAGATGCCATTCCATTAGGCAAATAATTTTTTTTAAAAGGTTTCTTATTAAATAAGTTTTCCTTCATAAAATAATGATAACTCTGTGGATTATCTTCGTTAAGACCAACATACTCATCCAAATTAATGGAAGTGGCTTTCGTAAAATCAAGGTCGCTATCAGTTAGAGCTTGATAAAATGCCAGAGGTGAACTTCCTGTAGCAAGGCCAAAAGTTGCCTGAGGATTTTGACTTAACTGTTTTTTTACCATTTCTAACGCAATATTAGCTCCTTCAGCTTCAGTTGCAACAATTTTAATATCCATAATAAGCTCCTTTAATAACTTTAATTGGTATAGACCTATTTTAGCAGGATTTACTTTTTTTTCAAGAAAAGATGAGCTAGAAACTATGAAGAACAAGGATAAAGTTTATTAATTATTGATTAATCAAATTAAATGTTAAAATAGAACAAATGTTCGTAAAAAGAAAGGGAATTTTATGATAGGTCAACCAATTAAAATTCAACAAATAGCAATTAATCATTTGATTAATAAATATAAGTCAATTCTTGATAGTGATATTTATTCAGTAAATCCCAATCCAAGTAAATATTATGCTGAAAATCTACACCATCGAGCGACTGATAGCTTAATTTCTTCTTCTTATTTGATATCGCGAATTCCTGAGGAATACTCTATAATGAAAAAAAAATGTGAACCTATTGTTCAAGAATTAAACGAGCTTTTTGAAGGAGCATTAATTTTTTACATGACAGTAGAAAATAATTATTTAGTAATTAAAGATCGTAAAATAAAACCATTTATAGTTATTTAAATCCTATGAGATCATATAAATTTGCATATGATAGCGCTATAATTTAAATGGAAAAAGTAAAATTTGACAGTAAAGGAATAAAAATGGCAGAAAAAAAAACTAATTTAAAAGTAGGGCAAAGGCTTTGGATTGTCATTCCTTGGGGATTTGAACCTTATGAATATGAATTATTGAGTACTAAAATTACGCGACTTGAAACTGATGATAATCAAGAACGAATGATTTATACTGAAGGATTCAATAATGAAGAAGAAAAGTGGAATAGTCAATATTTATCGGCTCGTGGTATTGGTAATATCAAGATTTGTTTAAGCTTAAATGATGCTTTGGCTACGGTACAAGAATATGAACGTGGTTATAAATAATTTAAAACGGGTAGATTTGATCTATCCGTTTTAATATAAAAACTTTTAATTTAAGGTTAATCTTGCCATAGATCATTGACAACAAATTATAATTAACAAATACTAGTTTCAAAAATTTATTAGTCATTACGAAGGAGAAAATTAATGTCTAAAAAGAACGACGGAGTAATGGCAATTATTGCTAAAAATATATTTACTTATTTCAACGCTATTTTTTTAGGAATTTCTATTTTACTGATTATCGCTGGCTCTTACCGCAATTTAACTTTTTTACCAATAGTAATTGCAAATACCTTAATCGGGATTTACCAACAACTTAAAGCTAAACGAATTTTAGATAAGCTATCATTGATTTCGGAAGCTAAATATGAAATTTTGCGTAATGGTGAACGTAAAAAATTAGAAATGAATCAATTATTACGAGACGATATTATATATTTAGCAAGTGGTCAGCAAATACCAGCTGATGCTATAGTAACAGAAGGTAAAATTTCGGTAAATGAAGCTTTGCTTACGGGGGAATCTGACGAAATTGAAAAAATTCACGGTAATCATTTAATGTCAGGTAGTTTTGTAGTTTCTGGCAATTGCCGGGCCCGCTTAACAGGGGTAGGTGAAGATTCTTATATTGCAAAGTTACAAACCAAAGCTAAAGAAGTAAAAGAAAAACCATCAGAAATGGTTGGAGATATTAATTTAATCGTTAAAGTTGCAGGTATCGCAATTATTCCAATTGGTTTGGTTTTATTTTTTGAAGGCTTTTTCTTAAAAAATCAACCATTTAACCAAGTAATTGTTTCATTAGTTGGTGCTTTAATTGGAATGATTCCTGAAGGATTGTATTTATTAGTTACAGTAGCATTAGCACTTTCGGCAGCTCGATTAGCGCACCACCAGGTGCTTTTACATGATATGCGCAGTACTGAAACTTTAGCTCGTGTTGATGTACTGTGTGTTGATAAAACGGGAACAATTACTAATAATCAAATGAATGTTACAGAAATTTTTAATCCTCAAAATGCTACCGTTGATGAAATTAAAAATTCAAAAACTCTTCTGGCATCTTATATTGCTACTTCTGTAGATAACAATATAACATCACAAGCTTTAAAAAAATATTACCCGGATGGTAAACCTTTTTCCAAAGCTGATGTTGTACCGTTTTCTTCAAAACAGAAATATTCGGAAATTTCAACTCAAGAAGGGCACTATCTTTTAGGAGCTCCAGAATTTGTGTTAGGAAATAATCAAAATGCCAGTGATCAAGAGCAAATTGATTTACGTGCTGCCAAAGGTGAAAGAGTTTTGGCTTTTGCTCAAAAGATTGAAGATAAAATTAAACCACTGTTATTTATCAGTTTAGCAAATGGGTTACGTCCAAATGCTAAAGAAACATTTCGCTATTTTACTGATCAAGAAGTTAAAGTAATGGTAATTTCAGGAGATAATCCTTTAACTGTTTCTGAAATTGCAAATACAGTTGAAATTCCTAATGCCAAAAATTATGTGGATGCAAGTACATTAAAAAATTCTGCCGATTTACAAGAAGCAATAAAAAAATATACCGTATTTGGACGAGTTAAACCTGATCAAAAAAGAGAAATTGTCCAATTAATTAAACGTGAAGGTCAACGTGTAGCGATGACAGGTGATGGTGTTAATGATATTTTGGCGATGAAAGAAGCTGATTGTTCAATTGCAATTGGATCAGGAAGTGATGCTGCAAAGCAATCAGCTCAAGTTGTTTTACTGGATTCTGATTTTTCTCACATGAAAGAGATCATTTCAGAAGGGCGACGAGATATTAATAATTTAACTAGGTCAGCTACTTTGTTTCTTTATAAAAATATTTTTTCAATGTTATTAGCTATTTTTGCTATTATTGGAGTAATTTCTTATCCTCTTCAACCTTCACAGATTTCGCTTATATCAATGTTTAATATTGGAATACCAGCTTTTGCTTTAGCTTTTGAAGCTAATTATAAAAAGCAACATGGTCGATTTATTAAAGTTACACTTTTAAGATCTTTACCTGCAGCTTTAACTTCTTTTGTTTCAATTGCTTCATTAGTTATTTTTGGAAAGGTATTTTCAATCGCAGAAAATGACGTTAGTGTTGCCAGTACTTTCTTATTATCTTTAGCTGGTTTTATGCTATTGTTTGAAATTTGTAAGCCACTTAACAATTATCGCCGTTTAGTTTTTTATGGTTCAATTGTTGGCTTAATTCTTTGTGCATACTTTTTCCATTATCTTTTTGCTATTAATTCAGTTTCTTATCAGTGTTTAATGCTTGCGACTGTGTTTGCTGTAGCCCAAGAATCACTAATGCGTAATTTAACTTTGTTTTTTAGTAGATTTAAACGGGATTAAAAATATATTAAATAAAAGTTTTTTATATCCATAAAATGAATTTAAAACCTGAAAAGGAATTTAAGTTCATTTTTTTTGAATATTAAAAGGAGGTTCTGTAAATAGTTTATAGAAATCTTAAAAATATTTATAAATGCACATTTGTTCTAGTTTGGCATTTTTTTAAAATTTGAAAAATATCGCTGCACGGTTAAATACTAATGTTAAGCAAAAGCAAGCGCTTTATTTTTGAGTCTTAATTTATTTACTTAATTATGGTTTCTAGTTAAGCTCAAATTAAGAAAACTTATTGGAGGGGTCATATTGCAAATAATTAGTAAACAATTAATTAATTTAAAATTAACAGCAAATGACAAAGAGGAAGCAATTCGAAAAATAAGTAATTCATTAGATGAAGCTGATTGCTTATATAACTATAATGACTATTTAGCAAATGTTTTAGCTCGTGAAGAAATTACAACTACTGGCATTGGTTTTGGAATTGCTATTCCGCATGGAAAAACAAATGCTGTTAAGCAAATTTCGGTTTCTTTTGCTCATTTGGTAAAGCCAATAGAATGGCAATCATTAGATCACGAAAAAGTTGATTTAATTTTCCAATTAGCTGTTCCAGAAAGTAGTAAAGGAGATGAACATTTAAAATTACTTTCGGCTTTATCAAGAAAATTAATTCATCCAGATTTTCGAGAACAAATTAGAAACAGTAAAACTTCGGAACAAATTATTGATTTAATCGGTAATTCTTTATTAGATGCAGTGAAAGGATAAAAATGAAAAAATCAGAAAAAATAAATATTGTTGGAGTAACAGCTTGTCCTTCTGGAGTAGCTCATACTTATATGGCAGCAGAAAGTTTAGAATTAGCTGCTAAAAATGCCGGATGTGAAATTCATGTTGAAACTCAAGGACAAATTGGAATTGAAAATGAATTAACCCCGGAACAAATTAAAGAAGCTGATGTTGTAATTTTAACTAATGATATTGGTATTAAAAATGAAGGCCGTTTTAAGGGTAAACCAGCATTACGAGTATCTTCAGGAACCTTGATTAATAAGTCACCGATTATTGTTAAAAAATTAATTGCTAAATTATCGGGAAGAAAAATAAATAATGAGGTTAAAAATGCTCAATGAACTTGGTGATCTGTTAAAAGATACAAAAAAGCATTTAATGACTGGGGTTTCATATATGATTCCCTTTGTTGTTGCAGGCGGTGTTTTATTAGCCTTAAGTGTATTATTTTCGGGAAAATCAGCAGTACCTACTACGGGGTCTCTCGCAAAATTAGCAACGATTGGAAGTGGTGGATTAAGCTTAATGGTACCAATACTTTCAGGTTATATTGCTTACTCAATGACTGACCGTCCTGGGCTTGCACCTGGAATTATTGGTGGTTACTTAGCTAGCCAAATTGGCGCTGGATTTATTGGTGGTATTATTTCCGGTTTGTTGGCAGGTATTGTAGTATTTTTACTCCGTAAAATTAAAGTTCCAAAATCTTTACAATCGATTATGCCAATATTTGTTATTCCTTTAGTAAGTACAATAATTGTTGGTGGTTTTATGGAATGGGTAATCGGAATTCCGATTGCTAATTTAATGAAAATGTTAACAAATTGGCTTAATGGTCTGAAAAGTGGCAATACTGTTGTTTTAGGATTAATTTTAGGTGCAATGATCGCATCTGATATGGGAGGACCAATTAATAAGGTAGCTTATAGTTTTGCAGTAGCAATGGTAGGTACAGTGAATCCGGCTACAGGGTTACCTAGTAAATCTGCAATGATAATTATGGCTGGAGTTGGTGTAGCCATTTGTATACCACCGTTATCTTTGGGTTTAGCAAGTATTATCGCTCCTAAAAAATTTACCAATGAAGAGCGTGAAGCTGGAAAACCGGCCATTATGATGGGATTAGTCGGAATTTCCGAAGGAGCTATTCCTTTTGCAGCAGGTGATCCATTACGAGTAATACCATGTAATATGATAGGATCTGCTATTGGTAGTGCTTTAACAATGTTGTTTGGATCGGAAAACCCAGCTCCATGGGGTGGCTGGATTGTCGCTTTAGTTACTAAGAAGCCTTGGCTGTATTTATTAGCTTCGTTGATAGGGATTGCTATAACAACTATTTTGATAATTTTGTGCAAAAAAGAAGTAAAAACTGTGACTACAAAGCCTAAGGAAACTAGCGATGATGATTTTGAACTTGATGATTTGGAAATTCTTTAAAATAAAAAAAA
>CALYQJ010000003.1 GCA_945285405.1 uncultured Lactobacillaceae bacterium | reverse complement strand
AGCAGCTAAATTTTTGTCTCTATCTCTTCTTACTGGTGTTCTTTTAACTTAAATTGAGTATATGATTCTTTAATAAACGTAAGGACTTGAGCATATGAAACTTAAAAACTTATTTCTATCAAAATCTTTCAAGCACAATAGTAATTAATTTTTTAAACGTCATTAATTACCTCTCGAGTAGTAAGCATATTTTTCTTAAAAGTTTCGTCTTTTTGAAGATAGGTTGTTAAAACGTCAATAAAGTACATATTGGCAAACTGGGAATCTATAAATTTTTCATGGTTAACAAAGCGGGTGTTATAAACATGAAAGGTAAGTTGGCTTAATTGAGCTACCGGGTTTTCTAGATAACTAGTAATTGAAATAATAGTTGCCCCTTTTTCCTTTGCTTTTTGGAGAGTTCTTACAATACAAGTCGTGACCCCACTATTAGAAATTGCTAAAAATAAATCATCAGAACTGGCAATACTTGCTCGCATTAACATCCATACAGGATCCATATAAGCTTTAGAATTAAGACCCATCCGCGTTAACCGTAAACTAAAAGTTTTACCGGTAGCTCCAGAATTACTGGAGCCAATGACAATAATATTCTTATGATTTTTTAATAGGTGATAAAATTTTTCTAAATCATCTTGTTTAATAAATTTTTGTGTTTTTTGAATTACCTTTTGATAAAACAAGAATACTTCATCGATTATTTCAACTTTATTGGTATTATTACTAGGATCAACCGCCGTACTATGATTGATTGCTAATTTTAAATCGGCATATTTTTTATAGCCCATTTTTTGAACAAAGCGTGTAATTGAAGCATTAGAAGTTGCAGTTTTAGTTGATAATTCATTAATATTCATATTATTAATTTGATCGCTATGACTTAATAAATAGTCAGCGATTTTTTTTTCGCCTTTAGAAAAGGTAAGATACTTTTTTTGAATTTCAATTAAGGCATCCAAAATTTGCTCTCCTGCCGAAAATAAGTTTTATGAGCTTATTCTAACATAAATAATCGAGTTAAATGGAAATAATTTTCTTATTTATTGTATTGCAAAAATTATTTTCACGTTTTATAATGCGGTTGGTTAAGAAAGGGGTTTCTTAAGTGAAAACACAACCTTATGTGATTAAAAATGTCTCGATGAAAAGAGACCAAGATCGTTTAACAATTACTTTAAATAAAGCTAAATCTTCTAATTATCAGTTATTTATGGGAATTAAACCCAAATTAGAGGCAATAAATCAAAGTGTTGCCCGAAGTTCGACAGGGAAATTTGAAATTAAACTACCGATTGAACAATTACCCAAGTACTTTGTGATTACGGGGCCCCATTTTCGTACCAATATCTTTAGTGAACGCGTTTTGCCACTATCTCATGCAATTAATGTGCGGGATATGGGTGGATATGAAACTAATGATGGGCGGTTTACGAAATGGGGATTGCTTTTTCGAGGGGATCAATTAACGAAAATTGATTCAAGTGAAGTAGCTCTTTTAGAACGATATGGGTTAAAAACTTTAGTTGATTACCGTTCAGCTCATGAACGTAAAGTTCATCCCAATCAAGTGTTGGGAACGGTTTTAACTATTTACAATTGTGATCCCCATTCTAGCTTTTCGGAAGCTGCAGCAGATGTGGTTGACTTACGGGGAGAAAATGAAAAATTAGTTCAATCGCTAAAAGATGGCAAAGTCGATCCCAAATTTATTAATGATCGCGGGGATAATGTCGTTTTAAGTTATCAAAAGTTAGTAACTGCTTCACCGGCGCAAAAAGCGTATGGGCGGTTTTTGCATGCTTGTAATGATTTTGAACAAGTTCCTATTTTCCATCATTGTCGCGGTGGAAAAGATCGAACTGGATTTGCTTCAATGCTTATTTTATTGCTATTGAATGTGAAAGAGGAAGAAATTGTAAAGGATTATATGATAACCAAGCCGATTCGTAAAGAACGAAATCAGCTTAAATATAACTTGTATCACGAGCTTGTTGATAAAAAGGAGTATCTCGACTACCTAATGGCAATGATTGATACGCGTGAAAAGTATGTACAAGCTGCTTTAGACAAGATCAAAGAGTTATATTCGACCCCGGAACAATATTTCATCCAACATTTTAATTTTACGGCTGCTGAAATTGCTCAAATTAGAGACTTTTATTTAGAGGAAGGAGTTCAGCTGAATGAGTGAAAAAGTACCAGTAGCAGTTATTTTAGCTAGTCATGGTGATTTTGCTAAATATGCTTTAAATAGTGCTGAAATGATTGTTGGTAAGCAAAGGAATGTCGGAGTTTTATCGGTTACTTTAGATCTTAATTTAGATCAAGCTAAGCAAGAAATGGAGGAAATTTACGATCGCTTAGATCATCGTGGAGGCACAATAATTTTAGTTGATATATTGGGGGGCACCCCCTCAAATGTCAGCGGTAATTTTTGTTTAACAAAAGATAATGTTTTAGTAATTAGCGGGTTAAATTTACCTATGCTTTTAGATTTGTTTAATAATCGAAAGCGGGATTTAAATGAATTAGCTATTTCTTTACAGAAATCTTATAAAATGGGTTTCCAAAATATTACAGAACGCTTTAAAGAGGAGGATTTAACAGATGGCAGTGAAACTTTGTAGAATTGATGATCGTTTAATTCATGGTCAAGTTGTAACAACTTGGTTAAATGTAGCTAATATTGAACAAGTAATTATTGTTAATGAAGCTGTTGCAAAAGATAAAATTCAATCAAAAGTTTTGGAAATGAGTATACCAAGCAATATTAAGTTACATATCTTTTCCCCAGAAAAATTTTTACGAATTACCAAGCAAGCTCCAATTAGCCGAAATACAATGTTATTGTTTACGAATCCTTTTGATGTAGAAACTTTAATTCAAGGTGGATTCAAAATTGAACATTTAAATGTCGGCGGTATGCGTGGTAATGATCAAAGAAAACAATATACCAAAGCTGTATTTTTGACTGATGATGAAAAAACTGCTTTTGAACAGTTAATCACTCAAGGCGTTGATGTAGAAATTCAAATGGTTCCTAGTGACCCCAAAGAAAAAATGAGTGAGGTCTTGGCTAAATGAAAACAATTATTATCACAATTATGGCTTTTATCTTTGGGATCGATGATGTTAGTTTTAAACTCTTCCGTCGGCCATTGTTAATTGCACCATTGATTGGCTGGGTTTTAGGAAATGTACAAGCAGGTTTAGTAATTGGTGCAACTTTGGAAATTATGTGGATGGGTATTGGTAATGTTGGTGCTTATATGGCTCCTGATTTGATCACTGGAACAATTATTAGTACTTCTTTAGCGATTATGAGTAGTACTCCCCATACTAGTTTATCGACAATGGTTGCAACTGCAGTAACTTTAGCGGTACCGACTTCAATTTTAGCGCAACAACTTTTGGTCTTAATTGAAACGGTGAATTGTTCATTAAATGGTTGGGCCAAGCATTTGGCTGACAACGGGGACGTTAAAGGAACGGTATGGTTGATTTATCCGCCAGCGATTCTAACCGGATTAGCTCGTGCAGTTCCAACGTTAATCGCTTTAGAATTTGGTGCTGGTGCAATTCAGCAAGTTATCAAATCTTTACCAAAGTTTGTAATCGATGGCTTAAGTACTTCTGGTTCCATTATTCCAGCAGTTGGGATTGCTTTATTAATGATGTCAATGATTAAAAAATTTGAATTATGGATGTTTTTAATTTTAGGTTTTATTTTAGCTGCTTATTTAAAATTAGAGGTGTTACCAATTACCTTAATTGCAATTGTTTTTGCCTTCTTATATGAAGCGGCAACTCGCAAAAATATGCAACCAATAGCTCAAGCAAGTGAAACTGTAATTAAAGTAGATGGAGAAGAAGAAGACACGGAAGGAGATTATGATCTGTAATGGAACATAAACTTAAACAAAAAGATCTTTGGACTATGTTTTGGCGTTTAAACACGATGCGGATTACTTTAAACTACGAAACTTTGCAAGGAGTCGGTTTTATGCGCGCTATTGCTCCTGCTTTAGCTAAAATATACCCTAATGAAGCAGATCTTAAAGATGCTTTAAAAAGGCATTTGGTCTTTTATAATTCCCATGTTATAGGTGATGCGGCAATTTTAGGTTTAACAGCGGCAATGGAAGAGTCAACCCCCCCTGATGAAAAAGAAGGAATTAATGCCTTAAAGACCGGACTAATGGGTCCTTTAGCTGGATTGGGTGATAGTTTAGTTAAATTTACATGGGTGCCGATTGTTGGTAGTATCGGTGCTTCGTTAGCTTTTAGCGGTAGTATTGTTGGTCCGATTTTAATGTTCGTTTTGTATAATATTGTTAATATCTTTGGTCGCTATTATGCGTTAGTTTATGGTTATAAGGCAGGAATTGATTTTTTAAATAAAAATCAAAAAACTAATGCTATTCAACGAATTTCCACGATGGCTAATGTCGTAGGATTGATGGTAGTTGGAGCATTAATTGCAACGGTAATTAAAGTTTCCACTCCCGTTAAAATCGCAGTACATTCTAATTTAACGGGTAAAGTTGGTGGTAATACTATTGCTTTGCAAGCAATGTTTGATAAAATTATGCCTTCGGTTTTGAGTTTATTAGTAACAATTGTAGTTTATTTAATTTTGAAAAAAACAAATGGGAAACACGCTGCCATGCTAATTATTATTATGATGATTTTAACGGTATTTTTAAAATACTTTGGTATCGTGTAAATATTAAAAAAAGCTTTCCATTTAAAGGAAAGCTTTTTTGTTGTTTTTATTTTAAATAAGTTTTGCTTTTAAATCTTAATTTTAGTGCATTGTTTTAGCTAATTCTTTAAACCAATAGGCACTTAATTTCGGATAGCGCTTTTGAGTTTTGAAATCAACATAGAATAATCCATAGCGTTTGTTATAGCCGTTAGCCCATGAAAATTGATCTTGCAAAGACCAAACAAAATATCCTTGAACATTCACACCTTCTTTTCGAGCTTTGAGTAGGGCTGCTAAATGTTGGTCAATAAAATCAATTCGTGGAGTATCATCAATTACCTTATCGGGACTAATAAATTGATCTTTATAGCCTAAACCGTTTTCGGTAATATAGATTGTTTTACAATTGGGATAATTTTTTTGCAGACGTTTAAGGGTATCATACAATCCTTCTGGATAAATATTCCAATCCCAATCAGTTGTTGGGACACCAGGCTTTTTCACTAATTCACCCACACCTTTAAACTTAAATGAAGAAGTTCCTTTGGTCCCCGTACCATTAAACTTACTGCTACTTTCACCATTGTAAGCTTGAATAAATTGGCTTTGGTAGTAATTCAATCCAAAATAATCATTTTGACTCGCAGCAGTTTTGAGAATATCTAAATCACCAGGTTCAATCGTCAATTTAGCGTCGTTAGCTTTTAAAATTTCATTAATTAGAGCCATAGTTTCATCAGAGTAGTAGCCTAAAAAAGTACCATCTAATAAGAAACGATTAATAAAAGCATCTTGCAATTTTGCAGCATGAATATTTTCAGGAGTATCGCTAATTGGATAAATTGGTTGAATAACGTGAATTAAACCAATTCGGCCAGGCAAATTCATTTGATGGTAAAGATTAACTACTTGGGCATGAGCTAATAATTCTTGGTGTTGAGCTTGAATAGCACTAGTGACATCGAAATGATGATTGGGAGGAAAATTACCTTGAATGTATTGGGAATAAGCTAAGGAAATTAATTCATTAATAGTGAACCAATTTTTAACTTCCGAAAATTCTTGAAAACAGAACTTAGCATAATCAACAAAGTATTTAATATTTTGACGATTTAACCAATCTCCCTGATCAAATAGTGTTTTGGGACTATCAAAGTGATGCAAGCTGACATATGGTTCAATGCCATGATCTAAACAATATTTAAATAATTGGTGGTAATAGGTAACACCCTGACGATTAGGTTCTCCAAAACCTTGTGGAAAAATTCGCGTCCAAGCAATCGAAACTCTAATCGCATTTAACCCATATTGATGAGACAAGTTAATATCTTCAGGATAGCGATGGTAGAAATCACTAGCGGGATCTGGAGAAAATCGACCTTGTTGTTTTAAATAATCATCCCACATGGTTTTACCTTTACCACCTTCTTTAGTAGCACCTTCAACTTGATAAGCAGCTGTAGCACCACCCCACACAAAATCTTGAGGTAACTTTTTAACACGATTTAATAAACTCATTGCACATCTCCTTGATTTAAATCAGAAATAATTAGTTGTAAACATTGATCAGCATGTTGGGTCATTTGAATATATTGTTTACCAGTAGTAGTAATCATTTGCGCACCATTTTGATCACATTCTTTCTTTAGTTCATCTTTCATCGTATCCATTTGAGGGGCTAAGATAACTAAATCCATTCCTTTAATTAAATCATGATGTGAACCAAATGCTGTTGCAGCTGCGGCTAAAGGTAATTGCTTTTCCTTAGCTAGTTTATTTAGAGCTTTAGCTAAGATGCCGCTAGTACCGCCACCGGCACATAAAACTAAAACATTTAAGGCATGACCATCTTTAGTTTTGTTCAAAGGAATATCGCCAGTAGTTGGGGCGGGTTTTACTGAAGTTTTATCTGAAGTAGTTTTTTTGTTTTCTTTTGCTGCTTCTTCTGCACATTTTTCGGCATCATAGGCTTTAAAGAAGGGATAATACATTACGACATCAACGACAATTAGTAAAATGGCAAGCACAAATGACCATCCAGCAAATCCAGTTCCCATAATTAAACCTAAAGGTCCCGGTGTTGTCCAAGGCAAATTGTAGATAAAACCAGGCATGTGCAAGACGTCAACAAAAATTTTAAATAACCAAACATTAGCTATCGGCGTCAAGATAAAGGGTAAGAAAAAGGTTGGATTTAAAATTAAAGGCGCTCCAAATAAAATTGGTTCATTAACACCAAAGACCACTGGAATTGAAGCTGCTCGACCAACAGCTTTTAATTCTTTAGATTTTGACCAAAAAGCAAACATGAAAGTAATAACTAAAGTTGCACCAGTTCCGCCTAAAGTAGCAACGAAGTATTGGGTACCTTGAGCTAAAATATAATGAGCACCAGCAACGTTGCCAGCTTTCCAAGCGGATAAGTTGGCTTCAACATTACTTAAGTAAATTGCAGTTACGGCTGGTTCAACAATTGATGGCCCTTGAATTCCAATGAACCAAAAGAATGCCATTGCTCCATAAACAACAGCTAAACCTAAATAACCATCAGCAGCAGTAAACAATGGTGATAATACTTGAATAATCCAAGCTGCTAGATTAGTTCCGGTAAGAGCTCGGAAAATTAAAGCAAATCCCCAAAATAAAAAGGTTGCAATAGCAAAGGGAATAATATTTTTGAAAGCTTCGGCAATGTTTTGAGGAACGGCATCGGGAAGTTTAATTGTAATGTTGTGCTTAAAGCATAGATAGTAAACATTTGGAGTGATGAATGCAACTAGAAAAGCGCAAAGTAATCCTTTGGTACCAATCATTTGAGTAGAGAAGTATAAATTGCCAGCTTGATTAACAAAAGTATCAACAGCAATTAAGATAAATGATACTTGTGCTGTAAATTGCACTCCAACTACTGGGATTTGAGAAGTTTTAGGTAATTCTAAATTAAGACTATCAGCTAAAGCTTTTGAAACAGTTGAAGCTGCCATTAAGGATAAGACTCCCATCGACATGTTGTAAAACATATTTAAAGCATCAGAAACGCCTTTAGGCCATGAATAATGCCAAATCATTGGCACATTAGCAATTAAAAGGAAAATACTTGAAAAAATAATGATTGGCATTAAACCAATAAATCCATCACGCACCGCCCGAAGATACTTATTAGCAGCAATCTTCCTGAAAAAAGGCTGGGCTTTTTCAATTTGTTTAATTACAGAATTCATCTTGATTTACCTCTTTAAATCCTCAATTTGTTTTTGTAATTTTAAGTTTTTTTGATAAAGGTCAATAAAGTACGAAATAATGTCTTTTAAAAGCATCGTTGTCATTAAAGTATCTTGACCATGGGACATAATAAAAGTTGTTTCCATCTCTTCACCATTAGCTTCTTTACTCATTAACTTAGTTTGAGCATTATGAGCATCAACTAAGGATTCATTAGCTTTTTTAATTAAATTTTGGGCTTCATCAAACTTTCCATTTTGGGCTGCATTTAAAGCTTGAATTAAAGCAGTTTTGGCATCGCCAGCGTAGGCGACAATCTCAAAACCTGCCATTGAAATTTCTTCTTTAGTTGCCATGTTTGTTCTCCTTTGAAGTTACCGAAGTTTCACTAATAATACGTTGAATGTGAATAATAAAATAAATTAATTCTGCATTGGAGACTTGGTAATTGAATATTTTTTTTAACTTGCCAAAAATTTCTTTGGCAATATGGTACGATTGGGGATACATTTTAATCAATTTGTGTTCAAAATCTGAATCAAAATCATCCTTATTTTCTGAGGCATGACTGATTCTTTCACCTAAAAAACGTAAATGTGCCATAAAACGATTAAAACTGTTACTGTTTTGTGCGGTTCGAAAAATTCCTCTTTGGTCTAAGTCTTTGATAATTACGTCAATTAACTTATTCTGAATAACTTTGGGATTATTCTCAGAATTTTGAGCTGTTTCTTGAGGGTCAAAAGCTTGATCATGGGCATTAATAAAGTGCAAAGCAATACTTTTAATTTCCTCAGGGGGAAAATTAACCTTGAGTTTTTGATTGATTAATGCAAGAGCATCACTGGCAATTTGCGTTTCAATAGGATATTGTTGTTGCAAGTTGGGAATTAGGTTGGGCTGATACTTACCATTTAGAGTTTGTTGATAAACTGAGTAAAGATGTTCACTTAAGGTTAAATAAGCATAGTCGTATACTTTAAATTGATACTTAGCAACAGCATGATCAATGATTTCATAAACTAATAAAACAATATCGAGGGGAATATTTTGAAGTAAAGTATGAAATGTTTTCTTCTCGTCGCTAGTATCTAAATAAAATACTTTTTGAATTTGGTTAGCATTTAAAAAATCCCCGCGATTTTTCTTATATCCGATACCTTTCCCAGTAATAATTGCTTCGCGTTCACCTCCAATATTTACGAGCACACTGTTATTGTTAAATATGGTTTTAATTTCAATCATTTTTTAACCCCCTACCCCGGACAAATAAAAAACTACCAGTACATAACGAGTTATCTATAAATAACTCTTTGTGTACTGGTAGTTTCGCCTAATTTAATAGTAACAATCTGCCTAAAAAAATTTAATTTAAAATTATTATTACACATCTCAACGCTAAAAACAAGCGGTTACAAAAAACATCCTTTTTTAATCAATGTCGTAATATTTGGCTTTAAATTTAAACATATACATCAGCTAATACTTTAGCAAAAATAAACCGAACAAATGTGTTAAAATTTAAAGGAGGGGCTGAGTAAATTAATAAGATGCTTAAAGTTATTTGATTTTTTATATCAATTTATTTAGCTGAGAGAATTTAAGCGAACATTTATATTCATTAAAATTAAAGTAGCTTAAAGAAGCAAGTTCCACATATTTTTTAATCGTGCTAAAAAGTTACTTTTGTTTTTCGATATTTTTTCTTAATTCATTCCTAACTTTCTAATTTGTAGGATTTAATCTTTGAAAGCTGCTAGAATTAAGATTCTTTTTGTTTACTCAAGTGATTAGGGCTGAATTGTAGCTTTTAATTAAATTGTTTTCGAATTAATCAAGGGCAAAAATTAATATATTTTCGTGATAGTAAAAAGCAGCTTGTTTTGCTGTTGAGCTACATATTAATTTTTTACAGGTATATTTAAACTTTTTAGAAGTAGCATAGTTTTTATTTATCTCTTATAATATTAAAATAGTATATTCTTAAAATAATTAATAATAAAAAAGGGAGTGATTTTACGGTTTTTTTAGAAATGTCACATATTCGTAAAGTTTATGGTGATAAGGTTGCGGTTAATGATTTTAATTTAAATGTAGAAAAAGGCGAATTTATTTGCTTTATCGGTACCTCAGGGTCAGGAAAAACAACGACGATGCGGATGATTAATCGCATGAATGTACCAACCTCTGGAACGATTAAAATTAATGGAATGGATATTCGTAAGCTAGATCCGGTTAAATTAAGGCGCCAGATTGGTTATGTTATCCAAAATATTGGACTTTTACCGCATATGACCATTAAAGAAAATATTTTATTAGTACCGAAAATGTTGAAATGGTCGCAAGATCGCTTAAATGCTCGAGCTATAGAAATGATTAAAATGGCAGAGTTACCTGAAGAATTTCTAAATCGATACCCAGATGAACTGTCTGGGGGTCAACAGCAACGAATTGGAGTGGTTCGAGCTTTAGCTGCTGATCAAGAATTGATTTTGATGGATGAACCTTTTGGAGCTCTAGATCCAATTACTCGTGATACTTTGCAGGATTTGGTTAAAGATTTGCAGGAACGGTTAGGAAAGACTTTCATTTTTGTTACGCATGACATGGATGAAGCAATTAAACTATCCAATCGCATAGTAATTATGTCTCATGGTGATCAAATTCAAGTCGATACGCCAACTAATATTTTGCGTCACCCCGCAAACAAATTTGTTGCTAATCTTATTGGTGAAGAGCGATTAATTCAAGCAAGACCAACAATTACGACAGTTGGTCAAATTTCTAAACGTGCAATTTCTATTTTAGATACAGCAACATTACGTAATGCTTTGAGTCTAATGCATCATGAAAGGGTAGATACCCTTTTAGTCACTGATCAAAAAGGAGTATTACGAGGATATATTGATTTAGAAATGATTAATGATCAATATAATCATCAAAATATTGTTAAAGATGTTATGGATCGTCACGCCTTTTATGTTCGTAAAGATTCAGTTATTTCTGATACTGTAGATCGAATCTTAAAGCGGGGTTATCGTAATGTTCCAGTAGTGGATAATCGTGGCGTTTTAACAGGTATTGTTACTCGTGCTTCATTAGTAGATATGGTTTATGATGCGTTATGGAGTAATAACGATAATGGAGAGGATGAGGAATCATCTGAATCGCCAGTTGGTATTACTAGCACCCATCAAAAGGCGGACCAAGCAGCCAAAGGGGCCACGCAATATGATTAACTTTTTTGCAGAATATGGTGGGCAATTAGTTCAAGCAATTTTTCAACATATTTACATTTCTGCAATTGCTTTAGTTTTAGGGATCGTGGTTGCTGTACCCTTAGGAGTTTTATTAACCCGTGTTAAAAAAATTGCAGGATTTGTCATTGGTTTAACTAGTATTTTACAGACAATTCCAGCAATGGCTTTACTGGCGATGATGTTACCATTTTTTGGCATAGGAATGGTACCAGCCGTTGTTGCTTTGTTTATTTATTCATTAATGCCAATTTTGCGAAATACCTATATTGGTATGACTAGCGTTGATCCCAATTTATTAGATGTGGCTAAAGGCATGGGAATGAATAATTGGCAGTCAATTTGGAAAGTAGAACTTCCGCAAGCGGCTGGAATAATTATGTCTGGTATTCGATTGTCAGGAACTTATGTAATTGCTTGGACCGCTTTGGCTTCTTATATTGGTGCTGGGGGTTTAGGTGATTTAATTTTTAATGGATTAAATCTATATCGAGCTGATTTAATTTTAGGAGGTTCGATTCCAGCCATTATTTTAGCTTTATTAGTAGATTGGCTTTTGGGAAAAATTGAAGAGCGGGTAACTCCCCGTAATATGGAGGTTTCCGATGATTAAGCATTTTAAGAAAAAGCTAGCTTTGATTTTTGTAAGTTTAAGTTTAATCATTGGATTAACTGGTTGTACTTGGCCAGGATTAAGTGGAACTGGTAGTAATACTATTAAAATTGGTTCGCAGAATACAACCGAAGAACAAGTTATGGCAAATATGATTGACCAGATGGTTAAACATTATTCTAACTATAAAACAACTATTGTTAATAATTTAGGTTCTGGTAATGTTAGCTTTGAAGCACAAAAACGTAAAGATACAGATTTAACAGCAATTCGCTTTATTGGAACGGATTATCAAACTATTTTAAAGCTAAATGGTGAAACGAATCCTAATAAAATCGAAAAAATTGTAAAAGATGATTTTAAAAACAAGTACCATATGACTTATTTTCCTTCTTATGGTTTTGCTGATACCTATCAGTTTATGGTTCGACAAGATTATGCTAAGCAAAATAACTTAAATCAGGTTTCTGATATGAAACGAGTAGCAGCAAATATGCGTGTTGGTATTGATCAAATCTGGGCTAATCGTCAGGGTGACGGTTATAGTGCTTTTAAAAATATGTATGGTTTTAGTTTCGGTAACGTTTATCCAATGCAAATTGGTTTAGTTTATGATGCTCTAGCCACCAAAAAAATGGATGCTATTTTGGGCTACTCGACTGATGGTAGAATTGCCAGTTACAATTTAAAATTACTAAAAGATGATAAGAATTTCTTTCCCCCTTATACTGCTAGCGTCGTTGTAAATGATGATGCATTGAAAAAGTTTCCTAAATTACAAGGCATTTTAGAGCGACTTAATGGTAAAGTTAGTTTAAAAGTGATCCAGAAATTAAATTATCAAGTAGATAATAATTTGCTTGAACCTGAAGTTGTTGCTCGTAACTTTTTAGTTAAACATAATTATTTTGAAGGGGATAAATAGTAAATGAAAGACTTAAATATTTGGCAACAATTAATTTATTATTTTACCCATAATGGGCAATACATCTTAAATGAGTTCTTACGTCATTTTTTAATTTCAATATATGGAGTTTTAATTGCAGCAATTGTGGGAATTCCCATTGGAATTTATATTTCTCGCCACGGTAAGTTAGGTAAATGGGTTATTGGTATTGCCAATGTAATTCAAACTATACCATCATTAGCTCTGATTTCGATTATGATGTTGGGTATGGGTTTGGGTGTAAACACAGTAATTTGGACTGTATTTTTATATTCACTATTACCAATTATTAAAAATACGGATACTGGTATGCGTAATGTTGATCCAGATTTATTAGACGTTGGTAGAGGAATGGGCATGACTAAATTACAACGCTTGATTCAAATTGAAATTCCTCTTTCAATATCCGTAATTATGGCAGGATTACGAAGCGCTTTGGTTCTAGCAATCGGAATAACAGCAATAGGTTCATTTGTAGGTGCCGGAGGTTTAGGAGATCTTATTATTCGTGGTACTAATGCAACTAATGGTGGAGCTATTATTCTGGCTGGTGCTTTACCAACTGCTCTAATGGCAATTATTTCAGATTGGGTGTTGGGCTTTTTAGAAAAACGTTTCTCTGCTCATGTCCATCAATAATTTTAAGTTTTAAAAAAGTTACAATAGATTTTAAATAAGATAAAGTTCAAATTAATATACCTAAGGTTATTAATTTATTTAGTAATCTGGGTTTTGATATTCAAAAGGCGCTTTAAAAAATTTTAAAGCGCCTTTTTTGTAAATTTTATAATTATTTTTGATTACGATTTTTTCTCAATTCAATTTGAGCTTTTATCAAAGCTTGACGTTTTTGGGGATTAAAAACCTGATCAACTTTTAGTAAACGATATAAAGCGTATATTGTGATGATTACTTGAAAAAGACGAGCATAAATATTTTTTGAGTATGTTGCTAAGATACTTACTAAAATCACAATAATTGCCCAAAAAATATAAGTATTACGACGCTTTGTATTACTCATTACAACCTAACCTCACTATAGTTACTTAAAAAACTATTATAAAAAGGTTTAACCTTTCTTGCAATCTTATTCAAGAATTCCGAACTTATAACCGTGATCTCGATAATATTTAATAATTTGCGGTAAAGCCGCAATAGTTACCTTTTTACTATTATCATCATGCATTAAAACAACCTTTACGTTAGATGCAGGGTAAACTTGTAAAGACATTTTATGATAATTTAGGGACGCAACTACATTTTGGGGAGACTTAATTCCTAAAGCATCACCATTTGCAGCATTCCAGTCAATCCATGTATAATTATTTTTTTGAAGTAAAATTTCGCTTGTTGCTATATTTTTCCATGACATTGCACCACCAGGATATCGCCAAACCCGGCTATTAAATTGTGGTCCGAGAAATGATTTTAAAATATTTTGGGTTTTTTGAGCTTCATTTAAAATAGTAATTGAATTAGGGACATTTTGTGGATAAAGGATACTGTAATCATGAGAAAAACTATGAATACCGATACCATTTCCTTGATCGTATTCTTTTTTTATAAGTTCTTGAGTTTGTGTATTAATTCTATTGCCTACTAAAAAAAAAGTGGCATGAACTTGATTTTGATTCAGAATATTCAAAATTTTCGTGGTATTAATTGTGCTAGGTCCATCATCAAAAGTTAAAAAAACCACTTTGGGTTTTTGAGGGTTTAATGGTCCTTTCATGGCCTTACGAACATCTTCAGTTAAGTAGGCATAGTTATCTGCTTGTGAAATATGATTAGTGGCGGCTCGTTTAATTTTGACTGGAGAAATAATTTTTTTTTCTTTAGTTTCTTTAGGATGTGGTGAATAATTACTGGTTTTAGAAGATCGAACTTTGACGGTTTTTACTTTACTCGAAGACGGATGATTATAATCCAATATAATCCAACCGATAGCCACTATTCCTATAATGAAACAAGTTATAAATAAAAAAATAACTAGGTATTTCACTTTTGATGATGTTAATTTCTGCTTCATTCTTTATACTCGTAGAATTATCTTTTGATTTATACGGTCTATTATATAGCAGTTTTCAGTTTGTAGAATATAAAATATAGGTTTTCCCATGTTTTTTACCAAAAAGTAGATAAAATATTACGGTTATTATATTTAATATAATATGTTTTGTAAAATAGTATTATAAGGAGATAAGTAATTTGGCAATGCAACTTTCTTCGGAGATTCTTGAAGGGGCAGTTTTGGCTTTTTTAAGCCAAGAAGATTTATATGGTTATGCTTTAACTAAAAAAATCCAGATAATTTTGGGGGTATCTGAATCTACTATTTATCCGATTTTGCGTCGCTTAATGAAAGATGATTACTTAATAACTTATGATAAATCGTTTCAAGGGCGAAACCGAAGATATTATCAAATTACTGAAGCTGGTAAATTTCGTTTAGCTTTAATTAAAGATGAATGGCAAAGCTATCGAGAAAAAATAGATGAGGTATTAGATAATCATGGTGGAAAAATATATTAGAGAACTGCGATCATATTTAAAATCGCTTAATCCTATGGAAAGAGCAGAAGCAAGTAGGTTTTATGAAGAGTATATTTTGGATGCTAAACTTACAAGTCGTAAAGAAATTGAACATGAATTAGGAACTCCCAAACAATTAGCTCGTAAAATCTTAGCTCAGTATTCGCCAATGGAAACAGAACCATTTTTGGATTCTAAAAAAGCGCAAAATAAAAATACTAAACAAAACTTGCGTGCAATTTGGCGGATTTTGTTAAAACTGGTATCAATCCCTATCGGTATTCCTTTAGCAATAATTATGATAGTTTTTATGGTTATTGTTTTTGCAGCTTTTTTAGCAATAATTATTAGTTCAATATTACTTATAGCGGCCAGTATTGGAATTGGAATTTTACTGCTGCCAATTGTCTTTACCAATGATTGGGCAGCAGGGATTTTTTATTTGGGTTGGTGTTTGATAGTTTTTGCTTTAATTTTAATGTTAGAACCTTTAGACATTCGTTTATTTCATTGGTTAGTTAATTTTGTTGCTAATTTAGTTCGTACAATTGGGTATTACTTTTTAAAAATGAATAAACATGATCCTGATTTCATTAAAGAAATAATAGATCGAAAGGACTACCAATGAAAAAATATTATTTTGCTAATTGTATAGTTCTAATTTTAGGGATAATTCTTTGTGTTATCGGAAGTTTTCATGATGGGAATCGACAGATAGAATCTTTGACTTTAAATAAAATAGTAGTAGCTCGTCCAGAAAGTTCATATGATAAATTTCAAATTTATCATCTCAATAAGTCATTTAACCAAATTGATTTGCAGCTATTTTATACTAATATAACTTTGGAAAAGGGTTCAAAATATAAAGTTGAATTACGGACCAATCGACCGTTGAAAGATTTCAAAATTGAAAGTGAGACTTTAAAAATTCATCAGAAAAAATGTAATTATAATTTTTTTGATCATATCATGCCAACTTTAAAAATTACGGTACCCGAAGTTGATTCTCTAACTAGAATTAATATGGCTAAATGCGAAAGTAATGTTGAAATTACAATTAAAGATTTAAAATTAAAAGATTTATTTATTCCTAATCTAAATTTAATAGAAGCCAAACTTAATCAAGTTAAAGTTGATAATGAATTACAAACTAAAGGAGGCAATATTACTTTTAATAATTGTCAGGTGAATAATTGGACAAACAGAAGTAAATCACCAGGAACTAATTTAATCTTAAATAATTCGACTTTTAAAAATATTAATGTCACAAAATTGGATAATTCCAAGTTTATTAGTTTTAAAATTGAAATTGATAATACTAAAATATTAGGTCAAAATAAGATCAATTTACAAGGGCCTACCGATTTATTAATTCGTAATTCTCAATTACAAAATTTGAATATAGTTCTTAATGAAAATAGCAAAATGGATGTATTAAATACTCAATGGTTAGGGATTAATCGAATTGAAGCTAATAAAAGTAAACTGTTATTTAATAAGGTTAATCCAGATTTAGATTTAAAAGTTTGGGGAAAATCGGTAAAAATTCATTACTACAGTGAAGTTTACCAAAATAGCTTTGGTTATAATTCAAATAAGATTAATAAATTTTTTTTTAAAGGGCAAAAATTTTGAATTAAAAGTTAAATAAATATTTAAGGTTAAATAAATATTTTATTAAAAATTTTATTTTAAAAATATCGATAGTTTTTTTTTGCTATACTTCCTTAATACTTGAGTTACATAATTATTGAATTAAAAGCATAGCTTAAGTAAAAAAGCTAAATAAGGAGAAAAAATTTTGAAAGCGACAGAATATCTAGTTGAAGTTAACCATATTTCAAAAAAAATTCATGGACAGACCATTCTTAATGATATTTCTTTTAAGGTTGCTCCTGGTCGTATTTTAGGATTTTTGGGACCAAACGGCGCAGGTAAAACAACTTTACTAAGAATTATGACTGGTTTAATGCATCAGAATTCTGGTGAAATAAAAATATGTCATAAAGATATTCAACATGAATATGAAGCAGCCATATATAATGTGGGAACAATTATTGAAAGTCCTGAATTTTACAATTACATGACGGGATTACAAAATTTAAGAATTTTTGCCGATATGAGTCGAAAAAAAGTTAGTAATAAAGAGTTGATGGAAGACTTAGCTAATAATGGGTTAAGTGGTGCTGAGAACAAAAAAGTTAAAGGTTATTCATTAGGTATGCGCCAAAGATTAGGTATTGCTAATGCAACCTTGCACCATCCTAAAGTCTTATTACTTGATGAACCAATGAATGGCTTAGATCCAAAAGGAATGAAAGAAATTCGTAGCTTAATGCAAAATTTTGTTAAGCAAGGCAATAGTATTATTATTTCTAGCCATATTCTTTCTGAATTACAAGAAATGGTGAACGATCTTTTTATTATTAATCGCGGCACTAAAGTTTATGAAGGAACAATTAGTGATTTTCTTAATGAAACTGCTTCTGTTATTTGTCTTGAAATAAAAGGAGATATTGCACCAGTTGTAACTTTATTAAATGAGCATGGCTATCAAGCAAAGAATAAGTTAAATCGAATTGAAGTTGGAATTGACAATCAATTACCTGATCAACGACCAGAAATTGTTAAATTGTTGGTAGAAAATGGAGTTTCTCTGTTAAGTATTAAACTATCGCATAATTCATTAGAGGAATCGTTTTTAAATACAATTATAGTAGATAATCAAAATCGGAAAGAGGTTTAAAAAATGAAATTAATAGTTAATGAATGGCGTAAATTTTTTAAGCGTCGAGTTTTGTTGCTAACGATTCCAATTTTAACATTGCTTACGATAGTTAGTTGTTGCTTAATTGTACGCTTATACGTACCTAAAGAAATTATCAATAGTAATGATTTGTTTATCGGATTGCTTAAAATTAATCTATACCTGTTAATGACTATGGCTATCGTTTATGCCTCAAGTATTTTAACGCAGGAATTAACTTCCGGAACAATCAAGCTATTACTTACTCGTCCTTATAATCGGCATAAAGTACTTTTGGCTAAATTTGCTTCTTTGACTATTTTAATGACAGCTGCAATGTTTGTTTTTTCAATTATTAGCTATATTGTTGAATTAATTATTTTTGGAAGTGTTCCTAATATTACTTTTTGTTTGAAACAAAGTGGGATAAACATTTTTGCTTTTTTAATTAGTGTTATGTATTTTGGCGCATTTGCATTATTAGTTTCAACTTTGATTAATAGTCCTTCGATGTCAACGGCTTTTACTCTTATATTTTTCATGGGAGGTCATACCATATGGACAGTCATTACTTCATTTTTAAAAATTTCTGAAGATAATTTATTACTTTACAAAATATTTCCTCTGCAAATTAATAACAATTTACTTCAACTATTGGATATGTCGATTGGAAATTCCAAGGGGTTTGTTCCCAATGAATTATTTATTGCTTTGATTACAACTTTAATTTATACATTAATTTTTTATTTAATTGCTGATTTTATATTTAATCGAAAAGATATTTCCTTAGCAAGTTAATTTCGGTACAATAAAAAGGACACTTTTTATAATTGTATTTAGGGAGGAATCTTTGTTTAACAAGAAACAAGTATTATTAAGTTTTTGTTTATTAGCGTTACCGATTAGCCCAACTTTTGCGGCTAATAATACGATGGCACAACCGCCAGTAGCTGTTAATTTTGCAAATACTGAAAATCAGCAAAACTTTATTAATAGTTTAAAACCAGAAGCTATTCAACTATCAGATCAGTATGGTATTTGGACATCAATTATGTTGGCTCAGGCTATTATCGAAAGTAATTGGGGTAATTCCCAACTTAGTAAAGCACCAAATTATAATTTATTTGGGATTAAAGCTAATGATGATTGGAATAAAAGAACCGTAACTCTTCCAACCCAAGAATGGGATAAGAATAGTAAGAAATATGTTACAATTAACGCTCGTTTTCGAGCATATGATAATTATGGTCAGAGTATGACAGATAATGCGCAAAAGTTGCGTTATGGTCTTAGTTGGGCTCCCAATTATTATCAAGGAACTTGGCTTGAAAACACCGTTAGTTATGAAGATAGTGCTCGCTGGTTGCAAGGACGATATGCGACGAGTCCAACTTATGCGGATACATTGATTAAAGCTATTAAAAATTATAATTTAAATCAATATGATCCAAAAGTTGAAACTGTTAATTCACCCGCTAAAATTAGTTATGTTGAAGGTTATTCAATTAAAGTTTACGATTCTCCTGCGGGAGTGCGAAAAGAAACAGGGAAGCTTTTTAAAACGGGTACTAAAGTTCAAGTAACAAAAAAAGTTACTTTACATGATGGAACTGCTTATTACCAAATTGGGAATAAGGAGTGGATACCTGCTATTTATACCAACGTCCAAAATCAGACTAGTTGGATTGCAGAGAGAGGAATAGTTCGAGTTAAGTATGTTCCCGGGTATAGCATTGCTGTATGGAATGTTCCTGGGACAAATCGTGTTTTTACAGGTTTAAAATTAAAACATGGTACTGATTGGAAATATTCGGCAAAGTATTATATAAATGGTCAAGTTTGGTATCGTGTTGGCAAAGATCAGTGGATTGATGGAACTTATGCAACTCAGCTTTCTTAATCTAATTATCTTTTTAGGTGCTTAATAGTTTGATTTTTTAAATATTTCTCCTAATGATTATTGTTAAAACTTAATTGTTAGGAGATTTTTTTATAAAAAATAAATTTCAAAGAATGTTTTTAGGACGAGCAATAAATGGTTGTTCAGCTTCATTAATTTTCAGTAGCAATATCATGATTTTTTAAAGAATCTTTATTAATGTTAATCGGAATAACTAAAACACTACCTAAAATCATTAGTCCGATTGAATAGTAAAACAAGGAACTCCAAATTAAATTAAAGAAAAAGTAGAGGAGGATTGTAGTAATAAAACTTGCAAAAATGATTAAACAGTTTCCAATAATCGTAGTCCGATTGACACGTTTTTTAAAATTATAGATATAAAAAATAAGACTAAAAATTATTGCAATAATGCCAAGTAAATGTGAAAAATAATAAAAAAAGTTTAATAATGATTTTGTAGAATTTCCACTATTAGTAAGATAAGCTAAACTAACACTTGGTGCTAAACTCATTAAGTATCCGATAATAAAGAAAATAATGTTACCCCTTAGATTATATTCTATTGCACGAGGATCAATTCGGGCTAATGTTGAAGAATAAAGAAAAGCACGTAATAAATCAAAAATTAACCAAAAAGTTCCTAAGACAAAGAGAATAATAAATAATATTTGGTAACCTAAAAGAAAAGAAAATTTTTGGTAAAGGATCACACTAAAAATTATTAAATAAGCTCCAAAGCCATGAGTAACTCCTGATAACCGTCCTAATATAACCGCGAAAAGCCAAAAGGCGCTAGCGGTAATAAAATTAATTATCCGAAAAAGCCATGTATAAATAAAACTAGCGTGTGGTAGAGTAATGGTGAGGAAAAGCGGAATCACATATAAAAGATAAGTAAAAATCATTCCATATTTGATTCGGTCCTTTTTTTGACTGAGTTTGATTAACTTTTTCATCAATTATTTCAACTCCGTTTTGGCTACAAGATAGTTTTATTATAACTGGTAAAGTAAAATGATTCACTGCTTATGATTTAGGTAAAAAAATAAAATGTCAAATCAACAAAAGAAATATCGTAATTGGGCTTTTATTAGTTTAGGAGGATTTGTAATTTTTCTAATATTAGTTCAAAGTCAACATATTGAAAAATTCGATCATTTTTGGCAACAATTAATGATATCTTGCAGAACTCCCCAAGCCACCATGATTATTAAACATTTAACCCAATTAGCAAGTCCATTAGCGGTAAGTTTATGGGTAGTTTTAGGTTCGATCTTTTTAGCGTATCACCAACAGAAAATAGCTAGTATTGCTTCATTATTAGTATTTGCTAGTGGCGGAATAATCTTATCAATGATGAAGCACATCGTTGCTCGACCAAGACCTTCAGCTCGATTAGTGGCAGAATCAACTTGGAGTTTTCCCAGTGGTCATAGTTTTGGAGCCATGCTTTTGGCATTAATGCTTTTTTATTGGGTTCGTCCTAATTTTATTCAATATAAATGGTTGTTTAATGTTTTTTTAATAGTGGGGGTAATGTTTATCGGTTTTAGTCGAATTTATTTAGAAGTTCATTATCCTAGTGATGTTTTAGCTGGCTTTCTTTTAGCTAATTTCTGGTGGTATTTGTTTTTAGCATATTTTGATAATAAAAAAAAGCGGTTCTCTTAACCGCTCTTTTTATTTTTCGCTTCTTTTATTATGATGTTTTTTCTTACTTTTATTAGCATCGTTTTTTACTTTTGTTTGCTTTGGGGGATTATCAGGTTGCGGTTTTGAAGGTTGTTTAGCTTTTACAGAAGCAAAGCGAGCTTTAATTTCATTTTCTTTTACAGTAATTTTCTTTTTAAATGATTTTTTCTTTTGTTGGATTAATTCATCATGAGCATCTTTTGCTAATTTTTTTTGAGCTTTTTCAGCAGCTAAAACCTTTCGATGAACTTCCGAAAAATCTTCACGAACAATGTTTTTAACATCATATTTTTTCAAAAAATCATTAAGATCTTTAGGATTAGATTCTTCTGCAACCATGACTAGAACTAATCCATCAGAACTTTCCTGAGCAATTTCTAACATAACGTCAGTTCTTTTGTTTTCCCCACTGACATCTCCGGCACTACCAATTAACATTCCTAGGCTGCCCCCTAATAAGATACCTAAAGGGCCACCGATAATTCCAATTAAGGCACCAATTAAACCACCTTCTGCGAAGTTTTCACCATAAGCATCTGCGTCAAATCCGTCTTTTTGGACGTAAGTTTGGCCTACTTTTTCGATTAAGCGACAACTTAAAACGGTGAAAGAACTAACACTATTTTTTAAATCAGATAATGCTTGATATGCTTTATCTGATTGATTAAACGACACGGCAATAATTTCAGTCATTTTTTCTTCTTTCTATTTATTAATTGTTAAAATCAAAAGGCTCGACTAATCAACATAATTCCAAAAATAATTAAATAAGCGCCAGCAATATAAGCAACGGTTAAAGCTCCGATCATGGGAGTAAATAACATAATAACTCCCATGATTAAACCTAGGATTCCTAAAACCATATTAAATCCAGGATGAAAAGATAAAGAGGCCATCGATAATGAAGTAGCTGAATCAAAAATAAACCAAAATGCAAACATGTATCCTAACATAATAAATTTACTTGGCCCAGAAGAGGCAAAAATTAATATCGCTAAGATTACGTCTAAGATTGCATCTAGTAATAAAATTGTAGGACGAGGATAGCCATCACGACCAATGTCATACCAAAATACAAAACTTAAAATACCGTTAATTAATATTCCAATGGAGAAAATCCAAGTAACCGTTAAAGCAAATTTAGCGGGATGCATAAAGACAATTATTCCTAAAATTGCCATAATTAAGCCAAAAATAAAACTAACCCATCTAAATTTTTTTCTGGTACCTTCAAATTGTTTATTTAACATTACAAAACTCTGCCTTTCTTAAAAAGTGATTACTCACTTTAAGCAATTTTTTAAATTATAATTTACCATAATCTTGCTGTCAATCTAAAATGATTAGGTCACCGGTAGAAAAAGGATAGTTAATGGTTTTTTGCTTTTGTCTTATAGGTAAATTTTGATATACTTTTTAGTAAGTGTTTACTGAAAACAAAAAAGAAGGGGGTTATAAGAACGTTAAGAAAATTACCTGAAATTTATCAACAAAATCCTAATATTATGAATTTAAGTCCTAAACAGTTGAAAATTTTTCAAGCAGCATTGCTTTTATTTGCGCAAAATGGCTATGCAACTACAACTACTCTTCAGATTGCACAAAAAGCGAAAGTATCTGAAGGCACTTTGTTTAAAAAATTCGGCAACAAGAAGCAGTTATTAAATGAAATTATTTCACCGCTAGCATTTCAAATTCTCCCAATTAGTATAAAAAAATTATTGACAGGATATCAAATAACCTTGAATAATTTTGTTCTGTTGTTTATTAGTGATCGCCTCAATTTTTTTAAGAAAAATATTTTACCAATTCAAATTTTGACTCGAGAAGTTTTATATAATCAACTAACAGTTGTTAATTTTTTTGAAAAAATCCCGGTAAGTCAACTTCAAGAATTAGATGAGTTTTTTCAAAAGCTAAAAGAGAAGAATCAAATTGTCAATTGGCCTAATCGGGATATTATCAAAGTCCTTTTTAATGGACTTTTTGAATACGTAATTGTGCATTATATTTTATTAGAAGAACGAAAATGGGATGAATTGAGCGAGCTAAAACGTATTGTTTCTTTTACTACCAAAGGACTAGCACCTGGGAATAATTAGATTTAGAAAGAAGGAAAATTATAAATGCCGCTAAAATTAATTGCTGTTGATATGGACGGAACTTTTTTAGATGATCACAAAAAATATAACGAAGGGTATTTTTCTCAATTATTTCAACGAATGCAAAAGCAAAAAATTGAATTTGTTGTTGCTAGTGGTAATCAATATGAACAATTATTTAGCTTTTTTGCTAATTATGCTCCTAAGATTAGTTTTGTAGCTGAAAATGGTGGAAATATAGTTGTACATCAAGAATATCTTGAACATGCTCGAATCCCTTTAAGAGTCATAAATAAAGTAAATCGGATCATTACCGACTTTTGTCCTAGTTTTATTGCGGCGTGTGGTTTTAAAAGTGCTTATATTTTGAATCAAAAATTAAGTCAAGAGGAATATGAATTTGCTGCTTTTTACTTTCCTAAAATCAAGAAAGTTTCTTCTTTTACGGAAATTGATGATGATATTATTAAATATTCCTTAGATTTTCCAAGACAAGATGCAATGGTTGTTGCATCGCAATTGCAAGCAGAATTAGGTGCTGATTTAAAAGTTGTTCCCACTGGTGGAGGAGGAATTGATTTTATTTTACCGGAAGTTCATAAAGCTAATGGTATTAAGCGAGTCCAAGAATTTTTAAATATTGCTGATAACGAGGTTGCTGCTTTTGGTGATAATGGAAATGATGTAGAGATGTTAAGTAAAGCAAATTATAGTTTTGCTATGGCTAATGCTACTTCTCAAGTCAAACAAGTTGCTAAACAAGTTATTGGTGATAATAATCATGAATCAGTATTAAAAACGATTGATCAACTTCTATCTGTTTAATAATGAAAGTTAAATAAAAAGCGCAAGAATTTATTAATTCTTGCGCTTTTTATTTCAGAAAGGTTTTATTTAATCTAAATATAAATTAACCAATTTTCGTTTTTGGATTAGATACATTGCTATTCCAGTGATTGTTAATACAAAAGCTTCCCAGAAAACTAACCCAATATATGTTGGCCATAAATTACTAAATTTAACAATTCCATCAGCCCAGAGTTCCCAGGCAATGAAAAACATAGAAAGCGAAAATACGACATCTAAAATAACATATTTTGCAACAAGGCTTTTTACTTTTTTGGTTAAAAAATAAATTAAAAATAAAACTAAAACTGTCTGTGCGGTTCCGACTAAAACATCTAACTTCATTGGTGAGGCAAAGAAATTAGCAATTGCACAACCAATTCCCAAAGCATAAATGTAACGATAATCATAAAAAATCATAAAATTTAAAGCTTCCGCTAATCGAAATTGGATTGGTCCAAATTGATTGGGTAAAAAAATGGTTAGAACCGCGTATAATGCAGCAACAATTGCTAATTTGGTAATATTTTTGACAGTCAAAAACTCTCTCCTCCTTCAACTCTTATCTATTTAATCTAGGAGAAAGTGGTGTTATTGTCAAATGCAAGGGATTACTTTACCTAAGTTTGAACTTCGAGCTGTGTTATACTTTTTTTATTGAGGAAAAAAATGAATCAACAAAATGGAAAATTAGAGATATTACATCGTTTTTATGAGCCACGAGCAATGTTTCAAAAACGCCATTATACCTGGTGGCAAAACACATTTTTTTTATTAGTGTTTGCTTTCATTGCTGCATTTTCGGCAGTGGTTTTTATGGCTCAACCTAAAAATTATCGACAATCAATTGAAAGAAGTTTATTTTATTATACAAAAAATACTGATGATCCCAGATTTCAAAAGGCAGTAGCATCAGGAACTTTTAAGAATGGTAAATTTACTTATGCCGGTAAAAAACGTTTTGTTAAACATAAAGACTTTATTTTAGGGATAAATTTAACTGATAATGAAGTTAAAAAAAGTCACCCCCAAGCAGGTTTAGTTTTTACTAAAAGTGATATTGTTTTGTATGCCAAAAATGGGCGCTCAAAAAAATATGATTTAGGGGAAGTAAAATTTAAATATGCTGATAATTTCCAAATTAAGAATAAAAATTTAAAAAAAGAAATTGAAAATTCATTTTTGGTAAGCAACAAGTCGAGTTATTTACAATCAATTATGGCTAATTGGTTTTTTGGCTTTATTTACCGTATTCTTTTAGTATGGCTGATATTTATTTTAGTTATTCGCAGTGTCATTCGACATCAAAAGCGTGATGAATCTCTAGTTAATTTATTTGGCTTTTTAGCTAATGCTTCAGCAATACCTGTAATTCTAATGACTATTGTGGGAATGTTTTACTTTAATTCATTAATTTTAATCGGACTATTTGTAATTTTTCTTTTAATTAATGTGCTTGCTAGTTGGCACTTTACAAAATTTCAGGATAGTTCGGTAAAGCTAAAGGAATAAAAATGAAAATTAGGCCGGAAACCAGTCGTAAACTACTTAGCTTTTTTTCGATAATTGCAGTAATTATAACGATTATTTTAACTATTTGGGCAATAAGAACTGGGATCTTCACAGATCGTAAAAAAATGATTGCTTTATTGGGTCATAATGAAATTATTAAAGTTGCAATTTTTATTTTTTTACAAATTTTTCAAGTAGTTGTCCCGATTATTCCGGGAGGAATTACTTTGGGAGTAGGAGTCTTAGTTTTTGGCCCTTTTATGGGCTTTATTTATAACTATCTTAGCATTTGTATTGGATCATTAATTAACTTTTATCTCGCACGGCGTTTTGGTAAAAAATTTATTCAGTATGTTGCTAATCCTGAAACCTATGAAAAATATGAAAATATCGCTAATAAAAATAATCGTTTTTTTTGGTTTTTTGCCATAATGATTGCTGCACCATTTGCTCCGGACGATATTTTATGCTTGGTTGCAGGTTTAACTGATATGACTTATCGTCAATTTATATCGGTAATTTTGATTTGTAAAATTCCTTCTATTCTTTCTTATAGTTTCGTTCTCGTTTACGGAAGTAATTTTTTAGGAAAGTTTATTCGTAAATTTCAACATTAAATAGTTAATAGGGTACTTATTTCAATATTTAAAAAAAAAAGTAAAATTATTGCTATTTTAAAAAAAGTTTATAATTTATACTATATAGTAATTAATTTTTGGGAGAATTTATTATATATAGTTGAGGGAAGAATATGAAAGGGGAGCAAAACAGAATTAGTTTAGCTAAAAATCTATTGAAGCTAAACCAAACATTGCAAGAGACTATTAATTATTTAAATACGTTGCCTGTTACTGAAACATCACAACATATTATTTGGAATTTGATTTCAGTCCAAAAACAAATTATAGTCGAGTACGATGAAATGTATTTGTTAATAAAGGCCGAGTTTTTATTAAATAGAGAAGATTTTAAAAATTTAAAATTAAAGTATCTTGATTTAAAAGCAGTTCCTAAATCTAATAATGATTGAGGAACTTTTTTATTTTTATTCATTTAAAAAGAGTTGAAGCAGTTAAGGCTTCAATTTTTTTTTATAAATATTATTTGACATGCATAATACATTTCTATAAAATTAATTCTAAATAAATTACAAAAGGGATCTGGGGGTAAAAATGAAAGCAAAACCACAGCGCGTCAAAATTCTCGCGCTTTTCGCTTTTTTTATGGTATTTTTTTCTGGTTGTGCGGCGAAAGCTAAGGCAACTGGTAATGAAAGTCATAGTTCTGATGTTTTAATTGGAGCTAACATAGAATTAAGCGGAAGTGCAGCTGCATATGGTCAAGCTGTTAATCAGGGGATTAAATATGCAGTCGACCAGATTAATAAAGATGGTGGAGTTAAAATCAAAGGCAAGCATTTAAAGTTAAAACTAGTTGTTAAAGATAATACAACTAATAATTATCAAACGGCAATGGCTAGTTCTAATTTAGCTTCTAGTGCTAAAGTATCTGCAATTATTGGGCCTTGTGTTTCAGCTGGGGTAGTTGCGGCTTTACCTAAAACCACTGAGGCAGCGGTACCTGAGTTATCTCCTTCTGGAACCGCTGATACTTTAACTTTACAACGTGATGGTTCAGTGCAACCTTATGGATTTCGAACTTGTTACACTGATAGTTATCAAGGAGTAATTTTAGCTCGTTATGCTAAAAATGTGCTTAAAGCAGATACTGCAGTAATTTTAGGTGATAAAACTTCTGATTATTCCGAAGGATTAATTAAATCATTTACTAAAGAATATAAAGGTAAAATTGTTGATACCATGTATTATCAAGCGGGTGATAAAGATTTTACTGCCACGATTACTAAATTAAAAAACAAAAAGTTTAAAACTTTATTTATTCCTGGTTATTACAATGAAGCCGGCTTAATCATTAAACAGGCACGTCAAGCAGGTATTAAAGCAGCAATTTTAGGACCTGATGGTTTTTCAGGAGATACGCTTTTTGAATTAGCTGGAAAAGAAAATGTAACAAATGTTTATTATACAAATCATTTTGATGCTATGGCTGCTGGGAATGAAAATGTAAAACCATTTATTAATTCTTATAAAAAGAAGTTTAAGCAAGAACCGAGTGGTTTTACGGCTTTAGGTTATGATTCTGTCTATATGATAAAGCAAGCAATGGAAGAACAACAATCAACAAACTCAATTAAAGTTCGTGATGGTTTAGCTCACTTAAAGAATTTTAAAGGAGTTACTGGCACAATGACTATAGATAAATTTCATAATCCACAAAAAGATGTAATTGTTGTGAAGTTTTTAAATGGTAAAAAAGTCTCAGCAACGGCAGTTAAGTAGAAAGTAGGGCAAGAAAATGGAAGAATTGATCCAACAGCTTTTT
Source organism: uncultured Lactobacillaceae bacterium (assembly GCA_945285405.1). Taxonomy (GTDB): domain Bacteria; phylum Bacillota; class Bacilli; order Lactobacillales; family Lactobacillaceae; genus Xylocopilactobacillus. The sequence continues at coordinate 93,763 of CALYQJ010000003.1, read as the reverse complement.
AATGGCGTTTTTCTGGGAAGTATTTATGCCCTTTTAGCGCTGGGATATACAATGGTTTACGGCATTATCGGTTTAATTAACTTTGCTCATGGTGATGTTTATATGATTGGGGCATTTATTGGCTTCTTTTTAATTACTGAATTGCATCTTAACTTTTGGGTAACTTTGGTTTTAACCATGGGACTGTGTGCGTTAGTGGGAATGTTAATCGAGTTTTTAGCTTATCGCCCTTTGCGGCATCATGGCGCTCCAAAAATAACTTCCTTAATTACGGCAATAGGGGTTTCCTTCTTACTTGAAAACGGAATGAGTTTCTTATTCGGTGGCGATTCACGTTCTTTTCCCCAAGCCATTAAACTAGTTAATTTTAAAGTAGGTTTTATTCATATTACTAATATTCAATTATTAATTTTAATTGTTAGTATAGCCTTAATGGTACTTTTACAATTTATTGTTCAAAAAACCAAGATGGGTCGTGCAATGAGAGCTGTATCAGTTGATCAAGAAGCTGCTAACATTGTTGGAATTAAAGTTGACCAAACGATTTCGTTTACCTTTGCAATTGGTTCGGCTTTAGCTGGAGCCGCAGGTGTTCTTATTGGACTTTACTATAATTCTTTAGATCCCTTAATGGGAATGGCTCCAGGGATTAAATCTTTTATCGCTGCAGTGTTCGGGGGAATTGGTAGTATTCCTGGTGCTGCTATTGGTGGCTGGTTAATTGGTTTAATTGAAACCTTAACCTTTACTTTAGGAATATCATCGTGGAAAGATGCAGTTGTTTATGCGGTATTAATCGTTGTGCTTTTAGTTAGACCTAATGGAATTTTTGGCAAAAAAGCCGGGGAGAAAGTTTAATGAAAAGAAATTTACGCGAACAATTCATTTGGTTACTAATTGCTTTTGGCGGTTGGTTAATAATTGACCTTTTGACTTTTGGTGGAGTGATCAATTCCTTCATGCTCACCATAATTACAATGATTGAAATCAACGTAATCTTAGCGGTAAGTCTCAATTTAATTTTAGGAATATCAGGTCAATTTTCTTTAGGTCATGCCGGATTTATGGCGATTGGTGCGTATGCTTCGGCAATTATTACACAATCTCTTCCCACGATCTGGGGATTTTTCCTTAGTATTATTGTCGGTATAGTTATTTCAAGTTTTATTGCTTTGATCGAAGGAATTCCTACTCTTCGTTTAAGGGGTGATTACTTAGCAATTGCAACTTTGGGTGTTTCTGAAATTATTCGAATAACAATTAATAATTTAGAAATAACCAATGGTCCTAAAGGAATTTATAATTTACCACAATTTTCTAACTGGTCATTAGTTTATATCGTCGCTTGTATAGTGACTTTGATTATTGTTAATTTGATTCATAGTAAAACTGGTCGAGCAATTCTGGCAGTTAGAGATAATGAAATTGCGGCATCTGCGGTAGGAGTTAATCCGACAAAATATAAAGTTATTGCTTTTACCGTTGGGGCTGCTGGGGCTAGTCTTGCGGGTAGTTTATATGCTAATTATATTCAAAGTGTTACTCCAGGTGATTTCACCTTTATGCAATCCATTTCGGTATTAATAATGGTAGTTTTAGGTGGTGTTGGAAGTATTACTGGTTCAGTACTTGCAGCCGTAGTTTTGGGAGTTGTTGATACGGTTCTCCAAAATTATGGAGCATTAAGAATGGTACTTTATTCTTTAATTTTGATTATCTTTATGTTGTTTCGACCCGCTGGCTTTTTGGGCAATTGGGAATTTTCAGTTAAACGCTTCTTTACGAAACAAAAAAGTTCTAGGGAGAATAAATCATGAATTTATTAGAAGTTAAAAATTTAACTAAAAATTTTGGTGGATTGACAGCAGTTGATGATGTCTCCTTACATGTAGCTGATCAAGAACTTGTCGCTTTAATTGGACCAAATGGTGCCGGGAAAACTACTATTTTTAATTTACTTACCGGTGTAAATACTCCTAGTAGCGGGACCATTTCTTTAAAAATTGACGAAAAATTACAACTGTTGAATCAACAACCGGTTAGTAAAATTGCGGATTTAGGTTTGGCTCGAACTTTTCAGAATATTCGACTGTTTGAACAAATGACAGTTCTAGATAATGTTATGGTTGCAATGACTAGTAAGGTTTCAGAAAATCCTTTAAGTGAAGTTTTACGTTTACCTAGTTTTTATGAAAAAGAAACTCAAATGAAGGATAAAGCTATTAAACTGTTAGAGCTTTTTGACTTGGCCGAAAGTGTAGATCAAAAAGCAAGTAATTTAGCTTATGGTCAGCAAAGGCGTTTAGAAATTGTCAGGGCATTAGCAACTGAGCCTAAATTACTTTTTCTTGATGAACCGGCAGCGGGAATGAATCCTCGAGAAACAGCAGAATTAACTGCATCAATCAAAATGATTCAAGAAAAATTTAAAATAGCAATAATTCTAATTGAGCATGATATGAAATTAGTAATGGAATTAGCTCAGCGAATTTACGTGCTTGAATATGGCCGTTTGATTGCTGAAGGACAACCTAAGGAAATTCAAAATAATCCTGAGGTTATTCGAGCTTATTTGGGGGGTGATGATCTTGAGCTTTTTTGAGGTAAATAATTTAAATGTATCCTATGGAGCAATTAAAGCGGTAAAAGGAATTAGCTTTCAAGTAAACCAAGGGGAAATTGTTTCTTTAATTGGAGCTAATGGTGCTGGAAAAACTACGACTTTGCATACAATTTCGGGATTACTTCACCCTAATGAAGGTACGATTCAATTTGCGGGTAAAGACATCACTAAAAGTGCACCATCACAAATTGTTACTAATGGTATTTCACAAGTACCTGAAGGACGTCACGTTTTTAGTGGATTAAGTGTAATGGAAAATTTACAAATGGGAGCTTTTTTACGACATGATAGTGATGGACTCCAAGCGGATTACGAAAAAGTTTTTTCCCATTTTCCAGTATTAAAAGAGCGTAAAAATCAAGATGCAGCCACTCTTTCGGGTGGTGAACAACAAATGTTAGCCATGGGGCGAGCGCTAATGGCTCACCCAAAACTTTTACTTTTAGATGAACCTTCCATGGGTTTAGCTCCTTTATTTATTAAAGAAATTTTTGGGATTATTCAACAAATTCAAAGCGAAGGAACAACCATCTTATTGATTGAACAGAATGCTCGAAAAGCTTTATCTATTGCTGATCGAGGTTATGTGTTAGAAACAGGAAAAATTACGATGACAGGGCGTGGTCGCGACTTGCTCAATGATTCGGCAATTAAGAAAGCTTATTTAGGAGGATAAAATGGCAGTTTCAGACTTTATGTCCCAAAATTTAATTACGGTAACTCCAGATGCCAAAATTAATGAAGTATTGGATTTGATGAAAAAAAATAAAATAAATCAAATTCCAGTTTTAGAAAACAAAAAACTTAAAGGTTTAATTACTCGCAGAGATATTGCAGCAGCTTTGCCTTCTCAAGCAACCAGTTTAAGTGTTTATGAAGTTAACTATTTAATTAGTAAAGCTACAATTGCTGATGTGATGCAAACCACTGTCCCAACAATAGCACCTAAAGCACAGTTGGAAGCAGCAATTAAAATGATGCGTGATCAAAATATTAGTGTATTAATTGTTGCTGATCAGGACCAAGTTCAAGGTATTATAACTAAAAATGATATTTTTGATGCTTTCCTTCAAATTGCTGGTTATGATTTAAATGATAGTATTTTTTTAAGAATAAAAGTTGTGAAAGATAATAAAGGTATTATTGCAAAGCTTGCCGAAATCTTAGTGCAAAATGACTTTTCTATTTTAAATATGGTGGTTGTGCGTCATAATCAAGAAAGAATACTAGAATTACATTTAAAGGGTTCAAAGGTTGCAGAATTAAATCAAGCTCTAGTTGAAGCTAATTTTCAAATTGAAGAACTAAGGCATAATGAGTAAATGAGAAATCAACTTAAACTTTCTATTTAATTATTTAGAGTTTTTTTAAAAATTAAAATCCGTTTTTTAGCGGACTTTTTTTTTAATTATGAAAATGATTAGGAGTAATAACCGGTATAATAAAGATGAGATATTTTGATTGGAGCGGGGTATTTTGAAAAGAATTAAAAAACTTCTCTTCCTATTTTTTACAATGGGAGCCTTTCTAATAAATATAAATAATGTATCTGCTGACATAACTAACGTTTCCGTCACACCGCAAATTGATAGTGGTGATACTGATAAATTTGAAATGATAGTAAAACCAGGAGATAAGCGTTCTTTAACTATTGCTTTTACTAATTTTGGTTCAGCAGTTGAAAGGTTGAAAATTCAACCAACTAATGCACAAACTGATGCAAGTGGTAATTTTATTTATCGTAATGTTGTAAAAAAGGGAAGTAATGGTTTAGCTGCAGCTTTTGCTAATATGACTACTAATAAAAAGATTGTTCTACAACCTCAACAGTCAAAAACCATTACTTTAGTGGTTAATACTCCTAAAGATAATTTTGATGGAGTAATTTACGGTGGCTTCAATATTTATAGTATTAATGCTCAAGGGCAAAAGTTAAATGATGAAAGTACTAATATCCCAGTAATTATTACGCAAACAAACCAAAATGTCAGCGGTCAGGGTAAAATAATTGGAATTAAACCTCAGGCAATTGCCTATCAACCTAATATTGTTATTCAATTACAAAATTCCAAACCTGGCGAAGCTAAAAATGTTGCCTATAATTTGATGATTCAACGTAAGGGTATTTTTAGCTTTTTAGGTTTTAATGGGCGAAAAGTGCCTGTTTATCAGTCTGACTTAACAATTGCTCCTAACTCTATCTTGCCAATTCCAGTTAATTTTAAACAACAACCACTTAAAGAAGGAAAGTATATGGTTACTGGAAGTTTTACTATTAATGGTAAAACTAAGAAAGTTAATAAAACTTATAGTTTGAGTAAAGGAGCAGTAGAAGAAGTTAATAAACAGTCTAAAGGTTTGATCTATGATAAGACTTGGATTTTTGTTTTAATTATCGTCGGTTTAATTCTTTTAATCTTAATTGTAATTATTCTTATTGTACGACAAATTCGTTCAAACCGACGTCAAGAAAATCAAGAAATGTTAAATAACAATGAGAAACTGGAAACGAATAATTCAATAAATCCTAATCTGCAACAACAACCAGCATCATTAGGGAGAAATAATTATGGTCAAAGTAATGTTAACCAATTTAAAAATTTTCAAGATAATAGTTTTAATCAACAAAACCCGAATTTAAATCCGAATAATTTTGTAGCTTCACATCCTAATTTTCAATCTAATTCAAACAATCAGCCAGTAAATCCTAATTCAAATTATGGGGTACAACCTAATTTTAATAATTATACTAACCCAAATTACCAACAACCCCAACAACCCCAACAACCCCAACAACCCAATTTTAATGTAACTAGTAATTTAAATTCCCAATTTACCAATGGCAATCAAATTCCAAATAATTTTCAACCTTTTTCGCCTGATCAACAAAATCAAGGAATGCAAGGAAGTTACATGCAACCACAATCAACAGTAAATAATGGCGGACAAGCTCCAAATGGTGCTGGTCGACCTAATTCAATGAACTATTATTCGCAAAATAATTCTTTAAATAACCCTAATCAAATGAATCCTCAACAAAGTGCATCTAATTCTTCAGTTTATAATCAACCTAATGAAATGAATAATTCGATGTTTAACAATCAATCGGTAGCATCTAATAAATCTGATAATCAAATAAATTCTTCGTTATCAAGTTCTGATTCCAATAATGGATCTAATAAAAATAAATCTAATGATACTGATGATGAGTGGGATCAAATATCAATTGATGATTTATTGAAAAAGCATTAAGCTATAAATTAAAAAGCACTAAGAAATTAGTGCTTTTTAAACTTATCAAATAGTTTTAATATGCAATATGTGGAACGACAAATCTTATTTGATGAACTTAATGATTAATTTAATAAAGGAGTATGCTTTGCATAAATTCAGTAAGTTTGTAATAAAATTATTTTTTTTAATTAGCCTTATGAGCTGCTTCTCGTCCCAAAAGGTATTTGCTGAATCCAATAATAATTTACAAGCTGCAATGCCCCAATTGACAATTCTTAATAATGAACCTGGTTTTACTAGAAGCACTAATACCGGTTTTTTTGATTTTGAATTTAAACCAGGGGAAAAAGTAATTTTAGGTGTAAGAATTCATAATTTGGTAAATAAAAAAATTACATTAGTGATTACACCTGGAACAGTAATTACTAATCAAGGGCATATTGTTTTTGGTGATCAGTCTAATCAAATGATTGATCAAAGTAATAAATATCCATTCTCGAAGATGGTTAGTAAACAAAAAGTTAGTGTTGATCCAAATGCTACAAAAATAGTTAAGATCCCGGTTAATGTACCTACTGAAAAATTTAATGGTACTATTTTAGGTAATCTCGCTTTTACTGTATTAGGTCAAAATCAGAGTGATGATTCTAATAATCAAAAAAATGTAGCAACGATTAATAATATAGTCCGTCAGGCTTTAATTGTAAAAATGCGACAGGGAGTTCAGCCAGAACCTGACTTTGATATTGGATTACCTGCTACTGGTGGTACTATTCAGGAACCAGTTTTTACAGTTCCAGTTCGTAATATAGCAGCAACTTATTTTAAAGAAGATGCTAAAACTAAAGTAATATATACTGTGACTAAAAAAAATGATTCTAAAATTAAATACGTTGCGCAGGATAACAACATTTCAATGGCGCCTAATTCTTTTTATTATGGAATAATTCCTACTAAAGGCAAAGTAATTCAGCCAGGTAAATACCATATGGAAGTAGAAATTAAGTATCGTAATAAGAATGTCAAACTAAATCGTAATTTTGAAGTAACTAAAGCTCAAAGTCGTAATCCTATTGTTAAGGCTAAAATAAATAAACCAAAGAGTCAGTTTCCCTTTTGGATTGTCTTGCTAATATTTTTAGTAATTTTAATTCTTTTAGTTGCATTATTTGCCGGCATTAGTAAAGGTCGTCGTAAGAAATTGAAAAAAATATCTAACGTTAAGTCAAATTCTCGTGTACATTTGAGATCACGCCGCTGAGCAATACTTATTTTTTACAAAAAATTATTTCAAGAGTTGAAAATAATTTAAAGATAATTGAATGCTTTTTAGTTAGAAAGAGGTATATTATAAACTGAGAAAATTAGTAAGGATATGGTATGAAGAGAAAGCGAATATTTTTTATTTTTAATTTTTTATCTATATTCTTGGTCTTGTTTTTATTAGCTTTTGTTTCGAGTAAAACAGTCAAAGCGGCGGGTAATGCTCTTAGTCCAGGGACGACAACCCCACGTCCTGGTTCTGGAACTACAATTAGTAATCCTGATGGAAGTTCAATTGCGGTCCCTACTACTCCAGTTACGGTTAATAATCCCAATGGATCGGAATATGACAGTAGTCATGTAATTAATGCATATGGTCCAGGAGGTAGTGTTCCAATTGAAACTCGAGCTGGTCTTACTTTAACTACTGCTTATTCTTCTGTAGGAATTAGTTTTATTGACGGAAATTTAGCACTTCTAGCTGTTCCAAATTTTGATTTTGGTTCTAATATTCTTGATGGTAAAACTAGATTTGTTCCTTTGGCTAGTGCTGCATCATCGAATGTTGGTGATGCAAGTAATGGAGCTTTTATGGATTCTGTGTCTGCAACCGGGAATAAAACATTAAGGGATCCCTCTAAATATCGAGCTTTAGTTGTTTCTGACAGTCGTTTGCCGGTTGGTAGTGATGGAAAGTATAATGGTTGGAAAGTTTCCGCTCAAATGACAGTAGTGAATAAAACTAATAACAAATTGAGTGGCGATAATTATAATGGACATGATGGTGATGTTAACCCTGACGCCGGTGCTGATAGTTCTGGAAACCCAATTAGTTTTGCAGGGGCAATTGAATTTGGTAATGGTTTTGGCCAAAGTGGATATACCATAAATAGTTTTGGGGAATCTGATACCAATAGTTCTAATAGTTCTATTCCAATTTCACACCCTGCAACATATTATAATTCTGATCCATATATTCAAGGTAAGGTTGACGGAGCAGCGACTTCTGATACCTCAACTTGGATACGAGTGGATAGTGCAACTACTGATGTTCCTAACGATAATCAATCTAGCGGGACGTTAGCCGGATTATTTTTCCCTCGTTTAAGCAAAACTCCTAGTCCCGGAGATATTAACAAGTTAAAGGATATTTCTGGTACCGCAGGTACTGCTAATAATAGTAGTGTTACTACAATTCCTATGGGTTCTAGTCCTAATGTAATTTGGGGTTATATGCAGTCACAACAAGATAATGCTAATAATACGGTTCATCCTGATAGTGTTTCTAATGGAGCTTGGGCTTTAGACTTTAAAGATCAAGGTTCAGCAATTATGGCTTTACCAAAGGCTGTAACGTTTAATCGACCTGGAACTTATGTATACAATTTAACGTGGACGTTATCGTCAGGGTTTATTGCAAACCCTTAAATAAATACTTCAATGATAATTAAACTAAGATCTCTCTATAGTAGGGAGATCTTAGTTTTTCATAATTTTTTTTGAAATTTAAGCTTTTAAATTTTATATCGGTTACAATAAATTTATGAAACAAATAAAACGAACTATAGGATTTGTTTTTTTCTTATTAAATCTTTTTTTAACTTCAAATTGGGCTTTTGCGGCCACTAATCAAGGGGTTTTCAGTGTTAAACCGATTTTTCCGTCTAACCAAATTAGTCGTCAAAATGGCTATTATCTTTTGGTTAAACCTGGTCAAAAGCAAAAGATTTCTTTTTTAATTAGTAACTTACAAAGTCGTAATCAAAATTTTCGAATCAGTCCTGGAATGTATATTACTAATGATCAAGGGGATATGTTTTTAACAACTAACCCTAAGCAGCTTGATTCAAGTTTACCTTGTAATTTAATGGACATGGGAGTTAAGCCGGTTTATGTTACCGTACCAGCTAATCGTACAGTTCAAATTAATCAAGAATATCAAATTCCTAATCAGCCATTTAAAGGGTTAATTTATGGTGGAGTTCGGGTTACTTCAGGTTTACAAAGCTCTCAGGAGTTAAAAAGCAATAATTCTCAAACTATGATCAATACATATGGTCAAATGGATACGGGAATTATTCTAACAATGGATAAAAAATACCCACATGGAGAATTAATTGTAAAGAAAGTACTCCCGGTTTCTTCTAATCCTGCTCCTAGTTTTCAAATTAAAGTTCAAAATCCGCAAGGGACAATTATTGATCAGTTAAATTTAAAATTAAAAATAACTAAATCGGGAATTAAAATGCCACGTACAGATTTTTCTAAATTTGAGTTAGTGAAGGATTACTATGGTTATACCGTAGCACCTTATTCGAATTTTGATTTAACGATGAATGTAGGGAAAAAAAGACTTCTACCGGGGCAATATAATTTAGAATTAACTGGAAAATCACACGGGCATGAATTTAAGCAGCAATATAGATTTATGGTTGCTAAAAACAAAGCCCAAAAGCTTAATCGTGATAATTCTCATATTACTCCCGATTATACTTGGCTTTATTTTATTATTATTATTGCAGCAGCATTAATTGTAATAACATTAGCTATTTTGATGTACTTATTTGGTAAAAAACATTTTGCCTTTAATACTAATTCATCAATGATTAATTCAAGAAAATCAAAGCGTTTGCCATCTCGTTCTCATCCTACAAGTTCAGCTTCTTCAAGTCACCGTTATGGCAAAAGTAATGTCCCTAAAAGGAAACGTTAATGAATTAAAAAAAGCTACCAATATTCAATATTTTGGTAGCTTTTTTTTTGATTATGATGAAAGGTTATTCAGCTCTTAAAGCAGTTGCAGCATCTTTTTTAGATGCCATTCGAGCAGGAATATGACCTCCTAGAACAGTTAGAATTGTACTTACAATAACTAAGATAATGGCATGAAAAGGATTAAGTTGGGCAACATTAGTTAGTTCTGTTAAATTTTCTAAAATAATATTTGCTGGAAAGGTTAGGAGCCAGGCAATGAAAATACCTAATATACCAGATCCAGCTCCTAAAATAGTAGTTTCAGCATCAAAAACTCGAGTAATATCTTTTTTACGTGCGCCTAAAGCTTTTAGTACCCCAATTTCTTTAGTTCTTTCAATTACAGAAGTATAGGTAATAATTGAAATCATAATCATTGAAGTAATCAAAGAAATTGCAGCAAATCCGACTAAAACATAAGTAATTGCATCCATCAAACCGCCAGTAATGTTGGTAATATTTCCAGCTAAGTCATTATAAATAATTTTGGCAGATTTACTTTTGTTTTTATTATATTTATCAAGATAATTAGTTATGCGATCTTTTTCATTAAAGTTGTTGGGATAAATTTGGATCATACTAGGAGTTTTTATTGCACCCAAAGTAGTTAAGATTAAAGATTTTTGAGTATCTGTTATTTTATCATTTGTTAAAACATTATTTGAACTATTTTTTTGAGCTTGACCAATTTCAGAATTTTCATTCATTTTCATAACCTCTTTAGTTAAAAGGTCAGAAAAAGCAATTCCTTCTGCTAATAAACCATTAGTATTTTTATTTGCTGTTCTTAAAATGCCTACAATTCTTAAAGTTTTAGTTTTGGGAGATTTAACCATTTTCTGATAATCTTGGCCTGGAAAAAAATTACCAGTTGGTAATTTAGTATAAAAATCATCATTAGCGATTAATTTTATATTGGTTTTGAAAATCTCATTTTTAGATAATTTTTCTTTATCTTTAAAATTAAAGCCTAAATTTTTTAAAGCATCAAGATTAATTTCATTTTTTTTGTTTGCAATTAAGACAATTTCTTCTGGTTTTTGAGGATACCGTCCCGCAATTAAGCGATAATTTTTTTTCAGAAAAGTTTGCTTATTATTGCGGTCAATAGGATAAACACTACCTCCAACACCTGTACTAGCAGATATCATATTTTGGGAATTGTTAATACTGTTATTATTGGAAACTGCAAAGGTCACAGGTCGATAACTACCTTTAACTTCTCGCAATAAATTCATTCCTGTTGTATAAGTAAAAGCAATGTTTCGTGCATCTCTCTTATTAATCTTATTGATATAATCGATGTATTTAGAATTAATTTGATTAAAATGTTGAGATCCATTAATTGGATTAACGCGTGCAATTATTTCATTATTTTTGGCAAAGTTTTTACTGTCATTTTTATTAATTTCATCGCGAAGTTGTTTAGAATCTGATGCTATTTGTGAAATAGTAATAGGAAATTGTGATAAAGTCTCAGTTTGAGTTGCATCAATCTGTTTTTGAAAACCATTAGATAGTGCTAAAACAACTCCAATACTTATAATACCAATACTTGATGCTAAAATTGTCAAAAAAGTTCGTCCTTTTTTTGTTTTAATATTGGTAAAGGATAGCTTTAGAGCAGTCAAAAAATTCATGCGAGTTCTTACCGGATGAAAATTAGGTTTAGTCTCTTCTTCTTGATAGGGTCTAGAATCATTTTGGATCTTACCATCAGCAAATTTGATAATTCGATCTGAATATTTATTTGCTAATTCGGGGTTGTGGGTCACCATTACCACTAAACGCTCATAAGACAACTCTTTAATTAGTTTCATAATTTCTTCACTAGTTTTAGAGTCAAGAGCTCCCGTGGGCTCATCAGCTAGGAGAATCTGAGGATCATTGGCTAAAGCTCGCGCAATTGCTACTCTTTGTAATTGCCCACCAGATAGTTGGTTAGGTTTTTTATTAAGATGTCCCTTTAAGCCAACTCGTTCTAATGCTTTTTGGGCTCGCGCAATTTTTTCTTTTGCAGGGACTCCACTTAAAGTCATTCCTAAAGTTACATTGTCTAGAATACTTAAATGACCAATAATATTGTAATTTTGAAAAATAAACCCGATGGTATTGTTGCGGTAAGCATCCCAATCATTATCTTTAAATGTTTTAGTAGATTTACCATTAATGATTAAATCTCCAGAGTCATAATGCTCTAATCCACCTAAGATATTCAACATAGTAGTTTTACCTGATCCTGAAGGTCCTAAGATAGAAACAAATTCTTTTTTTCGAAAAGCTACAGAAACATCATCTAAAGCTTTAGTAGTAGTACCGCCGACGGTAAAATACTTTTTGATATTTTTTAAATCTAACATGATCCTTTCTCCTAATCTACAACAAATATGGAATATCATATCAGATATTACTTTTTAGACAAATAAAAACATTAAAAATAAAACATTAAAAAAAGCCAAATGCAAGTAGTTGCAGCATGGCTTGTAATTATATTTTAAGTAATTTCTTTAAATTGATTAATTTTGAGAGAACTATTAATCAACTGCTCTTTAAATTCTGCTAGATCGGATCCCACTAAAGTAGGAATAATTGTTAAATCAGGTCTTAATTTTTCAATTTTAATTGCTAAAGAGGTTAATTGTCCTAATAATTCTTCGCGTTGTTTATTTTCTTGCATAATGTGTTTAGGAATTATTGGAAAATGAATTTGATCATTAGGTACTTTTTCAATAGTTTCCCTAGTTACAACTTGAGCAGCAAGATAAACTTTAGAGTCTTTTAAATCATCAATTATTTTAAATATTTGATGCCAATCAGCATTGGGAGCTAAATAAATTAAAATTGTCATTATTTATTTTGTGATTCTGGTATTTTTCCGTACTTTTTGAATGTTTTTCGGTAATATGAATTCATATGCCAGATCATTAATTTACGTTTTAAACTCAAATCAGGGTCATAAGTTAAAGTATCACCATAAGCTTTTCGATTAATTAATTCTGTTGCTTCAAAATAATATGGATCATGTTTAACATATTTTTGAAAAATACTTTTTGGCACGGAAGTCCATAAAACATGCTTTTTACTATCATCATTGCAATAATGCAATGGTTGGTTTTTCATTGATCCCTCAAAATAGTCCTCCAATAATAGTTTTGGGAAAGAGGCACCATTAAGATTAACATAGAAAGAAGAACGACCAAATCGTAAATTAATTTCAAAAAATTTGTATTGGTGATCTCGGGGATCTAACTTTAAATCAAAGTTAGCAAACCCGGTATATTTAATCGCTTCAAGAAATTTTTTAACCATTTGATATAATTCTAAGTTATATTCTGGTAAGATCACCAAATAATTGCCGATTGATCCAGGACTAGGATCTTCAAGTAGGGGATGACCTAAATTCATCATTTTTACATGGTGATATTGATCAACATAACAATTTAAAACTCGATCAGTACTGGCACCGCCAGGGATATATTCTTGTAAAATGAAGTTTTCGTTATATCCAGCTGCTCGTGCCGCTTTAATAGTTTGGTAAACTTCTTCACGACTGTTTAAAACAAATGCTTTTTTGCGCCCTGGAAAGTCTATATCTAACCATTTAACACTATCTACAGCTTTCAGAGCAACCGGAAATTGACCACCAATCTGATCAAAGTCAATTTCCTCGGAAGTATCTGGTGTAACAATTAAAGACTTTGGATGATTTAAACCATATTGATCAGCAACTTTGATAAAATTCTCTTTATCGGTTAATTGAGTAGTTAATTCGTAATTGTTTACTGGAAAAGTATAATAATCTTTTAAAGCATTTTGATTTCGTGATAAAAGTTCAATGTATGTATCACCACATGGTAGTAGTAAAAGCATCACTTTACTACCATTAAACTCTTGATAAAGGTTAATTAAATGTTCAACAAATTTATCATCATCTAATAAATCAGAATAAAGGTAGAGATTTGTTATTTTAGAATATTTTGTTGCTGAAAAAAGTGACTGAGCAACTACATCAACTTTTTTATGAGTAAATTCATTAATTGCCCGAACTTGTCCATAAGCATTTTGATCACTACCTAGTACAATAAAACGATATTCTTTCAATTCACAGCTTCCTCTTTTACATAAGTTGGAATTTTTTCATCAATGAAATAAACTTTATACCATACAAGGAAAGTATAAATTGTCCAAACTTTTCGACGATCTTTGCCGTCGCCATTATGCACGCGATCGATTAAATCTAAGATTTTAGGAACATCAAAGAACTCTTTAACGAAGTCTTCTTCGAATAAATTACGAATTCGCGTATAGAACTTGTCATTTTCTAACCAAGCTTTTACTGGTACTGGAAATCCTAATTTTTCTCTTTGTACCCATTCTTCAGGTAAATGCTTTTCTGCTGCAACTCTTAATGCGTACTTGCTATTTTTAGGGGTTAGTAAGTAGCGAGTAGGGATCTTGCTAGCAACTTTAGCAACTTCTTTATCTAAGAAAGGTACTCTTAGTTCCATAGAATTTGCCATCGACATTTTATCAGCTTTTAGCAAAATATCTTTTGCCATGAACAAATGGATATCCAAGTACTGCATTTTTTTAACTTCATCAGTATAATCGGCAACTTTGTTATACGATTTATTAACAATTTCTTTAACTGATTCCGAGGTTTTGTAAGGTTCTTTTAAATAATTGTCAGCTTCTTTTTCGCCAAAAATTTTAGCTTGACCAATGAAGAAATCTTCGGCTTTAGCAGTACTCTCATATAAATGTAAACGTCCATGAAAGTTGGGCATTTTCTTTAATCTTCGTGCGATCCGATAGCGAGTTTTTGGTTTAAGTTTTCTTAAATGTGAAGCAATGGTTTTTACAATATAAGAGTGAGAATGATAACCATAATCGACATAACCGGCGAAGAGTTCATCTGCGCCTTCCCCAGATAAAATTACTGTAACATATTTACTAGCTAGCTTTGTTAAAAAGTATAGCGGCACGCAGCTCGGATTGGCGTCAGGTTCGTCCATATAGTATTGAATTAAAGGGAAATTATCAAAAGCTTCTTGACTAGTAACCACATCGGATTCATTGTTTAATCCCAATAATTCAGCTAATTTTTGTGCATCGACAGCCTCATTGTATTGTTTGTCATCAAAGCCAATTGAAAAAGTTTCTTCAGGCTCTAAAAGACTAGTAATGTAACTTGAATCAATGCCAGAAGATAACAAAGAACCGACTGGAACATCACTAATTCGATGAGCATCTACACTATCTTGCATTATTGACTCAATTTCTTTTACAGTGGCATCAAATGATTGTCCGGCATCTTTGAATTGCATATCCCAGTATTGCTTTACATCTAATTTGCCATCTTTAAAGGTAAAATAATGGCCCCCGGGAATGCTATAAACGTTTTTAAAAAAAGTCTCTTCTAACGCTGAATATTGAAAAGTTAAATAAGGCTTTAAAGCTTTTTTATTTAATTCCTTTTTAAAATAAGGATGGTAGAGAAAAGACTTGATTTCTGAACCTATTAAAAAGCGATTATCATCATGGTAATAGTAAAGAGGTTTAATGCCAAAGAAGTCACGAGCACCGTAAAGCTCCTTTTTTTGATTATCCCAAATCAAAAAAGCAAACATCCCTCTAATTCTTTTTAATAAACCTTCCATACCCCATTCTTCGAAACCATGTAACAAAACTTCAGTATCACTTTTAGTAGTAAAGGTATGTCCAGCTGCTAATAGAGTTTTACGTAAAGGTTTAAAATTATAAATCTCGCCATTAAAAACAATTGCTTTTTGGCCATCTTCATTAAAAATTGGTTGTTTACCACCACGTAAGTCTATGATTGATAGTCGCCGAAAGCCTAAAGCAACATCGTCATTAATATATTTCCCCGAATCATTAGGACCCCGATGTTTAATTGCGTCCATCATGTTTGTTAATACTTCTTCTTTATTGGTTAAAGCTCGATCACAAAATGCTATAATTCCACACATAAATAACTTCCTTAAAATTTGTACTTCTATTTTACTGTAAAATTTCCAATCTACAAAAAAATAACTTTTTTAGAATCAATAATATTTTTAGAATCGCTTGTTGTCAAAATGACTAAATGTTCAATTGCTAGCTTTTTTAAAAAATCTTTAATAATAATTTGTGAATCAATATCAATTTTATTAAATGGTTCATCTAATAAAATTAAGGGTTTATCATCAATTTTTGATAAAGCTAGGTTAAATCGGGATTGAATACCACGTGGATAAATCTTTACTGGACGATCAATATAATTAATCATTTTCAAATCATTTGAAACATCGAAAACATCTTGTAGTGAACGGTTTTGACGTTTGGCTAAAATTTTTAAATGTTCAAAACCAGTCATTTCAGGATATAAATATTGGTTACTATTCCAAAATGAAATCAAGTTTTGATAAACATCCCAGTCAGGGTTAAAGTTTCCAACTAAGATCATTCCTGATTGTGGTTGAATCATTCCAGCTAATCCTCGAAGTAATGTCGTTTTACCACTTTGGGGCTTGCCATAAATTGTATATAAACCAACGCCACTTATTTGAAGATTCATCTGGTTTATAACTGATACTTTACCATAATTAAAGCTAGTATTAATTAGGATAATTCTCATAATTTAGCCTCTTGAAAAAATTATGATTCATTATAGGAAGAGCATTAAATAAAATAATAATGATGCCACTTAAAAGTATTGCTAAATTAAGTGTTGGCCTTTTAAAACTAAAAAATAAATCCCACCATTTTTGGAAACAAATAATTCCATAAATTATTTCGCAAAAAGCACAACTTAAAATCATGCTTATCCAGTAGGATTTAATCTTAAGATCAAACGTAAAACAAATTCCATTTATGATGGGGATAAGTAATAGTAAATAACTCCATTTGATAAATTGAGACCAATTTAATTCCGAGCCAATTAATTTGTGTGAAAAGAAGTTAGTTATAATCTGTGTTATTAATAAAATGATTATAGATTCAAGTGCCGTTATCCATGATACTAGAAGTTTGACGGTATAAACTTCAGTAGGGGAATATATAATTCTTTGAAGAAAAAATAAAGATTTTTTTACCAAAGAAAATGCACCAACACTATTATAAATTATTATTAAAATCCATAATCCAATTTTAATTTTTAAAGTTAAGCTATGATTCCATCCCAATAAACTCCCAAAGGATATAAATATTAACCCCAAACAGGTTAAAGCGATAACTAAAGGATAGTGAATCTGACGGTGAAAATTTTTGAATTCAAAGCCAAAATATTCTTTAAACATGATCAATTTGCCAAATATTTATTTTTGATACTAATCTTGATATTGAGAAATAACTCGTAAAGCTTGGTCATAATTCGGTTCTTGAGCAACTTCGGGAACAATTTCGCGATAAATTACCTTTCCATTTTTATCGATAATATAAATTGCTCGAGTATCGAGACCTTTTGTTGGTAAATAAAGATGAAGACTTTTACCAAAAGTAAGATCTTTATCAGAAAGTAAACGAACTTCTTTGACGCCGGCTAAATCACACCAGTTTTTTTGAATTTTGGGAGGATTAGTCGAGACGGTCACAAAATTAGCTTGAGGGTAGTTAACTGCTTTTTGGTTAAATTTTCTGGTAGATAAGTTACAAATTGGAGTGTTAAGATCTGGAACCACCGAGATTAAAGTTAACTTATGATGAAGTAGATCATTCATTTTAACTGTTTTTTCTTGTTGGTCGAGTAAAGTAAAATCTGGTAATTTTTCACCAACTGCTAGTGGAGTTCCACTTAATTGGACTCGTTGATCATGAAACAAAATTTCCATTGCTGAATTCCTTTCTAAAAAGACTAATACTATTTTCAAATAATAAAAAAGTAATATTTAATAATTTTAATGAAAAAATAGTTAAAAAGGGTATAAGTTACATCTTTCTAGAGAGTTATAGACTAATATTGTCAACTTGTTTGCCGTCAAACTCTCAACCCAATCTAATTATAATTTTATTTTTAGTTAATATCCATTTGTTTAAAATTAATTAATAATCAGTAATTAACCTTCGTGATAATTGACAACTTAACCTAGTTGTTAATTCTACTGGCGAGATTTTTAAATAATCTGCCGCTTGGGCTAAAGTAATTTTTGCTTGATCTTCTTGACCCCAAAAAGTAACAATAGTACCTAAAGAAAAAGGCTCATCAACAATTAGTTGGGTACGATCCAGAGTTACTTGAAAAATTTTAGCTTGTATTTTTCCGTTGATGATGGCTTTAAAATTTTGAAAGCTTTGAGAAAATCCATTTCCTAATCCTAATGGAACGGTGATTAGCCATTGCTTAGAGGTTGATTTTTCTAGATGGACAATTCGACTGCGTAAACTTAATACTTCTTCAATTTCTGGATTTTCACCGAATCCATATATGCTTGAGCCACCAATAAGATTAACTTGCTTTTGCCGTTTAGTGTAATAAATTCCCCCAAAATTCTCTTTTAATGTTTGAAGTTGTTTAACAATTTTATGATCAATAAGTTGGGGATTGGGTTTACCAAAATATTGCATTCCCCAATAATTTAATTTAGAAGGATGTTCCTGACAAAAATTAATTGCTTGCTGAATTAAACGTAAGTTTTTAAAACCCATTTCCCCAAAAACTAAGCTAATAGTTAAAGGATCGTTTATTTTAGTTGAAGTGATCATGTCTTGAAGTTCATTAAAAGAAAAAACAGGTATAATCAGGGAATAATCTTTGCAAAGTTGATGATATTCAGCCAAAATAGGGTAGCGTAAAATAATGGGTTTATTTGTTCCCCAACGTCTTAATTCAATTGCTTCGTCTAAATTACTTACAACAAAACCACTTATTCCTGCGGCTACTAATGATCGGATTATTGGATTTACGCCAAAGCCTAAGGCATTGGCTTGAACATTAATAAAAGGTTCATTTAGTTGAGTTAAGTTGCGAAATTTTTGTATATTATTTACAAGGTTTGGTTTACTAATTTCAATCCAGAGATTTTGATTACTATATTCATCCATGATTAAATGATCCTTGGTTTTCTAAAGCTATTATACTTTTAATTACTTAATGTTAAAAGTTAGTTTAAGGGCTTACATTAATAAAATATTCAATTAATCTTTTTTTACTATTTACAAAATTATAGAACGTAAACTAATCTTATTTTGCTGTAATGAAATTCCTTTATGCGATTAATTAGTGTATATTGGTGAGTAGTAAAAATGCGATGAACAAGTATAATACTTACAGTTTAGTAGGAATTTTGTAATTCTATAAAATAAATAAGAGCTTTTAGGTCGGTTAGCCTAAAAGCTCTTTTAAATTTAATAATTAATTTATTCTGTTGTTTCATCATTAGAATCGATAAATTTTAAAGCTTTAGAAACAGTTGCTACTTTAGCTCCTTTATCAAGTCTAATTAATCTTACCCCTAAGGTTGCACGTCCAGATTGAGAAACATCTTTGACATCAAAACGGATAACCACGCCTTTATCACTAACAATTAAGATATCTTCATCACCTTTAACAGTAGTAACACCAGCTAATGGACCATTCTTTTCTGTCACTCTCATCGTTCGCATTCCCTTACCGCCACGATTTTTAATCGAGTAATCATAGGCAGGAGTTCGTTTGCCGTAACCATTTTCTGAGATAACCAGTACTTGACTATCAATTGGAATGATGGAGCTTCCAACAACGTAATCATGATCACGTAAACGAATCCCTCTAACTCCAGAAGCTACTCGACCAGCAGCTCGTACATCAGTTTCAGAAAAAGCAACACAGTAACCTAAATGTGTTCCAATAAAAATGTTGGATTCGCCAGAGGTAATCATTACATTAGCCAGTTCGTCATCATCATGAATCGTTAATGCTCGTATGCCAGAGTTGCGAATGTTTGTAAATTCCGTAGCCTTAGTTCGTTTAACGGTACCATTTTTGGTAACGAAAAGTAAAAATTCATTGGCATTCTGTGATGTTACTTTCATCATTGTATTAACTCGTTCGCTTTTTTCAATATTAATCAAGTTAATAATAGGTAATCCTTTAGCGTTACGACCAAAACTAGGGATTTGGTAACCTTTTGCCGAGTAAACTTTACCTTTATTAGTAAAGAAAAGAATTTGTTCATGGGTATTGGTATAAATTAATTGTTCAACAAAATCGTCATCATGTAATCCCATTCCTTGAATACCACGACCACCACGGTTTTGTTCTCGAAAATCATTTGGATCAAGACGTTTAATATAACCATTATGGGTTAAGCCAACAATAATATCTTCTTGTTCAATTAAATCTTCATCTTCGAAATTGGTAATTTCATCTTTGACAATTTCCGTCTTTCGATCATCACCAAATTTCTTTTGAATTTCTAATAATTCATCATAAATAATTTGGTTAACTCTTTGTGGGTTGGCTAAAATATCTTGATAATCAGCGATATCTTTACTTAATTTAGCAAATTCATCTTCAATTTTATTACGTTCCAAGCCAGTTAATCGCACTAGTTTCATGTCTAAAATTGCCTGAGCTTGGATATCATCAAGTTGAAATTTGGTAATTAATCCTTCTTTAGCTATAGCGGGAGTTTTGGCCTCACGAATTAAATTCACGATTGCATCAATATGATCTAAAGCAATTCGAAGTCCTTCCAAGATATGAATTCGAGCTTGAGCTTTTTTGAGATCAAAAGCAGTACGTCGACGAATAACATCTTCTTGAAAGGTTAAATAATTATTTAAAAGATCTTTTAAGTTAAGAAGCTTGGGAGCACCATTAACAATGGCAACCATATTATATGAATAGTTGACTTGAAGAGGGGTTAGTTTATATAGATTATTTAGGATAATTGATGCTGTAGTATCACCACGAATCCCAATAACAATTCTCATTCCTTCTCTATCTGATTCATCTCGTAACTCGGTAATTCCTTCAATTTTCTTTTCATGGACTAATTGACCGATTCGTTCAACCAAACGCGCTTTATTGACCATATAAGGAATTTCTTTAACAATGATTGTTTCACGTCCAGTTTTTGAAGTTTCAACTTCAGTTTTGGCTCTTAAAACAATTGAACCTTTACCGGTTTCATACGCATGACGAATTCCACTTCGGCCAATAACTAGAGCTCCAGTAGGAAAATCAGGACCTTTAATATCTTGCATTAATTCAGCAACTGTAATGTTAGGGTTATCCATTAGATGATGAATTCCCGATATTACTTCTTTTAAGTTATGGGGAGGAATGTTAGTTGTCATTCCAACGGCAATTCCAGTCGCACCATTTAGTAGCAAGTTAGGAATTCTCGATGGTAAAACAATGGGTTCTTTTTCAGATTCGTCGTAATTAGGAACAAAATCTACGGTATCTTTATTAATATCCCGTAACATTTCCATTGAAATTTTACTCAAACGAGCTTCTGTATAACGCATTGCTGCAGGTGGATCACCGTCAATGGAACCGAAGTTTCCGTGTCCGTCTACTAGAGGATAGCGGTAACTGAAATCTTGAGCCATCCGCACCATTGATTCATAGATTGCTGTATCACCGTGTGGATGGTACTTTCCCATAACATCTCCGGTAATTCTTGCGGATTTTTTATATGGTCGATCAGGGAACATTCCTTGTTCATTCATTCCGTAAAGAATACGTCTTTGAACTGGTTTCATGCCATCACGGGCATCAGGAAGAGCTCGAGCTACGATGACACTCATGGCATATTCCAAGAAAGAAGTTCGAATGGTCGTTGTTACGTCGGCATTTTCTATCCGGCGGTTATCTTGTTCAACCAAATTAATTTAGCCTCCTTTAAGCATCGATCATTTTTTGATCGACATAAACTGCATTATCTTCAATAAACTTACGTCGAGGTTGGACTTTATCTCCCATTAACATATCAAAAGTATCGGAAGCTTCTTGTCCATCACGTAGATTCATTCGTAAAAGCCTTCGTCGTTCAGGGTTCATCGTAGTATCCCAAAGTTGAGTCGCATCCATTTCTCCTAAACCTTTATAACGTTGAACAGTAGGTTTCGGGGAAGGTGAAAGCTCAGCTAAAACGTCTTGTAATTCTTCATCACTATCAATGTAGCGACGATATTTACCTTGACGTACTTGATAGAGAGGTGGTTGTGCTAAATAAACGTAACCAGCGTTAAGAATAGGGCGCATAAAACGATAAATTAAAGTTAAAAGTAAGGTTCTTATATGAGCTCCGTCGACATCAGCATCTGCCATAATAATCAATTTATGATATCGAGCTTTGCTAATATCAAAATCCTTACCAAAACCGGTCCCCATTGCAGTAAAAATAGTGCGGATTTCTTCGTTGGCTAAAATTTTCTCTAATGATGCTTTTTCAACATTTAAGATTTTACCTCTGATTGGTAAGATGGCTTGAGTTAATCTACTTCTACCAGTTTTTGCTGAGCCACCAGCGGAATCCCCCTCGACAATAAATAGTTCAGATATTTCAGGATCTTTACTGGAATTGTCGGCAAGTTTTCCGGGGAGGCTGGTAATTTCTAAGCCCGTTTTTTTCCTAGTAGCTTCTCGAGCTTTTTTTGCCGCTTGACGGGCTTTTGCTGCTAACATACCTTTTTCAACAATGAGTTTAGCTTCATCGGGATTTTCTAATAAAAACCGGTTGAAATTAGTTGAAAAAGTTTTATCAACGATGGAACGAGTTTCAGTATTTCCTAGTTTAGTTTTAGTTTGTCCTTCAAATTGTGGATTGGGGTGCTTAACTGAAACTACTGCAGTTAAACCTTCTCGAACATCATCGCCAGATAGGTTATCGTCATCATCTTTTAGAATTTTATTTTTGCGGGCATAATCGTTAATTACTCTGGTTAAAGCGGATTTAAAACCTTGCTCGTGAGTTCCGCCTTCGTAAGTATGAATGTTGTTGGCAAAAGTTAAAACACTACTATGATAATCGGTTGTATATTGCATGGACACTTCAACCGTAATTCCATCTTGTTCGCCTTCTACATAAATAGGATCTTTAAAAATGGGAGTTTTGCCATGATTGAGAAATTCAACATAACTTTTAATACCACCTTCATATTTATAAATAAGGGGTTTGGTATTTTCTTGACGATGATCAATAAAGGTTAAAGTTAAGCCTTTGTTTAAAAAAGCTAATTCGCGAATTCTTGTATTTAAAATTTTGTCATCAAAATCTGTTGTTTCAGTGAAAATTTTAGGATCTGGAATGAAGTGTACTTTAGTGCCATGAGCATGAGCAGGAGCTGATCCAATAATTTTGATTTGGTTTTTCACATGACCATGGTCAAAATCCATGTAATATTTTTTTCCTTCGCGAGTTACGGTAACGTCTAAAGTTGTAGATAAGGCATTGACTACGGAAGCACCAACACCATGTAATCCTCCAGAAACTTTATAGCCACCATTTCCAAATTTACCACCGGCATGTAAAACGGTAAAAACTGTTTCTAGAGCCGATTTTCCAGTTTTTTCCATTTTGTCTACGGGTATTCCTCGACCATCATCGATAACGGTAACGGAACCATCTTTTTCGACAGCGATATCGATTTTTGTGGCAAAGCCAGCAAGTGCTTCATCAATCCCGTTATCGATAATTTCCCAGACTAAGTGATGAAGTCCTTGAGAGCTTGTAGAACCAATGTACATTCCAGGACGCTTTCTTACTGGTTCAAGACCTTCGAGGATCTCTATTTCATCACTATTATATTCACGTGCTTTTTTCTCTTTTTCCGTTAATTTATCCATCTTTACTCCTATTATTAACTTGCCCATCGGTAACTTTTAAAATTAATGGTGGTTCAATTATTCGACAATCAAGATCATTGATGGAAGTTGTCGTAATAAATATTTGAAGTTCTTTTTCAAAAGATTTAATTAAAAAAGTTTGGCGATTTTGATCCAATTCAGAAAAAATATCATCAAGCAAAAGAATTGGAGTCTCTTTACGAACTTTTTTAATAATTTCAATTTCTGATAACTTTAAAGAAATTGAAACAGATCTTTTTTGACCTTGAGAACCGAAACTAGCTACATTAGTTCCATTAATTATGAAACTTAAATCATCATGTTGAATTCCAGAAATAGTGATGCCTTGTCGCACTTCACGTTCATTCATTTTTTGAAAATTAGCTAATAAAGCTTTATTAGCAGTTTCCGGACTAACTAAATCATTTGAGCGAATTTCACTTAAATAGATAATTTGTAATTGTTCTTTTTCTTGCGTTAAACGAAAGTGAATTACTTTAGCATATTTTTCCAGTTCAATAATGTTTTGATTGCGGGCCCAAGCAATATAACCGCCGGACTTAGATAATTTTTGGTTTAAAACATCAAGGTATAATTGATCATGAGATTTACCATCACGCATCATTTTTAAATATTGATTTTTTTGTTTGAGGGTACGTTGGTAGATTCTTAACTCATTTAAATATTTCGGGCTAAGACTAGCGAGCTCTAAATCAAGGTAGTGTCGGCGATACGCAGGAGAACCTTTTACAATATTTAAATCTTCAGGAGAAAAAATTACCGTATTAATTTGTCCAACCAAGTCAGACATTCGAGGTTGTTCTAATTGATTTAAATATGCAACTTTACCATGTTTTTTAATTTTGAGTCCCAATTTTATTTCTGATTGGCGATCTCGAGTAAAAGTTCCTTCAATTAATGCTTGATCGTTCCCACTTTGAATTAGTTCACTATCGTGATTGGTTCGGAAACTCTTACCTAATGCTAATAAGTAAATTGCCTCTAAAAAGTTGGTTTTACCTTGAGCATTATTACCTAATAAAATGTTGACATTGCCAAATTTTTCAATATTTACAGCAGAATAATTGCGAAAATGTTCTAAACTTAAACTATTTAATTTCATCAGCGGCAATAATTTTGAAATTATTTTTACCAACAGTTATAAGATCACCTTTGCGTAGTTTGCGACCACGTCGCGTTTCTCGCTGGTGATTTACCAATACTACAGAATCGGCAAGAAAGTTTTTAGCTTGACCACCTGAATCAATAATTCCTACAATTTTAAGCAGGTCTTGAAGTTTCATGTATTCCGACTTTAATTTTACCTTTTCTAAAATCTTCACCCCCCAGTCAGTACTATCTAATTTTACCACTAATTTGGTTAAATTTCTCATATTTATAGGGAAAATTGAAATATACACATTGGACTTATAAAACTATAAGATAAAAAATAAAGCTAAAAAAGAAGGGTTTTTCTAACAAATGTAAAAATTACCAATAAACTATTAATTGTGGTAGAATATTAAGACTTTTTTTATAAACTTTTTTTTTAAGATTTTATGGAGCACAAATGGATCAAACGTTATTAAAAGAACGAAAGTACTTGGCTGCAGTTATTGCCGAGATTAAGAAAAAAATTAAGATTTTTCAAAAAAAAGAAAAAAAGAGTCATCAAGAAGGAAAAAAAGTAATGAATACTTTTTTTGATGACTTTTCTATTAATAATTCTGATTATTCTGAACAATTAGAAACTGCTGCTTCAATTCATCAGCAACAGCAGATACTAATGGAAAAAAATAGTATTTACCAACAATCAGTTCGGGAATTAGCAACGCTTAATAAATTAACCCAAAGGCCATATTTTGGGCGAATTGATTTTCAAGAGACGGCTGAGCGTGGAATCGAAAAAATTTATATCGGAATGGCTTCTTTTATCGATACTAAAAATAAATATCTTGTTTATGATTGGCGAGCCCCAGTTTCTTCAATTTATTATGATGGTCGTTTAGGAAAAGTGGGCTATGATACTCCAGATGGACGTCAAGAAGTTGATTTGAAGTTGAAACGACAATTTTTAATTGATCATGGTGAATTAAATGCTTATTTTGACACCAATGAAGAAACAATTGGTGATCAAATGCTTTTAGAAGCGCTTAATGGTAAATCAAGTAGCCAGATGAAGACAATTGTTACTACTATTCAACGTGAACAAAATGGAATTATTCGTGATACAACATCGGATTTATTATTTGTTCAAGGAGCTGCAGGATCAGGTAAAACTTCAGCAGTCATGCAACGGATGGCTTATTTATTATATCGTTATCGTGGTAATTTGAATTCAACAGAAATTGTGATGTTTTCGCCAAATCAGCTTTTCAACGATTATATTGCGAATGTTTTGCCAGAAATGGGCGAAAATAATATGATTCAATTTACTTTAAAGACTTTCACAGGACGCCGAATTCCTGGATTTAAAATTATCAGTGTTTTGGATAGTTGGGAAGGACAATTTGCCAAAACTCAGCGTAAAATTGTTCATTTATTAGGAAATGCAGAATTTTTTGATGTAATAGAAAGTTATACAAAAGGACTTAATTTCGCCGGAGTTAAATTCCGTTCAATTGTATTTCGAGGCAAAGTCATAGTTTCTGCAGAAAAAATTTCGCAAATTTTTTATCAATACAATAGTAACTATCAATTAATTAATCGCCTGGAAGCAACTAAAAAACAAGTATTAAGTCTTGTTAAATCAATTTTAGGCCGGCAACGACGTTCTGCCTGGGTTAGTCAATTAATTGAAAATATGAGTGAAGAAGATATTCGCAGAGAAAATCCTTACGGTAAGGAATTTGCTAGCTCTAAAGAAGAATATACTTTTTACGCTAAGAAAATTATTAATCGTTATTATCAAAAACTTGCTCATAAAATTAATCATAATTATTTTTTGGCAATTATGGCTCAATATCGCGATTTTTTGGATCATATTGCAAATGATTCTGAGCTTTTACAGAAATATGGATTAACTAAAATTGATTGGCAAAACTATATCCGTCATGTTGGACAATTAATTCAGAAAAAGGAAATGACAATTAATGAAGCCTTGCCTTTCGTTCATATTTTTGATCGACTTACAGGGAATCATGGAGAACGTCAAATTCGTTATGTTTTCATTGATGAAATTCAAGATTATACGCCATATCAAATTCACTATTTAAAAAAAGCTTTTCCTCATGCTAGATTTACTTTATTGGGTGATCTAAACCAAGAAATTTTTTCTTTTGGAGAAGGTAAATTTTTGATCGATGAGGTAAAAAGAATTTTTAAGGGTCAAGAAAGCCGGATCGTTTATTTGCCAACATCTTACCGGTCAACTAAACAAATCACGAATTTTACCAAAGAGATTTTAGCTGATAGTCAACATATTGAAGCATTTGATCGTGATGGATCACTTCCTAAACTATTTTTATGTGGTAATGAATCGGATGCAGTTAAACAGTTGATTAGATTGTTAGAAATGGACGTTAAAAAGCATTTTACTACTGCTGTTATTACTAAAACCTTAGCTGAAGCTAAAAAGTTGTCACAAGTGTTAGATAAATTTAATCTAAAGAATTTATTGATTCAATCTTCACAGCAACATTTATCTCAAATGACGATGATCATTCCCGCTTACTTGGCAAAGGGCTTGGAGTTTGACTCAGTAATTGCCTATGATGTTAGCAAAGCTACTTTTGCTGCAGATTATGAAAGAAAATTGTTATATACAATGTGTTCACGAGCAATGCATCAACTTCAATTAATTACAATTGGTGAAATTTCACCACTATTACAGCAAGTTCCTTTAGATACATATGAATTAATTAAAATTTAATGGGGTTAAGGTAGAAGTGACTAATAATGATTTGCTTAATTATCACGAATTGAATTTAAAATCGGTTTCTCAAATGACAAGTTTGCGGGGAAGAATTGATCCAGCATACTTAAAGCCTCAAGTAATGCAACAAATAGGGGAACAAAGTAGTTTTTTAGGTTTACTTTATTTAATTGGTTTAGAACAAAAATTAAAAATTAATTCTGACCGTAATTTTGATCAATTTTTTAAAGGCGCTTTTTACAAGCGTAAAACTCCTTTTTTAATTGGAATTTCTGGTGCAGTATCGGTTGGTAAGAGTACATTTGCTAATAATTTAGCTGCTAGCTTACATCAAATCAATCCCAATGCTCGAATTGAAGTTGTATCTACTGATAATTTTTTGTACTCTAATACTGAATTAGTTCAAAAAGATTTAATGGAAAAAAAAGGCTTTCCTGAAAGTTTTGATAATCACAAACTATGGCAATTTTTAATTAACGCTGCTAGCTTCAATGAAGCTCAAGAAATTCCAATTTACGATCATCAAACTTATGACATATTAACCAATAAGAAGCAAAAAGTACGTGCAGCAGATTTTTTGATTATAGAGGGGATTAACGCTTTTCAAATAAATCCTCTAAATCAGCATCCGTTTAGTGAAACTATGGATATAACTATTTATCTTAATGCTTCAAATGAAGCTATACTTAATTGGTTCGTGCAACGTTTTGATCAATTATTAGATAAAGCTACTCCAGGAAGTTTCTATGAACAATATGCTAAAATGGATCGCGATACTGCTAATAAGTTGGCTTTAGCAACTTATGCTCAAATTAATCAGCCTAATTTTGAACAAAATATTGCGCCATCGCGGCAGCAAGCAAAAATAATTATTCAATTTGATGCTGGTCATCAAATTAAGCAAATTTTAATGCGCGATTATTAACTCACTATTAAAAAAGTAAAGGTGATTTTGGCCGTAAATGTCATGTTAAAATATTTACGGAGGTGCAAAATGAAAATAGAAGCAAACTCATTAACCGATACTAAAGAATTGGCAAATGGGGTAAAGATACCAGTCATTGGTTTTGGAACTTGGCAGTCAAAAGATGGCGATGAAGCTTATGATGCCGTAAAATGGGCTTTAAAAGCGGGATATCGTCATATTGATACAGCGGCGACTTATGGTAATGAAAAATCAGTTGGTTTAGCGATTAAAGATTCAGGAATTGATCGCGATCAGCTATTTGTTACTACTAAACTTTGGAATTCACAAAGAGATAGCTATGACCATGTTTTACAAGCTTTTCAGGATTCTTTAACTCGTTTGCAGTTAGATTATGTTGATTTATATTTAATTCATTGGCCAGTACCGACCGAATATCGTGATCGTTGGCAAAAAATTAATGCTGATACGTGGCGAGCTATGGAAGAAATTTATCGTTCAGGCAAAGCAAAAGCAATTGGTATTAGTAATTTCCAACCTAAGCATATTAAAGAGTTGCAAAAGACATGGGAAATTACACCAATGGTAAATCAAATTTTCCTTAATCCTGGTGATCCGCAACCAGAGTTAGTAAAATACAATCAAAGTTTAAAAATTTTAACAGAAGCTTATTCCCCTTTAGGTACTGGCAATTTATTGCACCAACCAATTATTGAAGAAATTGCTAAAGAACATCATAAATCAATAGCTCAAGTTTTAATACGTTGGAGTTTAGAATCGGATTTTGTACCGCTTCCTAAATCAACTCATGAAAAGTATATTCAGGAAAATGCGCAAGTTTTTGATTTTGAATTAACTGATGCAGATCATGAGAAATTAAACTCTTTAGCCGGGAAGACAGCCCAACATGAAGATCCAGATAATTTTGATTTTGTAAAACCAATTCCGTTTCTTTAGTATTGATATAGATATAGATAAAACAAAAAAACGCAATTCTGCGTTTTTTTGTTTTCAATTATAAAAAAATTCTTAACCGTCTGATTAAGAACTTTTTACATTAGAAATAATTATTTATCCATTAAATTTTTTCCCAAGGTCCAAGCCATTTATCATTAGTTGCATCATATAAACGACGGTATAAATATCCTTTTACAAGTTTATAACGATATTCAATTATTGGTCTCAGTGGCTCAAGTTTTGGATTGTCAGTTTCAAAAGTTGTTGCTGCGTTAACAGTTGCAGTATTAACAGCGAAAGGTGTAACTAAAGCAAATAGTAATAAAAATTTGGTAATCTTTTTTCTCATAATTATTTTATCTCCTTATTTTTTTTCTTTTATTGGTAAATGTTTTAAATTAGTATCTTTTCCAGGTGAATAATTTTTAATTTTGCCTAAATTCTTTCCTTTAATTATTAAATAATAATTATTATTCATTTTTAATATAAAATTATCCCTTTTATTATCACTTAATTTAAAAGTTCCCTCAGTCAAATTGGTTTTATCGTAGTACGGCTCAATAATAACTGAAGTAATAATTAGCGGTAAAAGTACAAGTAAAATTTTTAAAACCCAAGAAGTTTGTTTGACCGGGTATTCTTCTAATAAAAAGTTAATTCTTCTGGTTAAAGTATTTTCTTGAAAAAGCACAAAATTAGATAAATTAGAATTTTTATAAATCTCTTTTTGAAGCTTAGAATGATATGTAAAATTCTTTAATTGCTTAGCTATTTTAATTAGGCATTCTGTATAATCGAAATAGATTTTACTATTTTTGTTTTTTATCATTTGATAATCAATATTAATTTCGATTATCGAATTAACTTCACGTCGGAACAAATAAATTAAAGGATACCACCAGTAAATACAGACTAGAATTTCAATGACATATTTCTTTAAATTATCATGGCGTCGAATATGTTCAAGTTCATGACCGACAATAAATCTTTGATCATCAACACTCAACTTTAAATTTGAAAAGACAATACCAGGCCTCACTACGCCAAATGTATATGGAGAATTTGGTAATTTAGAATAATACAGTTTGATTTTTTGGGGGATCATTTCTCTTACACTTTGATCAAGATAGTTCTCTGGCAACTTAACAAGGGAATGCGTAAAGTTTCTTAAGAGATACTTACTTTTTAAAAAATGGATTAATGAAATTATACTTCCACAGATCCAAATCGCTAGTAAAATTTTACCAAGTGTTAATTTTAAAGAAGTATTTATCAGATCAATTTTACCCACAGAATAAATTGCAGGTAGGATGTATTGAGATGCGACCGTTTGTGTATTTGCAAATTCAAAAGGTAACAATAACCGTAATGTAATAATAAGACTAAAAATTGATAAAAAGTCAATTCTGAACTGCTTGTACGTTAATTTATGTGATAAAAATAGTCTGAGTAATATAATTAATACTGAAGCCAGACATAGTGAAATAAATAACGAGGCAATTGAAAATTTCATTTGACTAATTATAAATTCCAATACGATAATTTTGGGAATCTTCTAGTTTAAATTTACTAGAAAAATTAATTGTATTTTTTTGCTTCATTTATATCCTCTATATCTTCACTTGTATTAATAAAATGGGAAATTAAAAATTCTAAATATTCGTGTGGAATAAGTGAATAGTAATATTCTTCGGCAGTAATTATTGGTTCATATAGTTGTACCCAAACTGATCCCTTTTTAGTTTCTAGTACAGTAATCAGTCCTTTATCTAAAAGACTATTTAAAATAAAGTTTATTCTATTTCGCTTATATTTTAATAAAAAGTGGCCTATTACTTTGATTGAAGATGGCTGATTAATTGTCCATAAAATATTCATTACTTGCCTTTCATTGTAAGTTAATTTTTTTACAGAAAAACCCTCCTATCTTATTTTTGTATTTTATTATAGCAAAAAAATCATAAAGATTACATTTATTTTTAAAAAAAAATATCTTTTTTTAGGCTAATTTTTTAATAATTAAAAATAATTTAAAGGCGAAAAGAAATATTAAAAAAATATTTTCTCAGTATTAATTATAAAAAATAATACTTTTTATAATTGGGTGTTTTGTGTAAAAAAAACAGTAATTACCTGTTTTTTATTTTATTTCCTTTGTTAATGCAATAATTTGATTTACGGTTTGGTCAAGGTAATTAATTGTATTAAGTAAAGGTTGATCACTATTGATATCTACTCCAGCGGTTGCAGCAGCAGCAACCGGATCTTTACTGTTACCTAATTTTAAAAAGTCAAGCCATTTTTCGATCGCTGGTTGTCCAAATTTTTTAACATTTAAAAATGCTTGGGTAGCAATCGTTAAACTTGCTGAATAAGTGTAACTGTAAAGGCCCATATAATAATGAGATTGTCGCATCCAAGTTAATTCACTACCAGGGTTTAATTCTAAGGCATCACCAAAAAATTCTGAATAAACTTGTTTAGTAATTTCATTTAATTTATCGGCATTAAAACTTTTACCGGCATCAATTAAACGATAAACTTCACGTTGATAAGCTGCTTCTAGTAAGTGAGTAATAAAATTATGAAAATATGTATTAGTTAACATTTTAGATAAAGCAAAACGCTTCTGCCGTGGATCTTTAGCTTTATTTTCCAGAGAGTCAGTCAATAAAAGCTCATTAAAAGTTGAAGGCGCTTCAATTAAATAAGTTGAAGAGTCTGTCTCTAAAACTGGATGATTTTGTGTACAAAGAATTCCTTGCCCGGCATGTCCTAATTCATGAATTAAAGTATAAACATCAGCTAATCCGTCTTGCCAGGTTAATAAGATATAAGGGTGAGTTTCATATGGCTGCAAACAAAACCCGCCAGTTTCTTTTCCTTGATTTTGAGCAAAATCAACCCAACGTTCTTCAAATGCTGGCATGATCATCTTTTGATAATCATCTCCTAAGGTTGCTATAGCATCCTTAATGAATTTTTTGGAATCAGCAATACTTACTTTGGGTGCATATTTCGGATCTAAATCAATTAAGCGATCTGCAAAGGTCATTTTATCTAATCCGCGTTCTTGGGCAACAAATTTTAAATATTTTTGCATTATGGGACCAAATTTTTCTATGATCAAATCAATTTGGCGATTAAATAAAGGTCTGTCAACCTCTTGATCAAATAGGAGGTAATCGATCACTGAATCAAAGCCATGTAAATCGGCTAATCTTTTTTCATTAGAGACTTGAGCCAGATAATTTGCAGCAGCAGCATTTTGATGATGAGATAATTCTTCAGAAAATTTAGCAAAAGCATTGCGTCTAATTTCTGGGTCGGGATCATAAGAATAGCGATCTTCATAAAGACTGAAAGATAAAGGATAGGTTTGACCATTGGCTGAAAATTGGGAAAAGTGAAGGTCTGCTGAACGAATCTGTCCGTAGATATTACTGTATGAATTAAAAGTAGGTTCTAATTTGGTAAGAACATGTTCAACTTCAGGATTTAAAGCAATTTTTTTATACTTTTTAATTTTTCTCAGATAACCAGTAAATTGAGGTAAATCTTTTTGAAGTTGTTTTATTTCTTCAGTTGTTAAGGCTAATAAATCATCTTCAACAAATTTAGTTTGAGCGGAAAATTCAGAATAAAAATTTTCACTTTGAAAAGTAATTTGATTATTCTCGGCATTAGTTAAGTCAGTGGTACTAACCAAAAAGCCATAGTCAATTAAAGGAAGCAAATCTTTAAATAATTTATTGTAATCTTTTAAAAGTTGCCCAATTTGACTTAAATTAAATTTTTTATTTTGGTACATTTCGCAAAAATGTTGCACCTGTTTTTTAGAATCTGCTAAACGTTTTTGAAAGTCTTCATTATCTTTACAGAGTGGAGTTAGATCCCACGTTTCTTTTGGATCTACCAATTCACGTGGCGGCACACTTGTATTTTTATTCATTATAATTTCTCCTTTTTTAAAATTATTATACCTAAATTTATATTGAAATACGATTCTAGGTAGTTAAAATTTTAAAATGAGAAAAAATAAATTTTATTCTTTAAGATGAAAATTGCCAGAATTTATTATAAAATTAAATCAAAAATACTCAAATGATAATTTTTTATCATATTTAAGTAATTAGTATTTTCAAAAATTATTTCTTATAGAATCAGTTAAACACTAAAAAAAATTTTCTTTTTCAAAACATTTGTTCTAAAATATATTAATTAATAATACTTAGATAATTGAGGAAAAATATGGGACAGAGATTTAATGACCACCGCCGCCGTGAAATCTTAAATAAAATTAATTCTTATGTTGAAGATTACAATTATCCACCTTCAATTCGAGAAATTTCGCAGATGATGAATGTTGTTTCTTCAAGTACAGCAGCAACATATGTTGATCGGCTAATTAATGATGGCTATTTAAGGAAACATAACAGTCGTTCTCGATCTTTAGAAATCACTTCAAAAGGGATGAAAATGATTGGTAAAGACAAAAATGAAGCTACTGGTTTAATGATTCCAATGGTAGGAACTGTTGCTGCCGGGCAACCAATTACGGCTGAAGAAGAGATTGAAGGCTACTTTCCTC
Source organism: uncultured Lactobacillaceae bacterium (assembly GCA_945285405.1). GTDB lineage: Bacteria > Bacillota > Bacilli > Lactobacillales > Lactobacillaceae > Xylocopilactobacillus. The sequence goes on along the minus strand of CALYQJ010000003.1, from coordinate 59,768 downwards.
TACCAAATAATATTAGCTATGCTCCGGATGAACTTTTTATGCTTAAAGTTCAAGGAAATTCAATGATTGATATTGGAATTAATGATGGCGATGAGATTATCGTGCATCGACAAACAACTGCTGAAAACGGTCAAATTGTGGTCGCTATGACTGAGGATAATGAAGCAACAGTAAAAAGATTTTACCGTGAAAAGAGTTATATTCGTCTCCATCCAGAAAATACAACAATGGATGATTTAATTTATGATCAGGTAACTATCCTAGGTTTGGTAATAAGTCTTTACCGTCCGGTTTTAGTTTAATTGATTATTGTTTAAAGGAAATGGATATCCATTTCTTTTTTTTGTGTTATATTTTTAAAAAAGGAAGAGAAATGGATCAATATTCAACAAATCAAGACGTTAAACAAGCACGACAAATTATCGATCAAATTATTCATGAGATTTCTAAAGTAATTATTGGTAAAGGCGAAGTTATTCGAATGGCTTTAGCGACGATGTTGGCTTCAGGTCATGTTTTATTTGATGATATTCCTGGAGTGGGTAAAACAACATTAGTTCGTGCAATGGCAATAGCTTTGGGATTGGATTTTAAACGGATTCAATTCACTCCCGATTTAATGCCAGCGGATATTTTAGGAACCTCAGTTTTTGATCAGGAAAATCAAAAATTTGTTTTTCATCGAGGGCCAATTTTTACTGATATAGTTTTGGCGGATGAGATTAATCGAGCTACTCCTCGTACTCAATCGGCCTTATTGGAAGCAATGTCCGATTTATCAATAACTGTGGATAATCAGCAATTTGATTTAGATTCAGATTTTTTGGTGTTAGGCACACAAAATCCTTTATCTTTTGAGGGAACATATCCTTTGCCGGAAGCCCAGCTTGATCGCTTTTTAATGTGTTTACGCATTGGGTATCCTGAATTTAATGATGAAATTAAGCTAATGTATCAGTCAAATGGCTCTAATAAAATGACCCAAATTCATCAAGTTGTTGATCGGAAAGAAATTCGATATTTAAAACAGTTAGTTTCTGAGGTCCATTTAGCCAAAAATGTAGCTGGATATATTTTAAATTTAGTTACTGCTACTCGCAATGATCCAGCCATAAAACTAGGGATTAGTCCGAGGGGAACTATGGCCTTGGTTCAAGTAGCTAAAGCTTATGCAATAACAGTGGGTGAAGATTATGTAAGTCCAGAATTAGTTCAACAGGTTTTAATTCCAGTTTTTTGTCATCGATTGGTTTTATCTGATGAAGAAGTCAACTCTTTACAGCCTGAAGTCATCTTGGAGGATATAGTCTCTCAAGTTGCCGTGCCGGTTCGCTAAGATGCATTATAAACTTATTAGTTATTTACATAATTTAGCAACCTTTTGGATTGCTATTCTTTTATTAATTTTTGGGTGGCTTTTTAATAATCAAACTGGATGGGGCATTTTTTATGCAATAATTTGTTTTTTCTTCATTGAATTAATTCAGCTAATTTTACCCCTGCATTGTTTGAATTTTAAGATAAAAGAGCAATTAGTACATCCTGATGATTTGGATACCGCTTTTAAAATTCGTTTGTGGACAAAATCTTGGTTTTTAATTCCGCATTTAAAAGTACAGTTATATCATCAACAACAATTAAAGGGTGAAGGAGAAATTAATAATCATAATTTTCATAACGCTGTTGAGATACCTTTAATAATTTTTAACTTGCCTCGAGGATATTATTCTCAAATTAAAATGCAATTTATAGCAACCGATTATTTTCAAATTTGGGAAAAATGTTATCTTTTGAAGGCTTCAACGGCAATTTATGTCTTGCCTTATAATTGGCAAGAAGCAGGACAAAAGTTAAATCGGGCATTATTACAATTTTTAAAATGCCATCTTCTGCAAAGAGATTTTCTAAGTTATGACTTTAAAGGATACCGTTCTTATCAAAATCATGATAGTTTAAGGGCGATTGATTGGAAAAAAACGGCAAAAACCGGAAAATTATTAGTAAGAGAAAATTATCCTGATGTGGAACAACAAAACGTTTTAATCTTTTGGGGAGAAGCTGGTGATAATTTTGAAGCAACTTTAAGTTTGTTTTATTCCCTGATAAAAGATATTAATTTTCATTTTTTTTCTGAAATTATTCTTCTAGGAAAAAAAGATTTTTATGGGAAAGTGATGAATGACCAGTGGGCAGCTTTAGTTCAACCTTTCGATGATCGACAAAATTTTACTAAATTAAATCATTTAAGACAAAGTCAAATCTTTTTGTTTACGCCGTTTAATTCTCCTATTTTGAAGCACACTCTATCTTATGTTAGACAATTTAATCAAGTTATTTGTGTAACGTATCGAACCCCCCATCTAGTGTCAATTAGTACTGAAAAAATTAGTCAAAATATTGAACTGTGAAGTGAAAAATATCAATGAGAAATAACGTTAAAGCTCTATTTTTTTTAACAATTTCAACTCTTTTAATTCTGCTTTGTGCGGTTCCAGGTTTTGTAAAAATTAATTTATCAGCTTCAGTGATAGGTTATCAACGCAGTGTTTTGATAATTACTGCTTACTTGACTTTGAATAGCCTGATTTTTTATTTTTGTGCTTGTAAAAAAGGATGGTTGGGTTTAGGAGGCGTAATTTTAGCATTAGGAGGGGAATTCGGAGTTTTATATGTTTTATTTCCAAATCAAGAATCTGGTCAGTGGTTCAGTAATTTCTTTCGAATAATTGGACAAGAATTAAATAATCTTAGTCATTTTAATTTTGTTGTGATCCCTCAAGAATTAGCTACTTTTATTGCTTTAAGCTTAGTTAATTTGACTCTATGGCTCAGTATTTATCATCAAGTTTGGTATTTGTCTTTCCCCTTGATTTTAGTTTATTTACTTTCACTCTCAGTTTTTGATAGTCATAATTATTTGAAACCAGCTATTTTAGCAATGACTATTTTTGGCATTGAAGTTTTTGCCGTGAGCAATGAATCTATTTTAAAAGTTTCTATTAAAATTAGTCTGAAATTGTGGCTTTTAGCTGGAGTAATTTTATTAATCTCGGTAGGTATTGGCACCGTATTTCAACAATATTTTGTTCAAATGGCCCATGTAATTGATATGCCAGGAATTAAAGTTCGCAATCGTTTAAATACCTTAGGCTTTTATCAATCTCTTAATAATCAAAGTTTAGGGGTTAATTATACTGGAAGAAAATCTGGCTTTTCTTTAGATAGTCGAGAATTAGGAGGACCGGTTTTAGATAATCAGCAGTTAATTTATCAAATTTGGGAAAAGCAACCAAATTATTTACGATTGGATGTAAAGCATGATTATACTGGTCGAGGTTTTAGTGATCAGGTTGAGTTAGGTAAATCATTAAAACAAAACACCATGATGCTTAATGATTTAAATTTAGCACAGTCACCATCGTCTTCAACATTAAAAATTATTTTTGCAGACAATCTAAAAAATTTGAAAAATCAATTAATTCCACAAATATATGGCAAAACTGAATTCAAATTTAAGGAACAAAAGATTAATTCATTGACATATAATCCCGAAAATTCCCTTTTACAATACAACAATAGTCAAGATCAAGTTAATCAATTAGTTTTTCAAGTTCGTAATTATATTTTTAGTTCTGCTAAATTACAGGAAGCTAAATTATCTGAAATTCCTTTAACAGTTAAAGAGAAAAATACTAAATTGCCCAAACGACTTCCTTCCAGAATTAAAAATTTAGCAAAAAAGTTAACTAGGAATCAAGAATCACAGTTAAATAAAGTTTTAGCTATTGAGAAATATTTAAAAACTAATCCTAGATTTACTTATACACGTCTTGATGCGCCACATACCCCAAAAGGCCATGATTTTGTTGATTACTTTTTATTTGAATCCCCTGAAGGTTATTGTGATCATTTTGCAGCAGCGATGTTAGTCCTTTTAAGAGCGTTAAATATTCCAACGCGTTATGCAGAAGGTTATGCTCCCGGAAATTATAAACAAAAAATTGGTGAACTAAACGGGTATGAAATTCGAAGTAATAATGCTCATAGTTGGCCAGAAGTTTATTTTGCGAATATTGGCTGGGTTCCTTTTGAACCCACTCCTGGTTTTAAACACTATGCTGGAAATCTTAAGTCTCCAATAATTTCTGAAACTATTCCGCAATCTTCAAGTACAAGTTCTAAAGTTAATCAGAGTTCGCGTAATGACCAAAAATTTACTTCGAAAGCAAGTACCGCTTCTTCTAAAAAGGTAAGTTTGAAAAAGCACAAGCTTAAAGCTAAAAATTACCCCAAAAAAGCAAAAACAAAAGCCAAACAAGAAAGCAATTGGCAAAAAATACTAATTGGAAGTTTTTTGGCTTTAGGCTTGATGTTAGGATTTTGGCAACGTCGAGGATTAAGATGGTTATTTTATCTAGTTCTTTTAAAATTAGGGGTAAATCCTTGTCAGATTTATAGCTTGATCTTAAATCAAGTTGAACGTCAATTACCTCGTCAGAAAAGTCTGCCTTTAAAAGTTTATGCCACAAAAGTATTTAAATATTTTCCAGAATGGGGAGAACAATTTATTGTTTTAACGCAAAATTATGAGATACAAGTTTACGGTAAACAAGTTAGTGATCAGCGTTTTAAGCAACAAATAGAACAACTTTTGCAAAAACTTATAAAATATGCAAATAAAAAAGCTGTTTCTTAACAGCTTTTTTTAACAGAATATTAATCAGTAGGTTCTTCATGATTTAACACTTGTTGCCATTTTAACCAAACTTCGTGTGGATAAAATTTTGCAGCAGCTTCATAAGCTCGAGAGCTTAATGTTTTTTGTAAAAATGGATCTTTTAGGATATTAATTAAAGTTTTGGCCATCTGTTTAACGTCACCTTCTTTAATGAGGTAACCATGTTCCCCATCGCCAACAACATCTGGATCAAAGTATTTTATATTGTAGGTAACAATAGGAACACCATGATTGATAGCTTCAACCATTGATAGGGGTGAACCTTCAACACGGGAAGTACTAGCTAAGCAAATTGAATGATCATAAACTTCAGAAATATTTTGCGTATATCCGCGTAAATGAATCACATTTTGTAAAGCAAAGCGATTAATTGCAATTAAAATTTTGTTAACTTCAAAGTCGTTCATTGCATATCCCCAAATATCAAGTTTGGCATCAGGGACTTCCTTATGTACAAGATTGAAAACACGAACTAAATCTTCTAGTCTTTTCTCTTCAGAAATTCGAGAAACAGCAATGATCGTTTTATGATCTCTTTGATCAAAGGGGGCATACTTAATCTTAGGATCAGCAATTCCCACGGGGACATGATAAATTTTAGTATCAGTGCTAGTAAAGCGTTTTTGAACATCCACTTGTTGAGTATGAGTTGGGACGATAATTCCATCAAATAAACCAACATGACGTAAACCATATTCATAGTTTTCGTTAAGACGAGAATGCATTATATCGTGAGTATTAGCAACATGGGAGCTGTGGATAATCATATATTTGTATGCCGGAGTTTGCATTGTAGCTAAAGAATGAGTTAGCTCCATTCGATCGGAAAAGAAATTATTAACTTTTTTGCCTTCACCATAAAGAAGATTAACGTCGTCTAAAAATTTGCTTTGAAATTCATCAACATTATTTAAAATGGTAGTTTTACCTTGATATTTAACGGTAATTTTATCAACGGTAGGCACGTTACGAGGATATACGTTTTTAATTTCTACAACAATATTTCCATTTAAATCGAAAAATTGCTCGCAAATAGAACGTTGCTTTTCATCAATATAATTACGAGAAGATAAGAAGCCGCGTTCATCATAGTAATCATATTTTTTAAATGTATGGCCATCGGGTTCTAGATAAACAAAAGAGGTAATTTGTTTGTTCTTAGGATTAACTTGAATTATATAATTACAATTTTTTTGTTTATCATGAACTTGATAACCATAATCTGTACGATTAGTTCCCAAAAAAATAACTTGGTACTGATCATTGTTTTCATATTGATCGATACCATTTTTAATTTTAGCTACATCTTTAGTTCCTTGATAAAAATCGAAAGCATTTAAGTGCCAATCATTAGGAATATTAATATCTTTAAGTACCGAGTGGGTGTTAGTCCAATGTTTCACTGTTAAAATCATTGCTTCCCCGCCTTCTTCATGAAAAAGGTTCAATCGTTTAATTTGGGCATGTTCAATTCCCGACATGCTTTCGGAAATATTATTGGTAATAAAGAAATTCATTTTTTCTCCTTATTTTTTCATTAGAAATAATCTTTTATATTTTAGCCTATTCCATAAGTTGAGGGAATCAACTTCCAATAATAATTAATTATCTTTATACAAGGATCCTAAATAATAGTTTAAAAATTTTCTGCTGGTAAAGGGTCAACTAAAGTGTCCCAATCTTTTTCAGGTAGTTTTCTGTTTAAAATAATTTTTAAAAGTCTTTTAGCCAAATTACCGTTACGGGTTAAGATTGGACCATGAAAGTAAGTACCAAAGACATTTTGATAAATTACTCCTTCACTCTGATCTTCACCGTTATTACCGTGACCAGAAATAACTTCTCCTAAGGGTTGTTCACCAGCACCTAAAAAAGTACGTCCTTGGTGATTTTCAAAGCCATGGTAAGTTTCCTGGGTTTGGGAATTTTTAATTGTAATGTTACCGATAAAACGAGAGTTAGCTTGATTAACAGTATAGTGCGGTAAAACACCTAATCCAGAAATTTTTTCACCATTAGACATAACAAAATATTGTCCCAGCATTTGGTATCCTCCACAAACTGCTAACATTGGACCACCATTTTCAATATATTCTTGCATAATAGAAGCTTTTTGACGAAAATCAGGGGCTAAGACCTTTTCTTCAAAATCTTGACCGCCTCCAAATAGCATAAAGTCATATTCATCAGCTACTAAAGGATCACCTAAAGAAACTATTTTATCATTAACAACAATTCCCAACATTTTGGCATAATAGCGTAAAGCAACGATATTGCCATAGTCCCCATAGGTGTTCATGATATTACCGTAAAGATGAGCAATTTGGATTGTTAAGTTCATTAAAAGCCTCCTTTAAGATAGCCACTCTTAGCTAATTGTTCACGCAATTGTAACATTGCAGTATAAGTTGCAGCTAAGTAAATTTTTTTCGTTGGTACATTAGATAAATGGTTGACTAATTTAGTAAGGTCAGGTTCAATATCTTGAGTTGGAAAGCCCCCCATTTTTAGACGTACATGAATATCACGATATCTTTCTCCGCCAACGATTACTTTTTTTATTGATGCTTGATGTAATTTTTCGAAGTCGGCATCCCAAATCCAAGAAGTATCAATCCCATCAGCGTAATTGGCATTTAAAAGAACGCCTAAAGAAAAAGGATCTTTTTCAGTTAACATTAAATCAATTATGGCGTTTGCTCCGACAGGATTTTTAATTAGAACAATAGTTAATTCTTTATCTTTAATATTTATAGCTTCTTGCCGGCCAAAAATTTGTTGATTTTGTTCAAAAGTTCGTTGAACTGTTTCGGGTTTAATTCCTAGTTCACAAGCTAAAGCATAAGCAGCTAAGGCATTATAGATGTTGTATAATCCTCCAATCTCAATTCGAAAGGGTTTATGTTCAATTTCAAATTCAGATTCCTTAGGAGTTAAATTATTAATTTTGGTAACAGCATAATTTAGTGGCGGACGTTTAAAGTCGTCAGTGACTGAATAATATGCTCCCAAATTAGCGTAAGTTAAAAACCGGTAATGTAAAATACTATGGTCAGTAGGTGATAAAACTCCATCAGTATTACTAGGGGCCTGCCGGTTTTCATTTTTGTTTGTTAAGTCAAATCCATAATAAATTTGGCGATTTTGTGGCTTATTGCGTTGAAAGATTGGTGAATCACCGTTAACAATTAAGGTTGCTTGTGGAACTTTTTTAATACCTGCTAAAATTTTGTCATAAGTTGTATAAATTTCGCCATAGCGATCCATTTGATCACGAAAAATATTAGTTAAGACGATAAATTCAGGTTTTAATGCCGCTGATACTTGAGCCATATTTGCCTCATCTACCTCTAAGATAGCAACACTTTTTTGATTGTTATGATTTTTAGATTGTTGCATAATTAAAGTATTGACAATTCCTTGAATCATGTTAGATCCAGAAGAATTAGTCATGACTTTAAAACCAGCGGTACGCATAATTTTAGCGCAGAGAGCTGTCGTTAATGTTTTTCCATTAGTTCCAGTCACTAGGATAGTCGTACTTTTTTCATTAAGATTTTGTAGTAAATTTGGGTCAATTTTTAAAGCAATTTTTCCAGGAAAAGCAGTAGCACTTCGATGTAAAATATTTTTTAAAATAAAGTGACTAGTTTTAGCAGCAACAATTGCTAGATGAGTTTTCAATTTCATGGATATTCCTCAAACTTATTTTAGTAAAAAATAATAGTTTTTTATTTTTATTTAGTAAACCTATTATAATTTAAAATTTACAAAGTAATATCATTAAAACTTAAAGATTATCTTGAACCATGTCTGTTTGTCCCTTGACGTTTTAGGCGCTTTTAGGTAAGCTATTAATCGTGCGCGGGATTAGTGTAATGGATCGCACGTAGGATTCCGGTTCCTGAAATCTGGGTTCGACTCCCAGGTCCCGCATTTTTATCAACTTTTGATTATCACGATTTTTTTCATAAAATGACAGTTAACATTTTACGTTAACTGTCATTTTTATTTTTAAAAGTTAGCTATTAGGTTAAAACAACAAAAGATTTTATTATTATTTTATAACATAAAATAATTTCTAATATTTAGAACTTTTACTATTATTTTATTCATTTTTCAAAATTTAACTGCAAGTTTATAAATTTTTTAAGGTATATTGGCGAAAATTGATTCATAAATTTTCGTTTTTTTGTATATTTTTCTTGTAATTTAACACAAAATCTTTTACAATTTTCCAAATAGCTGAAGGGAGAAGTTAATGCAGAAAAAGTTATCAAAAATCTTAGGGATCTTAGGCTCGGTTTTATTGTTGAGCCAACCCTTAGTTCAGGTACAAACGGCTGGAGCAGCAACAACTGATTCTCCCGTAAAATCAGTTGCTACCGGGAAAAAGCAATTAGAAAACCAGTTACGAAGTGCATCAAGTAAACGTAAAGAACAAATAAATCAAAAATATTTTAATGCAGTTAAAGATCAATTAGCAGCGCGAGGTGCTGATGTTAGTAATTTGAATTTAGAACAAGTTAAAGATCAGCCAGTTAAAGTGATTGTCGAATTAAAATCGCAACCGGCTTTTAAGGAAAACATTATTCCTACTGGTTCAAATACTTCAGTTCAACAAATTGATCAAGCAAGTAATCAGGTAATTAATCAACAAAGTGAAACAAAAAAACAAGTTGAAAATATAACTGGAACTAAGGTTCGCCGTAAATATGGTTATTTATTTAACGGCTTTTCGATTATGGCAAAACCAAGTCAAATTGCACAAATTAAGAAAGTTAATGGCGTAAAAAATGTTAGTATAGCGAAGGTTTACTATCCACAAGATAATTCAGCGAATGAATTAGCTAATGTTCAAAAGGTTTGGGAATCAAATCATTTTAAAGGTGAAGGCATGGTAATCGCCATCCTTGATACGGGGATTGATCCAACACATAAAGATTTACGAATTTCTGAACCTAGTAAAGAAAAAATTAGCGTTAATCAAGGGAATAATTTAGCTAAAACTTTAGGTTATGGTAAAGCTTGCAATGATAAAGTGCCATTTGCTTATAACTATGCTGATGGTACTGACCAAACTGTTTGGGATACAGGGACTACAATGCATGGAATGCACGTTGCAGGAATTGCGGCTGCTAATGGAGAAGGAGATGATCCAATAAATGCTGCCAAGGGAGTCGCTCCAGAAGCTCAATTGTTAGATTTAAAAGTTTTTAGTAATACATCTAAGGGTGCAACATCTGATGATTTAATCAGTGCAATTGAAGATTCTGTAAAACTTGGTGCTGATATTATGAATATGTCTTTGGGATCAACTGCTGGAGATGTTGATTCAAAAGATCCGGAACAGATTGCAATAGTTAATGCCACTAAACAAGGAGTTATTCCCGTTATTTCTGCTGGAAATTCAGGACTATCTAATTCTGCTAAAGGTGATAATGTACCTTTTTATAAAACTGCTGATACTGCCACAGTGGGATCCCCAGGAGTATCACCTGAAGCAATTACCGTTGCTTCTGCTGAAAATAGTACATTAATTACTAATGTAACTAAAATTGTTGATGATAAAAATCAAGATATTATTGGTCGTCCTATTGTAGGTCAGCTATCAAAAACAGCAAAATTTGAAGATGTTTCTGGTCACGCCTTTTATATAGCTAAAAATGGTAAGGATGGTTTACCTGGAATTGGTAATCCAGAAGACTTTGATGGTGGAGTAAAAGGAAAAATTGCGGTTGTTGCTCGGGGAGCAATAGCTTTTACTGCTAAACAAAAAAATGCTAAAGCTGCTGGAGCAGTAGGATTAGTAATTGTAGATAACAATCCTAATAATAGTAATCAAGGTTTTGCTTGGCTTGAAGATTTTCCTACATTAGGAGTTACTACTAGTGATGGTAAAGATTTGGTGAAGGCAATCACAGCTGCACCAGATAAAACTTATAAAATTACAGTTAGCAAACAACAAGTGCCAAACAAAGATCAAGGTAAGATGTCAACGTTTACTTCTTTTGGTCCAAACTCTAATCTTTCATTTAAACCCGATGTAACGGCACCTGGAGGCCAAATTTGGTCAATGGCTAATGGAAATAAATACCAAAATATGAGTGGAACTTCAATGGCCGCACCATTTATTGCTGGTGCTACAGCAATTATGGTAGAAAGTTTACAAAAAGAAGGTATTCAACTTAGTAAAGATCAACTAACTAAATTCGCAAAGATTAGTTTAATGAATACAGCAAAACCAATGCTAAATCTTTCTGACAATGGTAATGTCGTCTCTCCACGTCAGCAAGGATCAGGGATGATTCAATTGGATAAAGCAGTGGATAATCGTGTTACAGCAACTACTCCTGAAGGTGATGCTGCTTTTGCATTAAAAGAAATTGGGGTAAGTACTCAAATGACAGTTACTTTGAATAATCGGAGTAACAAAGAAATTAAGTATACATTTAACAATCATGGTGGACCTTGGACTAGTAGTGATGAACTAAATAAAGCAATTGGTGAAGTACAAATTGCAGGTGCTAGTTTAACCACAGATAAAGGAGTCATTGTAGTTCCAGCGAATGGTAGAGTTAAAGTTACAGTAAATTTATCATTACCAATGAATTTAGAAAAACAAAAATTTGTTGAAGGCTATATTGGTTTTGATAGTGAGACTGCACCTAATCTGGTAGTTCCTTATTTAGGTTTCTATGGTAACTGGGATCAAGTTCAAACTATTGATAAACCTGCTTTTGAAGACGAGTCTGTTTTTGGCGGCGGATACTTCCAAGATAAAGATGGTAATATTTTAGGAAGTGATTTGCCGGCAGATCAGCGAGGAGATCAAAACAATGCTCCTGATTTTAGCTCAGATACGAATAGATTAAAAAGTTATATTAAACCAGATACCGTAGCTATTTCGCCTAATGATGATGGCCATCAAGATGATGCTTATCCAACTTACTATTTATTTAAAAATTGCCGAAATCCATTATTTGAAATTTACAATGAACAAGGCAAATCTGTAAAAATCTTGTATAAGGATACTTATCTTCGTAAATCATTCTATGACGCTAATGGAGGCAATTTTACTACTGTTAGTGATACTCAATTAGGTTGGAATGGCAAGGCATGGGATAAAGCTAAAGGTAAAGAGTTACCAGTTACTGATGGTGTTTATACTTATCGCTTTAAAGTTGGTGGTGAACTTAATAATGAAATTACTCAAAGTCAAGATTTAAAAATTAGAGTAGATACCCAAAAGCCAAAAATCGGAGAGGTTAAGTTAACTAAGGATGGCAATGACTATTATTTAAAAGTTAATCTCAGTGACGAAAATAGTGGATTAGAGAATATGGGTACAGTTGAGGTATCAGTTAATGGCATAAGTCACGAATATAGTTTAAATGATCCAGATGGTAAGCCTCTGTCAACACAGCCTTTCACTATTAAATTAGTTCCTGAACAAAGTGCTAATCTACAAGCCGGAAAGAATTTAGTGGAAGTTGGTGTCTTGGATAATGCAGCTAATTTTGGATATCAAGAATCTTATTTAGTAGCCCCTGGAAAATCTGAACGTGGTTTAATTGTCTATAATATTCAAAATGGAATGACAATTTCATCTACAACACCAGACGTTGATGCTAAAAATAATTTCATTACAGTAAAAGGATCATATGATCATGACTTTTATCTTAATGGTCAACCAATTAAGGTAGATAAAGATGGAATGTTTAATGCTAAAGTACTTATTCCTAAAGATGGAGTTTTCCGATTTTCAGATGATTCTAAAGGATTTAAGTTAATTAATAATTTTAGTACTGTAATTGCAATGAAGATTGCTCCATTAGTAATTAAGGATGCTAATCAAACTATTAGAACTGATCAAAAAACTTATGAATTAACTGGTACTGTCGATCCAGCAATTGAAAAGATTCTAATCAAAGGACCAAATAAAAATATTGAAGTACAGAAAATAGATTTTGAAAAAGACCATACATTTAAGGTAGGACTTGACTTAGTATATGGTATTAATGAATTTACGATAACGGCAAAAGATAAAGACGGTAATGTTACAGATCCAATCAAAGTAACAATAATTACAAGTTATGATGATGACCCTGGTAAACAAGTAATTTTTGATGATGATGAAATTGACATTGGTGAAAATAAGTTAATTAATACAGAAACTAAAGATTTTAATCCAGAAGATGGTAGTTATACTATTACTGGACATTTAAAAAAGCCTGTAGCGACTTTCAAAATTGCGGGAGAAAATGTTGATTATAATCCTTATAATTTAAAATTCAGTAAAAAAGTCAAGTTACCAGCTAATGGTTATAAATCAATTTGGGTCTATGTGGCTGATGAAAAAGGAAAGGCTCTCGTAGATGGGTCAATTCATTTTTCAATTGATACCACATTACCAACATTGAAATTGGAAAATAGTGATAGTTGGAAGGTTGATGAAAAAGGAGATTATCATCTTAGTACTCTTCAAAGACCTTTTGTAATTAGAGGGACTGCTGGTGATAATTATTCAGGATTTATGGTATTTATCAATAATAATCTTGTTGCAGTTACTCCAATGCAAGAAGTATTTTCAGTTCAAAATGGTTTTCCAGTAGATTTCTCATATGAAGTTATTCCAGCTCCAGGGATTAATCAATATGAAGTAACATTAATTGATATGGCAGGAAATAAAGTTACTAAACGGCTAATTGTTAACTATTTGGGTACTGATTAGTCTACTTCAATCCTTTAAAAATCGTCTTCTATAGTTAGAGGACGATTTTTTTCGATGATTTGTTTCATATTTAATATAAAGGATATAAAGGAAAAATGTTTAATAAAAAACAGCAACAACTAATCAATCTAATTTATCATTATTTAGCACCGGGATCTCAAATTGTTGCAGTTAACTATTCAGGAAATAAAAATAGTATTTATTTTTTAATTAAGTTACCATCAAGTAAAAAAATATTAAATTGGGTTACTTTACGTGTAGGTAATCATCCTAGTTGGTTAGATGATTCTCATCAATTAAAAATAACTTGGCCCATAAATGGTAAAAGTTCTCACTTAGAATTGGAGACTAAACTGGGGTTGCAAAATTTACAAAAATATTCCTATCAGTTAAGTAATTTTGAATTAGCTATACTAAAGCAAAGCCTAATTTTAAATCAAGCAGGATTAATTTGGCTTTTACGTATGTCGGAAACGATGGCCAAATCTCATAAAAAGGAAAGTTTTAGTTTAATCACAGATTTTTCTAAATTACCTCTTTTTCTTGGATGGCGTAATAATTATAATCATTTTTTATTGTCAATAAATTGTCCTCAATTTTTAAAGACATTATTGGAATTATTTGGAAAAAATTTTTGGTTTGGACAATTTTCAAGTAAACAGATGTTGAAACTTTTACCAACTCAACAATGGTTGGATCCAGTTTTTCAAATAGAAAATCGTAAATTTAGTTGGCAAAAAGAGCTTGCACAAAATTTAGGTTTGAATTTTTTAGAAAAAACAGCTTATGCGATTAAACAAGTTGAATAAATTTTTAATTTTGTTTCAATTAATCTTTTGCCGGTAAGAAAAAAAGTCTTAATCTAAGATTAAGACTTTTTTTAATTCTTAGAACAATTTTATTCTTGAATAAGATTTTTAGTAGTTCCAGTAGTTAAAACATCATGAAAATTTTCGTAGCTAATTTGAATCATATCAATTAGGGCTTTTTTAGTATAAGAGCCCATGTGGGGTGTAATTAATACTCTTGGGTAAAGATTTATTAATTCTTGTAGTTGAGGATCACTAATTTTTGTCACTTTTTGCCCAAAGTAATCTTTTTCATGAGTAATTACGTCTGTGGCAAATCCACCCAATTGTTTTTTCTTGATTGCGGAAATAATATCAGAAGTTTTAACAATTTCAGCTCGAGCCGTATTAACTAGAATTGCTGTTGGCTTCATTAAAGAAATTAATTCAGAATTGATAAATTGATCATTTTTTCCTGGAAAATAGGGAACATGTAAAGAAACAATATCAGATTGGGCAAATAGATCTTCTTGTTTAACAAATTTAACTACTTTTTTGGCTTCATCCGATTGATAGACATCATAACCTAAAACAGTTGATCCTAAAGCTTTGTAGTTTTTTGCTTCAGTTAGCCCAATATGGCCAGTACCGACAATACCAATTGTTAAATCTGGAATTTCTAAACTAAATTCTTCTGGAGTTACCCGGAAGTCCATGTTTTTACTGTTAAAGGTTGCTAAACTAACATGCCGTTGTAAAGAAAGGCCCAAGGTAAAAGCTAAATCAGCAACTGCATGAGGTGAATAAGCGGGTACTCGAGCAACAAGTTGTTGATTTTTATGAGCTGCTGCTAAATCAATATGATTATAACCAACAGTTCGTGTAAAAACGTATTTAATACCCCATTTCTTCATTTGATCTAAGTTAGTTTTATCTGCAACGCAATTAGCCCGTAGTAAAACTCCATCCATTCCTTTAGCAGTATCAATATTATCATGGCTAAGTAATTCTGGAATTAATTTCAAATCATAATGATTTTGATTTAATTCATTAAAATACGGTATTTCAGTATTTCTAACTCCATAAGCTGCAATTTTAAAACTCATTTTTTTATCCTCCTTTTAAAATAATCCCGCAGTACCAATAGAAGTAATTACAACAATCCAAATTGGAATCATCACAACAGAACCCAATGTTGAAAGAAAAGAAGCATTGGAGGTCATTACTGCTTCGCGATCAAAACCAATCGCATAAGAAGAAACCACTGCAGCAGTAGGTGTTGCCATCATAATGGTCATGGTTGCTAAAGCTGTTAAATCGACTGGCATGATATTAACTACTTTTAAAATTACTAGTAAACCAAAGGTAATTAAAGGTACGATTAAAGTTTTCATAAAGGTGTAGTACCAAGAAATTTTACTACTTGTGGCTTCTTTAACACTAATTTCACCTAAAGTTGAACCAATTGCTAACCAAGCTAAAGGTGAAGCCAGGCTTGCAAGGTATGAAAGTGGTTTATAGATCCAAGGTGCAGTAACGTCAATTCGATAAAATGCTACATTTACCATGGCTTTAGAAGTGGGACTAATACCGCTAACTTTGGGCATATACGGCTGAATGATCCAAAGAATTAAACCGAAGAAAGTAGCCAGTACTACGGGATTTAAAAACATTTGTTTAATATTTTTTTTATCCATTTTCAAACCGCTCATTACAATATAAGCGTAAGAATAAAGGAAAATTCGATAACCAATATTGAAAATTGAAGCATACATTGCTCCTTTTTGGCCATAAATAGCAGCTACAATTGGAATACCAAAAAATGTTGTTGAACCAAATGTAGTTAAAACACTTAGAACCGTTCGTTTACTTTTGTCATATTTTACATAGAACCAAGGCGTAACAAAAATTAAAATAATATAAATTAATATTCCGAAAATTAAGACGTTAATTCCATGTCTTAAAGTTTTTTGATCAATAGGTACCATAAAAGAGTTAAAGGCTAAAGCAGGTAGTGAAACCGTTAAAACAACTTTAGTCATTATTTTGCCGAATTTATTATCAAATATCCCCTTTTTTCGCAAAATAAAACCTAAAAGAATGATAAACAGTGTTGAAGATATTGCGCTAATAATATCCATATTGGTGAAAGTCGCTTTTAGAACCGTCGCTAACTTCATATTTTCCTCCTTAAATCACAAATCGCTTATATTATATTTGAATGATAATTAAAGAGCAATAATACTATTAGATAATAATAACGAGCCTATTAAACAAAATTTGTTTTATATAAATTTAAAATTAAAAATATTACCATAATATTTTTATTTGAAATTGAACTAACTGATTGAAAAAATTTATTAAAAACTAAATTAAATTAAAAAAGCAATAAGACTTCATTTTTAAATAAAATTTTCTTAAATTTAGAATTAAGCTTCTAGCAAATATTAGGGATTAGTGGTATTATTTTGATGGTCGATAGGGCTAAAGGTACCTATCGCTTAAGCATTGGCTTAATAGCATTTTTGTTATTTGAAGGGCCTTTAGACCCTATATAAGATAAATTCCTAAGGAGGAACTGTTAAAGTATGACAGTAAAAATTGGTATTAACGGATTTGGACGTATTGGTCGTTTAGCTTTTCGCAGAATTTTAGAACTTGGTGATAAAAGTAACGATATTGAAGTTGTAGCGATTAACGATCTTACTTCACCTGCTCTTTTAGCTCACTTGTTGAAATATGATTCAACTCATGGAACCTTACAAGCAGACGTTAGTGCAACGGATGATGGTATTGTCGTAAATGGTAAAAATTATCGGGTTTATGCCGAACCAGATGCAAGCAAATTACCATGGGTAAAAAATGATGGTGTTGATTTTGTTCTTGAATGTACTGGATTCTATACTTCAGCTGAAAAATCACAAGCACATTTGGATGCTGGTGCAAAACGTGTTTTAATTTCTGCACCTGCAGGTAAAATTAAAACAATTGTTTATGGCGTAAATGATGATCAATTAAATGGTGATGATCGAATTGTTTCTGCTGGTTCATGTACAACTAACTGTTTAGCACCAATGGTTAATGCCGTTGATAAAGAATTTGGAATTAAAGTTGGAACAATGACTACAATTCATGCCTTCACTTCAACTCAAATGATTCTTGACGGTCCTGTTCGTGGTGGTAACAAGCGTGGAGCTCGTACTGCTTCTAATAATACAATTCCTCATTCAACTGGTGCTGCTAAAGCTATTGGTTTGGTTTGCCCTTCAGTTGATGGTAAATTGCAAGGACATGCTCAACGTGTTCCTGTTGTTGATGGTTCATTAACAGAATTAGTTTCAATCTTGAATAAAGGTAACGTCACTGCAGATCAAGTTAATGAAGCTATTCATAAATATGCAAACGAAAATAACGATTCATTCGGTTGGAATGCTGATGAAATTGTTTCTTCTGATATTATCAATGATACTCATGGTTCAGTATTTGATCCAACTCAAACAGAAGTTACAACTGGTCCAGATGGTTCTCAATTAGTAAAGACAGTTGCTTGGTATGATAACGAGTACGGCTTTACTTGCCAAATGGTACGGACACTTCTCAAGTTTGCTACTCTTTAATAGAGTAATGATGAAGACGAGTAGTTTATTTGGCTATTCGTCTTTTTTTATGGATAAGGAGAAAAAGATATGGCAAAATTAACAGTCAAAGATGTTGATTTAAAAGATAAAAAAGTTTTAATGCGGGTAGATTTTAATGTCCCTATTAAAAATGGTGTAATTGGTAATGATAATCGAATTGTTGCTGCTTTGCCAACTATTAAATATGTAATTGAACAAGGTGGAAAATTAATTTTACTTTCTCATTTAGGTAGAATTAAAACTGATGAAGACAAAAAAGAACTAAGCTTGGCTCCAGTTGCTAAACGTCTTAGTGAACTATTAGATAAACCAGTTAAGTTTGTGCCTGTAAATGAAGGTAAAGAATTAGAAGATGCCATTAATCAATTAAATGATGGTGACGTTTTACTAATGGAAAATACTCGTTTCCAAGATATTGACAATGATTTTGGTAAAAGAGAAAGTGGTAATGATCCTAAGTTGGGTGAATATTGGGCTAGCTTGGGCGATGTTTTTGTAAATGATGCATTTGGGACAGCTCATCGTTCTCATGCTTCTAATGTAGGAATTGCTCAAGCAATGAAAAAAGCTGGTAAACCAGTTGCTGCCGGCTTCTTGATGGAAAAAGAAATTAAGTTTTTAGGTGACGCTGTTGATAATCCAGTCCATCCATTCATTACCATTTTAGGTGGCGCCAAGGTATCAGATAAAATTGGAGTTATTAATAATTTAATACCTAAATCTGATTATATTTTGATTGGTGGCGGCATGGCTTATACATTCTTGGCTGCTAAAGGTCACAAAATTGGTAAATCATTATTTGAAGCTGATAAAGTAGATTTAGCAAAAGAATTATTACAAAAAGCTGGTGATAAAATTGTTTTACCAGTTGATAATGTTGTCGCTTCTGAATTTTCTAATAGTGTTCCAACTAAAGTTGTTGAAGGTGATCTTAGTGATGATGAAATGGGCTTAGATATTGGTCCTAAATCTATTAAGTTATTTATTAGCAAATTACAAGGTGCTAAAACCGTTGTTTGGAACGGACCAATGGGTGCTTTTGAAATGAGTAACTTTGCTGAAGGTACTTTAGAAATTGGACGTGCATTAGGTAAATTACAAGGTGCTACAACAATTATTGGTGGTGGTGATTCCACTGCAGCAGCTTTCCAATTAGGAATTGCTGATCAAATCACCCATATTTCTACCGGTGGTGGTGCATCTTTGGAATACCTGGAAGGTAAAACCTTGCCAGGAGTTGCTGCAATTTCAGATAAATAGGAGGCTATGTTTTGCGAATTCCTTTAATCGCTGGGAACTGGAAAATGTTTAAGAATCCAGATCAAACCCGTTCATTTGTTAAACAAGTTAAAGATCAGTTACCTGATGCTAAGCAAGTTGAAACTGTAATTGCTGCACCAGCTGTTGATCTTGAAGCACTAATTAATTCAGCTCAAGGCAGTTTCTTAAAACCTGCTGCGGAGAACTGCTATTTTGAAGATGAAGGAGCTTTTACCGGTGAAACCAGTCCTAAAGTTCTTGCAGAAATGGGTGTAAAGTATGTTGTTATTGGTCATTCGGAGCGTCGGGAATATTTCCACGAAACGGGTGAAGATGTTAATAAAAAAGCTCATCAAATTTTTAAAAATGGCATGATTCCAATTATTTGCGTTGGTGAAAGCTTAGAAATTAGAGAAAAAGGCGAAACTCAAAGTTGGGTTGAAAATCAGGTAAAAGAAGCTATTAAAGATTTAAATGCTGATCAGGTATCTAATTTAGTAATTGCTTATGAGCCAATTTGGGCAATCGGAACTGGTAAAACTGCTACTGCTGATCAAGCTGAAGAAGTTTGTGCACATATCCGTCAAGTTGTTGCTAATCTTTATCAAGAAGAGGTTGCTGAGCAAACTCGAATTCTTTATGGTGGTTCAGTTAAACCAAATAATGTTAAAGAATTAATGGCTAAATCAAATATTGATGGTGGTTTAGTCGGTGGTGCTTCTTTGGAACCAGAAAGCTTTTTACAATTAGCTCATTATCAGGATTAGTATTTTATTTTGCTAACTGATTAGTTACAATAAAGATGTTAAATCAATAAAGGAGATTTAAATTAATGTCAATTATTTCAGATATACTTGCTCGTGAAATTCTCGATTCTCGTGGCAATCCAACAGTAGAAGTTGAAGTTTATACCGAAGCCGGTGGTTTTGGTCGTGCTGATGTTCCATCAGGTGCTTCTACAGGTGAACATGAAGCTGTAGAATTAAGAGACGGTGATGCTAGCCGAATGGGTGGTCAAGGAGTTTTGACCGCTGTAAATAATGTTAATACTAAAATTACTGATGCAATCGTTGGAATGGAAGTAACTGACCAACGTGCAATTGATCAAGCAATGATCAATCTTGACGGTACTCCAAATAAAGGTAAATTGGGAGCTAATGCTATTTTGGGCGTTTCTTTAGCTGCAGCTCGTGCTGCTGCTGATGAATTAGGCCAACCATTATATGAATATTTGGGTGGACCTAATGGTCATGTTTTACCTACACCAATGATGAACGTTATTAATGGTGGTAAACATGCTTCAAATAACGTTGATTTTCAAGAATTCATGATTATGCCAATTGGTGCTAAATCAGTTCGTGAAGCAATTAGAATGGGTGCAGAAACTTTTCATGCTTTACAAAAGATTTTAAAGAGTCGTGGTGATATGACTACTGTTGGTGATGAAGGTGGTTTTGCCCCTAATTTGAAAAATAATGAAGAACCATTTGATGTTTTAGTTGAAGCAATTAAGACAGCTGGTTATAATCCAAGTACAGCTGGTAATCCAGGAGATATTGCTTTGGCTTGTGATTGTGCTGCTTCAGAATTTTACAATACTGATACTCATCAATACGAAACTAAAGCTGATGGCCGCTCATATACTGCTTCAGAATTTACTGATTTATTGGAAGGGTTAGTTAATAAATATCCAATTATTTCTATTGAAGATCCTTTGGATGAAAATGAATGGGATGATTGGAAAATGCTAACTGACCGTTTAGGTAAAAAAGTTCAAATTGTTGGTGATGACTTATTTGTAACTAATACTTCTTACTTAAAGAAGGGTATCGATATGGGCGTAGCTAACGCAATTTTAATTAAAGTAAACCAAATCGGTACTTTAACTGAAACTTTTGAAGCTATTGAAATGGCTAAAGAAGCTGGATATACAGCTATTGTTTCTCACCGTTCAGGTGAAACTGAAGATACTACAATTGCTGATTTAGTTGTTGCAACTAATGCTGGCCAAATTAAGACTGGATCAATGAGTAGAACTGATCGAATTGCTAAATATAATCAATTAATGAGAATTGAAGATCAATTAGAAGGTGCTGCTCAATATCGTGGAATAAAATCTTTCTACAATATCAAAAAGCCTTAATAAATTTTTAAAAAAAGCCCAGTCTTGATTTAATGCAAGACTGGGTTTTTTATTTATAGATTTTTGAAAATTTGAATTCAAAATAAATAATGTTGGATATGATTTAAAGTTGTATTATTAAGATATGAATAAATTATCAAAATTAACAACAAATAGCTCACAAACTGAGTTAATTAAAATTGGTCTTTCACTTCGTAAACAAATAAATTTTGATGAAATAGGACATTTCCATACTGTTAATCGTAATGTTGTTCAAATTGATGAAAATGCGCGTAAAGTTTTAGTACCTGAATTAATTCCGCAACGAATTGATCGAATGCGTGCTTCAACGTTTGCTTTTTTTCGCGGTTCTGCTAAATTAATGTCTTTAGATCTTTTGGAGCAAAAAGATACCGGCATAAAAATTGTGATTTGTGGTGATGCTCATTTGGAAAACTTTGGTTTTTATGCTTCTCCTGAACGTAATCTTTTATTTGATTTGAATGATTTTGATGAGGCAGGATACAAAGATTGGGAATGGGATTTAAGACGCTTTTTAGTAAGTATTTTTTTGGCTGGAAGTATTAATGATTTTAAACAAAGTAAAATGCTCGACATAGCAGTTAATGCTTGTCGTTCTTATCGTTATGGGCTAAAGGAAATGTTTGAAATGCCAGCTTTAAACCGATTTTATCGTCAAACTGAGTTTGAATCAGCTTTCAATCATTTAAAATTTAAAGAGAAAGACGTTAATCTTTTTCAGTCGATTGTAGCTAAAGCTCGAAATCGAACAGCAGAACAAGTAGTTGAG
This sequence comes from uncultured Lactobacillaceae bacterium, assembly GCA_945285405.1. GTDB lineage: Bacteria > Bacillota > Bacilli > Lactobacillales > Lactobacillaceae > Xylocopilactobacillus. The sequence continues at coordinate 37,677 of CALYQJ010000003.1, read as the reverse complement.
AAGTATACCCAAGTTGATGAAACGGGTAATTTAGCTTTTAATGAAGAACCTCCAAGACGAATTCACATTAGTAAGGATCGTTATAATGATTTAATTCGGGGATTAAAGAGATATCTTTTAACAGTAAGAACAGATGTTGCAGTTTTATTATCCGAATATAAAATATTGGATATTGTACGTCATAGTGTTGGAATTGGCAGTTACGGAACTCTATGTTATTTGGTTTTATTACAACATAGTGATGGGACTCATCTGATTTTACAAATTAAAGAAGCTTTACCTACAATTGGTGAAACAAGTCGTGAAATTTTACATTTTCAAGCTGATCAAATAATTTCTGAAGGTCAGCGAATAACTGCTTCACAAAAAATTCTTCAAAGCGCTTTTGATCCATTTTTAGGTTATTTTAATTTAAATAATCAGAGCTTCTATGTTCGACAGTTTCGAGATATGAAAGAATCGTTTGAACTTGATAAATTAAATGTTCGACAATTTGAATTATATTCGGAAATCTGTGGATATCTTTTGGCAGCAGCTCATGTGCAAAGTCCTCTAGCGGCATGTATTTATGGCTATATTGGTGATAGTTCTGAATTTGACGAACAAATGGTAAGTTGGGCACAAGCTTATGCTGCACAAGTGCAGATTGATTATACTCAATTTATGCAAGCTACAAATAAGTTTGTAAATAATAAAGAAAAAGTTAAAAAAAAGAAGAAATAGTTTGCGTAATCATTTGTGAAAGAATATAATAGAACAAATGTTCTAAATGATAATTTTTGGATGGAGTATATATGGCAAAAGAAGTAGAAAAAGATAAACGTCAAGCAGCGCTTGATACTGCTTTAAAAAAAATTGAAAAGAATTTTGGCAAAGGTTCTGTTATGCGCATGGGTGAAAGTGCGAATCAAGAAATTGATACAGTTTCAAGTGGTTCTTTAGCCCTTGATGTAGCTCTAGGTGTTGGTGGTTTTCCACGAGGTCGAGTTGTAGAAATTTACGGTGCTGAGAGCTCAGGGAAAACAACTTTAGCTCTTCAAGCAGTTGCCGAAGTTCAAAAATCTGGTGGAGTAGCAGCTTATATTGATGCTGAAAATGCTTTGGATCCCTATTATGCTGAGAATTTAGGAGTTAATACTGATGATTTACTTTTATCGCAACCAGATACAGGAGAACAAGGATTAGAAATTGCTGATGCATTGATAACTAGTGGTGCAATTGATTTAGTAGTTGTTGATTCGGTTGCAGCTTTAGTCCCTCGAGCAGAAATTGAAGGTGAAATTGGCGATTCTCATGTTGGTTTACAGGCTCGTTTAATGTCACAAGCTTTGCGTAAATTATCGGGATCTTTAAGTAAAACGAATACTATTGCTATTTTTATTAATCAAATTCGAGAAAAAGTAGGAATTTTATTTGGTAATCCTGAAACAACTCCTGGTGGTCGAGCATTAAAATTTTATTCCACAATTCGTCTTGAAGTTCGACGAGCAGAACAAATAAAAAACGGAGCAGAGGTTTTAGGAAACCGGACTAAGATTAAAGTTGTAAAAAATAAGGTTGCTCCACCATTTAAAACTGCTGAAGTTGATATGATTTATGGTGAAGGAATTTCTCAGACTGGTGAGTTAATTGATATGGGAGTAGATCAAAATCTTGTTGAAAAATCGGGTTCTTGGTATTCATATGATGGTGAACGTATTGGACAAGGTAAAGAAAATGCGAAAAAATATTTTAAAGAACATGATGATAAAAGACAAGCTTTAAATCTTAAACTTCGAGAAATTTATTTTCCTGATAGTACATCAAATAAAGATAATAAAGACAATAAAGGTAAAAAAAATAAAAAAGAAGTAGATCCCAAAAATGATAATGTAGCCGGACAAGAAGAATTAATTTAAATAAAATTTAAATACTTGTGCTTGACACATCTCCATTTTCTTCTTACTATTTAATTGGCTTATAAGAGCCAATATTAAAAAAGGAGCGATTGGTTATGGGATTAAACCTGCCGCCAGTCCTCGTTATTATATTCACTATTTTAGTTCCTTTGGTAATAGGTTTTGTTCTTGGAGTTTTGGTTCATAATTATATAGTTAACCAAAATTTGAATGATGCTCGAAATAATGCTGAAGGAATTATTGACAACGCTAAGAAAGAAGCGGCAACTTTAAAAAAAGAGTTGCTCTTAAATAGCAAAGAAGAAAATAGCAGATATCGTTCTAAGATTGAAGATGAATTACACTCACGTCAAGTAGTAATTATTGATCAAGAAAAGAGATTAAATACTCGAGAAGAAAAATTAGATCATCGAGATACTTTAATTGAAAAAAAAGAAAATCAACTTAGTCAACAGTCAATTAACTTAGAAAATCAACGTCAAAAAGTTACTCAGCTACAAAATGAAGCTAAAAAGTTAGTTACTACGCAGCAAGATAAATTAAATGAAATTGCGCAATTGAGTGAAGATGAAGCAAAATCACAAATTTTAACAAAGTTAAAGAAGCAATTAATTCATGAACGAGCTCAAATGGTTCGTGAGAGTGAAGCTCGTAGTAGAGTTGAATCTAAACGAGTTGCTAAAGAAATTATCGTTCAAGCAATTGAAAGAAGTGCTGCTGATGTAGTAACTGATGTTACCGTAAGTGTTGTTAATTTACCTAATGAAGACATGAAAGGTCGAGTAATTGGACGTGAAGGACGTAATATTAAAAGTTTTGAGGCTTTAACAGGTGTCGATTTAATAGTTGATGAAACTCCTGAAGCAGTAGTTTTAAGTAGTTTTGACCCTGTTCGCCGAGAAATTGCTAAAATTGCGCTTGAAAAGTTAATTGCTGATGGACGAATTCATCCGGGTAAAATCGAAGAAGCTGTAGGAAAAGCCCAAAAGGAATTTAATGATCATTTACGTGAATTAGGTGATCAGACGATTTATGATTTAGGGATTCAGGAGATGAATCCAGAATTAATCAAATTAGTTGGTCGTTTACAGTATCGAACTAGCTATGGGCAAAATGTTTTAAGTCACTCCATTCAAGTAGCTTTAATTGCAGGAACCATGGCTGTGGAGTTAGGTGAAGATGAAACAATGGCACGTCGTGCTGGATTACTACATGATATTGGTAAATCTATTGATCATGAAACTGAAGGGTCTCATGTTGAAATTGGAACTGAATTAGCTAAAAGATATCATGAGCCAAAAACGGTTATTAACGCTATTGCTAGTCATCATGGTGATGTTGAACCTGATTCAGTAATTGCAGTTTTGGTTACAGCAGCAGATGCAATTTCTGCGGCACGGCCAGGTGCACGTTCTGAATCATTGGAAAATTATATTCGAAGATTAGAAAAATTAGAAACCTTAGTTAATGAATTTCCTGGAGTTAAACAGAGCTACGCTATTCAAGCTGGAAGAGAAATTCGGGTTATGGTTTCACCGCAAAAAGTTAGCGATGATCAAACTGTTTTTTTGGCTCGAGATATAAAAAATAAAATTGAAAATAGTTTATCTTATCCAGGACATATAAAAGTGTCTGTTATACGTGAATTTAGGGCTGTAGATGTTGCTAGTTAGAGATGAAAAAAGTTATAAGACTTTCGTTTCATCTTTTTTTTGTTTAAAATGGTGTTAATAGTTAAGAGAGGTTAGGGCAGAATCATTTTTAAGACAATTTTTATGTTGTTTTGCACAGGATTAATCTCTTTGTGCATTACTCCTTTAATTCGGAAATTAGCATTTACACTTGGGGCAGTAGATAAACCTAATAAAAGAAGAGTCAATAAAAAAGCAATTCCGACAATAGGTGGTTTGAGTATTTTCATTGCTGTTAATATTTCAATGATGATCTTGTTACGATATAATTTTCCAACCCATACGTTATTTTCTGTTTTTATTGCAGAATGTATCATTATCTTAACTGGAATTATTGATGACATTGAAGAATTAAAGCCTCGACAAAAAATGCTAGGAATTTTAATTGCTGCACTGATTGTATATTATTTAGCTGGAATTCGGATGAATTCTTTAACTTTACCATTTTTTGGTCGCATCAACTTTGGATTTATGAGTATGCCAATTACCATTTTTTGGATTATTGCAATTACTAATGCGGTTAACTTAATTGATGGATTAGACGGTTTAGCTACGGGAGTTTCTTTTATTGCATTGTGTACAATGGGGGTTATCGCTTATTTCTTTTTAAATATGCAAAATCCTAGTGTAGCAATTTCAATTTTTGTTTTAGCGGCGGCGCTATTGGGATTTTTACCATATAATTTTCATCCTGCTCGTATTTTTTTAGGTGATACAGGAGCACTATTTATTGGGTTTATGATTGCTGTTCTTTCATTGCAAGGATTAAAAAATGTCACATTTTTAACAATTATTATTCCAGTAATTATTTTAGGCGTTCCAGTTACTGATACGTTTTTTGCCATTATTCGTCGAATTTTAAATAAGCAACCAATTTCAAGAGCTGATAAACATCACTTACATCATCAATTGTTACAAATGGGTTTTAGTGTCCCTCAAACTGTATTTGCAATTTATGGAATAGCTTTGATTTTCTCTTTTATTGCCCTAATGTACCCTATTTCTTCCTTAGCTGCTAGTATTTTTTTGACTATTGCAGTTTTAATGGGTTTAGAACTATTTATTGAAGCAATTGGCCTTTTAGGTGAAAATCGACAACCATTTTTACATTTTTTGAAGGGTTTTGCTCAGCGCCTCAATCGTAATCGAAAATAATTTTTAAAAATAAATAATAGCTATTTTTTGCGTAATTAGTCATTATGACTAATGAAGAATTATTATTTGGTAGACAATTGCTTAGTTTCCAATTGCCGCTGCCATTACCTAAAAAATATTTGAGCTGGCCAGCAATGGTGATTCAAAATAAAACTGTAATTTGTAATCGTTGTAATAGCTCTTGGAATAAAACCGTGGTAAAAATGCCTGATGGTAATTTTTACTGTCCTAGTTGTATTAGTTTAGGTCGAGTTACTAGTGATGAATTACTGTATCACTTGCCTGAAGGTAATTATTTTGAAAAAAATAAAGATTATCTCCATCTCCTTAATCCTCTTACATCTGCACAATTAGAAATTTCTGAGAAAATTACCGATATTATTGTTCGTCAATCGGCTATTTTACTATGGGCTGTTACCGGAGCAGGTAAAACTGAAATGATGTTTTTAAGTCTCAACTATGCTTTTAGGTTAGGACTGCGAGTTTGTTGGGCTGCTCCAAGGGTTGATGTAATTTTGGAGTTAGCTCCACGACTAAAACGAGCTTTTCCAGATTTACAATTTAGTGTACTCTATGGTCAAATGGAAGAGTCATATAGTTATCGGCAATTTGTTTTATGTACTACACATCAGCTCTTGCGCTTTTTTCATGCTTTTGATGTTTTAATCATTGACGAAGTTGACTCTTTTCCTTATGTAAATAATTTAGAGCTAAATTTTGCAGCTAAACAGGCAGTTAAACCTCATAGTAGTCAAATTTATTTATCAGCTACTCCTCCAGACGATTTACTCCAAGGACTACCAATTTTATATTTAGCTAAAAGGTTTCATGGCCATCCTTTACCGGTTCCGCAGGTGGTTTATATTGGAAACTGGCGTAAGGCTCTTCAGAAAAAAAAGTTAGTACATCAAATTAAGCAAGAATTAAAAAGAGGACTATCTCACCATGAACGATATTTGATTTTTGTGAGTGAAATTAATTTATTAAATATTTTAGGAGAAGCTTTTCAACGAGCTTTTCCATTAATTAAATGGACTAGTGTTCATGCCAAAGATCCTCAAAGAAAGCAAAAAATAATGGACTTTAGGCAAGAAAATTATGATGTATTGTTTACTACAACAATTTTAGAAAGAGGGGTGACCATTAAAAAAATTAATGTTATTGTGATTGGTGCTGAAAGTCGAATTTTTAATTGGGCTACCCTAGTTCAAATTGCAGGACGTGCAGGCAGAGATTCAAAGTATTTTGCAGATCGGGTTATTTTTTATTACAGTGTCTATACATCTGCAATAAAAAAAGCGATCAATCAAATAAAACAGTTAAATCAAAAGGCTGGATTTAATGAATCAATGTAATTTGTGTCAAAAAAAATTTTTTCCACAATTTCTTTTAGGTGATTTGTTATCTTGGAAACCGCTTTTTGATTTAACAATTTGTCAAAAATGTTTGGCAAATTTTGAACGAATTAATGCTAAAAAAGCATGTGCACAATGTGGTCGTAGCCAAACAAACAATCGTTTTTGTTTAGATTGTCAGCGTTGGCGTATTAAATGTCACGAGGATGTGATTATAAATCGTTCTTTGTTCGTTTATAATCAAGCAATGCATGATTATTTTCATAATTTTAAAATGATTGGTGATTATCGACTACGTTTAGTATTTAAACAAATGATTAGCGATTTTTTGAGAAATAAACATTATGATAGTTATATTTTTATTCCAACTTCATTAGCTCACTTTAAAGAACGTCGATTTGATCCAGTTGTTGCATTATATGGTGATTTAATAAAACCAACAGTCAAAGTTCAATATGTAGGAGATAGTATTGAACAATCACAAAAAAATCGCTGGGAAAGGTTAAAAAGATCTCAAAATTTTAGCTTATCATTCTCCGCAATTAAAAAATTGAAAAAAGTTAAACGAATCTTATTTTTTGATGATATTTATACGACGGGTGCGACCCTTTATTCTTTACGTGAGACATTAAGAAATTTGAGCATTACTGCAGAGCTGTTTAGTTTCACTTTGGCAAGGTAAATTCTTAAATAAATAATTATGAAAATTGCGAGATTTAATTTTATTTATTAGATATAATTGAGTTGGAATGAAGTAATGGTATGAAAGGAGCATTAAATATGTTTCGTTATAATATTCGTGGAGAAAACATCGAAGTTACTGACGCAATTAGTAATTATGTAAAAAAAAGATTGGATAAATTAAATAAATATTTTACAGACGAATTAAAAAATAGTGAACCTAGTTGCAATGTTAATCTTAGAGTTTATCCTCAAAAACAAGCTAAAGCTGAGGTAACAATTTTAATTCATTCTTTAGTTTTACGTGCTGAACATACCTCGGATGATTTGTATCAATGTATTGATTTTGTCTATGAGAAATTAGAACGACAAATTAGAAAGTATAAAACTAGGATTAATCGTCGTAATCGAGCTAAAGGATTTAAAGAAAAAGAATTGATCATTGATTCTCAACCTGATACTTTAGCAGATGAAGAAACTCCTGTTGTTCGAACGAAACGGCTTTCATTAAAACCGATGGATGCTGAAGAAGCAATTTTACAGATGAATCTATTGGGACATGACTTTTTTATTTTTGAAGATTCACAAACTAACGGTACTAGTATAGTTTATCGACGACATGATAATAAATATGGCTTAATTGAGACTGATGAATAAAATTTAATAATTTACTTAATTAAAGGTGATTGATCAGACTTTTAGTAAAAGCTTGATAAATCGCCTGTTTTATTAAATTACAATTAATGATTTACATCTTAATTTTGACTAATTTTTTTTAAAATACGAAAAACTTAGGGAATTTAGAAATTATGTTATCCTCCTTTTTCGCAAGAGTTCATTTTTATTTTAAAGAACTGTATAATATAAAACTGTATAATTCTAAACTATTTTTCGAGTTTGAAACGCACTATAAATGAATAATCCTATTTTTTTTAGGGAAGGTTAAATGATAAAAGAAAAAGATCCTACATTAAATAAAATTAAAGATCCTAAAATAAAAGAAAATACGAAAAAAGCCCATGAAGCTGGAACAATTGATATTAATAAACGTCCAGGTGCTTTTAATTTTCTTCGTCGTTGGGTTGAAAGTGATAAACGTGAAGTTAATCGAATGGGAAAAATCGCAGATAAGGTAATTTCCTATGAAGAAGAATATAAAAAGCTATCTGATGATGAATTAAAAGCAAAAACTGAAGAATTTAAGAAACGCTATCAAAATGGTGAAACTCTTGATCAACTTTTGCCAGAAGCTTTTGCTACTGTTCGAGAGGGTTCTCGTAGAGTTTTAGGACTTTTCCCTTTTAGAGTTCAAATTATTGGTGGTATTGCTTTACATGAAGGAAATATTGCCGAAATGAAAACGGGGGAAGGTAAGACTTTAACAGCAACTATGCCTGTTTATTTGAATGCTTTAAGCGGGAAAGGGGTTCACGTAGTAACTGTTAATGAATATCTATCTCAACGTGATGCGACAGAGATGGGAGAGCTTTATAACTGGCTTGGTTTAAGCGTAGGACTAAATTTAGCTAGTTTATCTTCTGAAGAAAAACGGGCAGCTTATGCCAAAGATATTACTTATTCAACTAATGCTGAACTAGGTTTTGACTATTTACGAGATAATATGGTTGTTTCTAAAGATCAAATGGTTCAAAGAGGATTGAATTTTGCAGTAGTTGATGAAGTTGATTCAATTTTAATTGATGAAGCACGAACTCCTTTGATTATTTCAGGACAGGCTGAAAAATCCAATGCACTATATATTCGAGCAGATCGTTTTGTAAAAACTTTAAAGGATGAAGAAGATTATAAAATTGATTGGCCGACTAAAACAATTAGCTTAACAGAAAAAGGCATGCATAAAGCTGAAGAAAACTTTGGCTTAGATAATTTATATGATCTTGAAAATACAGCGTTGACTCACCATTTAGAAGAGGCGTTGCGAGCTAACTATATCATGTTGAAAGATATAGATTATGTTGTACAAGATGGTGAAATTTTGATAGTTGATCCTTTTACTGGTCGAGCAATGGAAGGGCGACGTTGGTCTGATGGCTTGCATCAAGCAGTTGAAGCCAAAGAAGGAGTTGAAATTCAAGATGAATCTCAAACTGTAGCAACTATTACTTATCAAAATTATTTCCGAATGTATGCTAAGTTAGCTGGGATGACAGGTACGGCTAAAACTGAAGAAGAAGAATTTATTGAAATTTATAATATGCGGGTTATTGAAGTCCCTACTAATCGCCCAATGATTCGAGTTGATCGTCATGATATTTTGTATGCAACTTTACAAAATAAATTTGCAGCAGTAGTTAATGATATTATTGAACGTCATACTAAAGGACAACCAATTTTGGTAGGTACAGTTGCAGTTGAAACTTCAGAGTATTTATCTAAGCTTTTAACTGAAGCTCATGTGCCCCATGTGGTTTTAAATGCTAAGCCAGAAAATATCACTCGAGAATCAGAAATTATTATGAATGCCGGGCAAAAAGGTGCTGTAACTATTGCCACTAATATGGCTGGACGAGGTACTGATATTAAATTAGGACCCGGAGTCAAAGAATTAGGTGGTTTGATGGTTTTAGGTACAGAGCGCCATGAATCTCGCCGAATTGATAATCAGTTACGGGGACGTTCTGGTCGGCAGGGTGATCCAGGAGAGTCGCAATTTTATCTTTCTTTGGAAGATGATTTAATGAAACGTTTTGGCTCAGAACGAATGAAAAAGCAGCTAAAAATGTTACGAATTAATGATAATGATTTAGTATTGGAAAGCCGTATTTTTACTCGTCAAGTTGAAGCTGCTCAAAAACAAGTTGAAGGCCAGAACTATGATGCACGTAAACAGACTCTCCAGTATGATGATGTTATGAGGGAACAACGCGAGGTTATTTATAAACAGCGACGACAAGTTATTGATGAAGAAGATAGCCTCAAGTCTGTACTTTTTGGAATGGCCGAGCGCTCCATTAATCGAGTAGTTAATGTTCATACTCAAGGTGATGATAAAGAAAAATGGGATTTAGATAATATTGTTAATTATGCCCGTAATTCTTTAGTTTCAGAAGATGAAATTAGTGTTGAAAAAATACAAGGAAAGTCTGCTGATGAAATTAAAAAATATTTGATGGATTTTGTTGAACAAAATTATAAGGAAAAATCAGAACAATTAGTTGACTCAAAACAGATGTTAGAGTTTGAAAAAATTGTTATTTTACGAGTAGTTGATGATCGTTGGACTAATCATATTGATGAAATGGATCAATTGAGAAATTCTATCGGTTTACGTGGTTATGGGCAAATGAATCCATTAGTTGAATATCAAGAAGAAGGATATAACAGTTTTGAAATTATGATTGCTGATATTGAAGATGGGGTTACTCGGTTATTCATGAAAGCAGAAATTAGACAAAATGTAGCTTAATTAACTTAAAATTTAATCGCTCCGGCGATTTTTTCTATCTTTGGAGGTAAATGTGGAATTAGGAACAATAAAAAAAGAATTAGATCGAATAAATGATAAAGTAAACCAATTTAGGAGGTCACTTTGACCTACCGGACCTTGAAGCTCAAATTGCATTAAATGAGCATAAAATGACTGAAACAGATTTCTGGTCTGATTCACAAAAAGCTCAAAATTTAATTAACGAAAATAATAAGCTAAAAGAAACTTATCAAAATTTTAAGAATTTAGCAGATAATTTAGAAGAATTACAAGTTTCTTATGATTTAATTGTTGAAGAACCTGATTCAGAAATACAAAAAGACTTAGAAATTGGATTAGGTAAGTTACAAGATGATTTACAAAATTATGAAACTCGACAATTATTAAATGGTAAATATGATCATTTGAATGCTATTTTTGAAATTCATCCAGGAGCTGGAGGAACAGAATCGCAGGATTGGGGTGAAATGCTTTATCGAATGTATAATCGTTATGCTACAATCAGCGGTTTTGATTTTGAATTAATTGATTATGAAATAGGTGACGAAGCTGGTATTAAAAGTGCAACTTTTGTTTTAAAAGGAAATAATGCATATGGATTATGCAAATCTGAAAAAGGAGTACATCGCTTAGTTCGGATTTCCCCTTTTAATGCCCAAGGCAAGCGACAGACATCATTTACTTCAGTTGACGTGATTCCTGAGATTGATGAATCAGTTAAAGTAGATTTACGACCAGAAGATTTAAAAGTTGATGTTTATCGTTCTAGTGGTGCTGGGGGTCAGCATATAAATAAAACTTCGAGTGCGGTAAGGATTACTCATTTACCCACAGGTTTAGTTGCTGCATCGCAGCAACAACGTTCGCAGTTTCAGAATCGAGAAACGGCTTTAACTATGTTAAAATCTAAACTTTATCAATTAGAACGAGAAAAAAAAGAAAAAGAAATGGCACAAATAAAGGGTGTTCAATTAGAAAATGCATGGGGATCTCAAATTCGTTCATACGTCTTTCACCCTTACAATTTAGTTAAAGATCACCGCACAAATTATGAAACTAGTGATGTTAACGCTGTAATGGATGGAAAAATTATGGGCTTTGTTACTGCTTATTTACAATGGAATATGAATCAAAATAAGGAAACAAAATAGTGATTGAATTAAAAAATGTAGTAAAAAAATACCCTAATGGGATTACCGCTTTGAAAGGTATTGATCTAACAATTGATCAAGGAGAGTTTGTCTATATTGTTGGAGCTTCAGGTTCTGGTAAATCAACTTTAATTAAAACTCTCTATCGTGAAGAAAAAGTTACTTCAGGAATTATTAAAGTTAACGAGTATGATTTGGTAAGAATGAAAGATCGCCGAGTTCCATATTTACGTCGTGAATTGGGAGTTGTATTTCAAGATTATCGGTTATTACCAAGACTTACTGCTTATGAAAATGTTGCTTATGCGATGGAAGTAATTGAAAAGAGGCCAGAAGAAATAAAAAGCCGAGTAATTGAAGTTTTGGAAATGGTAGGGTTAAAGGATAAAATTCGCCGTTATCCGAGTGAACTTTCAGGTGGTGAGCAACAAAGAGTTGCTATTGCTCGGGCAATAACTAATAAACCTTCTGTATTAATTGCTGATGAACCTACAGGAAATCTAGATCCTGATACTTCCAATGAAATTATGGAAATTATTGAACGTATTAATCAGCAAAATACGACGGTAATTATGGCAACTCATAATCAGAGTATCGTTAATAATTACGTTCACCGAGTGATCACCATTAAACATGGTCGTCTAGTTAGTGATCAAGAAAAAGGGGCATACCGTTATGAAGCTTAGAACAATGTGGCGCCATATTATTGAGAGCCTTCGTAGTATTAAAAGAAATGGTTGGATGACTTTTGCCGCTGTAAGTGCAGTAACAGTTACTTTATTTATCGTGGGTGCTTTGTTTACAATAATTTTTAATGTTAATAATATTTCAAAGCAAATTGAAAAAGATGTGAAAGTTCGTGTAGAAATTGATGTTAAAACTAGTAGAAATAAAGAAAACACTTTACGTAAAGAAATTTCAAAAATATCGGGAGTAAAAAAGGTTAGTTTTTCTAGTAAAAAGAACGAATTGGATAAAATTACTAAAACTTATAATTCCAATTTTAAAATGTTTTCTGGTGATGCTAATCCTTTAAGTGATGTCTTTATAGTTGAAACTACAAGTCCAAGTAAAACTATTAAAGTAGCTAAAGAAATTCGCCAACTTGATAATGTAAAAACAGCGCAATATGGTGGCGAACAAGCAAAGAAGCTATTTAAATTTATGAGTGAAGTACAGCTATGGGGAACTATTTGTATAGTAATTTTAATAGCAATAGCTCTGTTTTTAATTTCTAATGTTATTCGGCTAACCATTTTATCTCGTAAAAATGAAATTCAAGCAATGCGTTTAGTAGGGGCTACCAGCTGGTATATCAGATGGCCGTTTCTATTAGAAGGTGCTGAGACAGGAATTTTAGGTTCAATTATTCCGATTATTGTAATTAATTGGGGCTATTCAGTAGTTTATCAGCAAACAGTTAACGGTTTAATGAATGCTGGATATTCACTTTTTACTCCAGGAATGTTCCTTTTCCGAATTGATTTACTCTTGATTGTTTTAGCTATTATTATTGGAAGTTTAGGCTCATTAGTTTCAATGAGGCGCTTCTTAAAAATTTAACTCTTTAATTCCCTAAAATTAGGTGAGGGTAATCGTGAAATTTAAGAAATTTTTGGTAACTTTAATCTTTCCCTTTTTAGCAATATCTTTATGTGCTTGTGGCATTAAAATTAAAGGTAAACAAATGACTGTTGTTGGTTCCACTGCTTTACAACCTTTAATTGAATCTGCTGCAGAAGAATATCTTAAAGACCGTCAAGGGCTATTCATTAATGTTCAAGGCGGTGGCTCTGGTACGGGGCTTTCAGAGATACAGCAAGGTGCGGTGTCAATGGGGATGAGTGATCTTTATGCACAGGAAAAAAAGGGAATTAAAGCTGATACTCTTTTAGATCATCGCTTATTAGTTACAGGTATAGCACCAGTTGTAAATAAAAAAGTAAAGGTTAACAATCTTACGTTTAAACAGTTACAACAAATTTTTAGTGGTCAGATTACTAATTGGCATTCTATTACTGGTCAAGATTTACCGATTGTTATTGTTAATCGATCAAATGGCAGTGGTACACGTTTTAATTTTGAAAAGATAGTTTTAAAGGGAAATAAACCCAAACCAGCTCAAGAGCAAGATTCAAGTGGTATGGCTTTATCAATTGTTAGTTCTACTCCTGGTGCTATCAGTTATGTTTCTTTTTCTTATTTAAAAGATACGGTTTTGCATCCCAAAGTAGATGGTGTTGCACCAACCCAAGATAATGTGAAGACTAATCGCTGGAAAATTTGGTCATATGAACATATTTACACGCAAAAAAACATGGATCAAACGACCAAAGATTTTCTAAAATTTCTTTATTCTCCTAAAGTATCTAAATTAATATCAGCAATGAAATATATACCGACAAATGAAATGGAAGTACAAAGGGATTTCAACGGAAAAATTACTCCCACTAATGTAGAGGATAAATGATGGATCCAATTAAAGAGAGTTTACTGAAAACTTCAAGAAAAGCGAAACAAGAAAAAATTGGTAAATTAGTTACTTTTTTGTGTATTCTTTTAATCATGGTAATGGTAGTTGCAATTATTTTATTTGTGAGCTTAAAAGGATTAGCTACTTTTGTAGTTAATCATGTCAGCCCTTTTGACTTTTTCTTTGGTGTTAATTGGAATCCTTCTGCAAAACCACCACAAGTTGGAGCTTTACCAATGTTTCTTGGGTCATTTATCGTTACAGTTTTAGCTGCAATAATTGCGACTCCCTTTGCTATTGGTGCTGCAACTTTTATGACGGAAATTGCTCCACGCACTGGTAAGAAATTTTTGCAGCCAGTAATGGAATTACTTGTAGGAATTCCATCTGTAGTATATGGTTTTGTGGGTTTAGCGGTGTTCGTTCCTATTACGCGTCATCTTTTTGGTGGAAGTGGTTTTGGCATTTTTACCGCAACCTTGGTTTTGTTTTTAATGGTTTTACCAACAATTACTTCAATGACAACAGATGCTTTAAATTCAGTACCTCGTAATTACCGTGAATCTTCTTTGGCTTTAGGGGCTACTCAATTTCAAACCATTTATAAAGTTGTCTGGCGTGCTGCAACACCAGGGATTATGACTGCAGTAGTATTTGGAATGTCAAGAGCTTTTGGCGAAGCTCTTGCAGTTCAAATGGTTATTGGTAACGCAGCTTTAATGCCAACGAGTTTAACAAGTCCGGCTGCTACATTAACTTCAATTTTAACAATGGGAATTGGTAATTCCGTATCGGGTACGTTAGAAAATAATGCTATTTGGTCTTTGGCGTTATTACTTCTATTAATGTCATTAGTCTTTAATTTATTAGTCCGTTGGATTGGTAAAAGGAGTTCTTTGAAATGAATTATAAATATTCCAAAACTCGTCGCACCCAATTAATCGATCGACTTGCTTATAAAGTATTTTATGTTATTGCGATTTTAATTGTCTTGATTCTAGCAGCGCTATTAATTTATATTTTGGTAACGGGATTACCTCATATTTCTTGGCACTTTTTGACTGGGAAGTCTAAGCCATTTCAAGCTGGTGGTGGTATCGGCATCCAGTTATTTAACTCCTTCTATTTATTAATTTTAACAATGCTAATTTCAGTTCCTATTTCATTGGGTGCAGGAATCTGGCTTTCAGAATATGCTAAAAAAAATCGCCTTACTAATTTAATTCGAACAACTATTGAAATATTAAGTTCCTTACCATCAGTTGTTGTAGGACTTTTTGGCTTTATTTTGTTTGTTTTACAATTTAACTTAGGTTTTTCTTTGCTCTCAGGAGCATTGGCATTAACAATTTTTAGTTTACCTTTACTGACGACAAATGTAGAAAATGCTTTACAAACAGTTCATTTTACTCAAAGAGAAGCTGGGTTAGCATTAGGGCTTTCGCGAATTGAAACTGTTTTGAAAATTGTAGTTCCTGCTGCTTTACCGAATATTGTAACGGGAATGATTTTAGCAGCTGGCCGGGTATTTGGTGAAGCTGCAGCTTTAATTTATACTGCAGGACAAAGTGCTCCTGCAATAAGTTTTAGTAATTGGAATATTTTTGATCTGTCTAGTTTTTTAAGTCCATTTCGACCAGCTGAAACTTTAGCAGTGCATATTTGGAAAGTTAATTCCGAAGGTTTGATTCCTGATGCAAGTTCAGTTTCTGCAGGAGCCTCAGCAGTACTAATTATTGCTGTACTACTATTTAATTTTATAGCTCGTTATCTTAGTAATCGAATTTATCAGCATATGACGGGGGTTAAAAGTTGATTACTGATACAGAAACTTATATTCGTGATCTTAATAAAGAAGGAAATGAGATTGCCATTAGTACAGATGATTTACATGTATGGTATGGTTCTCATGAAGCTATTCATGGAGTATCATTAGCTTTTGAGCGCTTTAAAATATCGGCATTAATTGGAGCTTCTGGTTCTGGTAAATCAACTTACCTTCGTTCATTAAATCGAATGAATGATAATATCTATGGTACTAAAGTATTAGGAAAAATTTATTATCGTGGATTAAATATTAACTCAGATAAGATTGATGTTTATGAAATGCGTAAACATATTGGCATGGTTTTTCAACAGCCCAATCCATTTGCTAAATCAATTTATGATAATATTACTTTTGCATTAAAACAGCATGGTGAAAGAAATAAAGAAAAACTAGATGAAATTGTAGAAAAAACACTAAAACAAGCTGCACTTTGGGATCAAGTGAAAGATAAATTGCATACTAGCGCTCTAGCTTTATCAGGAGGCCAGGCTCAGCGACTTTGTATTGCACGTGCGATTGCAATGCAACCTGATATTTTGTTGATGGATGAACCGGCGAGTGCTTTAGATCCGGTTTCAACACAAGCGGTTGAGGACACAATGGTTCAATTAAAAGATAAATACACAATTATTATTGTGACCCATAATATGCAACAAGCAGCTCGAATTAGTGATTATACGGCTTTTTTTCATCAAGGCGATGTTTATGAGTATGATCGGACGAAAAATATTTTTCTTCATCCGCATATTAAACTAACTGATGATTATGTGTCAGGACATTTTGGTTAAAAGGATAGATAATGGCGCTTATTAAAACAACAAATTTAAATCTATATTATGGTAAATTTGAAGCACTTCATAGTATTTCGATAGAATTTGAAAAAAATCAGATATCAGCGCTAATTGGACCTTCAGGTTGTGGTAAATCAACTTATTTACGAACCTTGAATCGCATGAATGATTTAATTCCTAATGTGACAATTACAGGTAAAACTTTAATTGGAAATACTGATATTTATGCTCCTAATACGGATGTAACTAAGTTACGAAAAAAAGTCGGAATGGTTTTTCAACAACCGAATCCCTTTCCTTTTTCAATTTATGAAAACGTTGTTTATGGCTTAAAATTAGCGGGATTAAAAGATAAAGGAAAGTTATCCGAAATTTGTGAACAATCATTGAAAGAAGCGGCGATATGGGATGATGTAAAGGATAAATTAAATGATTCAGCATTAGGTTTATCTGGTGGTCAGCAGCAACGTGTTTGTATTGCTCGAGTGTTGGCAGTAAAACCAGAAATTATTTTACTGGATGAACCAACAAGTGCTCTTGATCCCATTTCAACTAATAAAATTGAAGATACATTATTAAAAATGAAAGATCATTATACGATGATTATGGTAACTCATAATATGCATCAAGCTTCACGGATTGCAGATATGACAGCATTTTTTTTGCAAGGTAAATTAATTGAATTTGATAAAACATCAAAAATGTTTTTGAATCCACAAAAAAAAGAAACTCAGGATTATATTTCTGGGCGATTTGGCTAAGAAGGGTAGGTATAATTTGCGACAAACTTTTGATCAAGAATTAGAGAAATTGAATGAAGAATTCACTCTAATGGGTAAGATGGTGGAAAACCAAATTGAAAATAGTATCGGTGCTTATCTTAATCAAGATTTAGATTTAGCAAATAAAGTAGTTGCTAAAGATTTAAAAGTTAATGAAGCTCAGATGTTATTAGAAAAAAAGAGTTTGGAATTAATTGCTTTACAACAGCCTGTAACTTCTGATTTAAGACTAATTGTTACAGTATTGAAAGCAAGTTCTGACTTGGAAAGAATGGGTGATCATGCAGTTAGTGTAGCTAAGTATCTTTTACGGCTCAAAAAAATTGAACGAATTGTTTCAATTGAAAAATTAATTGCTGAAATGGGACTAAATGTGGAAAAAATGCTTGACGAGGTGTTAAAGGCCTTTACTAAAGAAGATGAAGATCAAGCAATTAAAATAGCACGATCTGATCAAAAGATTAATAAAACTTCCTTAAGTGTATATAAGAGATGTCTTAAGAATATGAAGAAAAAAGCTGACACAATTGAGACAGATACAAATTATATGTTGGTTGCTAACACAATTGAACGAATGGGTGATTATGTCACTAATATCTGCGAATGGATTGTTTATCTTGTTAAAGGAAAATTAGTAGATTTAGATACTGATAATATGCTTTAAATCTAAAAAGCGAAAATCAGCCTCTAGACTTATGTTAAATCCTTAGAAACCCTTCATAATGTAAGAGTAAAGAAGTTGGAGGTTATATTATTCATGGATGAACGTAAAAGGATCATGGATTTAGTAAAAAAAGGGATTATCACTTCGGAAGAAGCAATTGTTTTATTGGAAAAATTAGGACAAGAAAACGCAGAAGAGGTTAACGAGGATAATTCTCAGGCCTCTAACGAAAAAAATAATACTTATCATAAACAAAATGATGCAAGTAGTGATTATATTGCTAATTTGAAAAAACGTATTAATCAAATTGAAGAACGGTTAACGGTTTTAAATACTTTGGATGATTTTGAAAGATTAGATGATGATGAAGCC
The DNA here is from genome assembly GCA_945285405.1 of uncultured Lactobacillaceae bacterium. Classification (GTDB taxonomy): domain Bacteria; phylum Bacillota; class Bacilli; order Lactobacillales; family Lactobacillaceae; genus Xylocopilactobacillus. Next base: position 19,388 of record CALYQJ010000003.1, on the reverse strand, counting down.
GTTGAACGTGATGAGTTAAATAAATCTTTATCTGAATTAAAATCCGAATTGGCTAAAGCAGAATTAGAAAAAAGAAATTATGAAAAATCTTTTAATAATCAAAATAATAAATTTTTTGGATTTGATTCTAGTGATATAGAAGATGGAGCACGTGATTTTGCTTCAAGAATAAAAGATAGTGTTAAAAATTTTTCAAATAATTTTGAATTTCAAGATTTTAATATAAAAATTCCTAGTTTTGTTCGTACTAAAAAAATTGAAGCTAGTTTTGAATATGACCCAACAGAAATTAATGTCTTAAATTTAAAAAACTTTAATGGTAATGTCACAATTAAGCAAGGTAATGATCAGAAAATTCATGAAATAGTAACCTATCGAGTTTATGGCAATATTCATAATAGTAGTCCTGAAGAGTTTTTTGAGGAAAATACCATAAATCAGTTAAATGGCGCAACTTTAAATATTAAGTTACATCGTCGGATTGCTGCAGATATTCAGTTAATTTTTCCACATGATTTTAAGTTAGCTAGTGCACGTTTACGTTGCAAAAATGGCAGTTTTAAATTAAGTGATTTAGAGATCACAGATCTGATAATTGTTGCTACTAATGGCAGTATTACTTTTAATAACTTTAATGTAGATCATGCTGAGGTTAATAATGTTAACGGTTCAATTTCGGTGAATGATAGTTGGTTAAAAAGTGGAATCTTAAGTACAACTAATGGTTCAATTCGTACATACAATAGTTGTACTAACTTGGAAGTTTCTAATGTTAATGGCAGCATTATTTTAAGTAATATTAGTTCTAAAACTACTAATATTGATGCTCACTTGGTTAATGGTAATGTTAAAATTTCTATTCCTAAAGAATTGGGTTATAAAATTATAGCTGATACCAAAAATGGTAGTATTAATCATCGGTTAAGTGATGCTGATATTATTGAACATGATAAGCACTATAAATCAGTTAAAATTAATCACAATGGCAATGGTGATGCTAAATTTCAAATTAGTACAATTTCTGGTTCAGTTTATTTAAAAGATAGTTCATTAGAAGGAGTTAATTAGTTATGTTTAGTTTGTTAATATCTGTTTTCGTAGTAACTTTACTCTTGGGTATTATCTTTTCAATTGCCGGTTTTCTGTTTGGTTTTCTTTTTAAGATCTTTGGTATTATTGTGATATGTGGTCTTGGTATTTGGCTAATTGATTTATTGTCTGGCAGAAAGAAATTTAAACATCATTATCATTATCGAAATGGTTGGTATGTGGTTAATAAAAAGGATCGAAAAAATCGACACCGTACGAATCATGATGAATGGAGTAATTTTTGAAACTGATTTATGACTAAGTTTATTTTAAGAACAGGAACTAATATACTAGTATTTTTGATTGCAGCATACCTTTTACCAGGTATGCTTTTTGTGCACTCAGTTCAAGTTGGTATAATAGCTGGATTCTTTTTAGCGATTGTTAATACTATTTTAAAACCTATTTTAAAATTTTTTTCCTTTCCTTTAACTATAATTACATTAGGAACATTTTTGTTATTCATTAATGCTGGGTTATTAGAGCTAAGTACAACTTGGGTTAATCAAATGATGCATGGTGAATATATTACAATTAATGGTTTTGGAAGTGCTTTAGTTTTGGGCTTGATATTTTCTTTAGCAAATATGTTAGTTCAAGATTATTTTCAAAAATAGGTTAGTAAAATTCGGTATAATATTCTAAAAAGATAAGGAGTTGCTGATGACAGTTGATGCAGTTAAAATTAGTGAAGTTGTAAAAAAGCTTAATTTTACAGTTAAATCAGGTATAGATTTTATTGAACGTCCAGTTAAAGTGAGTGATCTCTCCCGACCAGGTTTGGAATTAGCTGGATATTTTGATTACTATCCTAGCAATCGGATACAAGTTCTAGGTCGTACAGAAATTAGTTATATTGAATCTAACAGTCATTTAAATAGAATGGCAACATTTGAAGCAATGTGCAGTCAAGACACTCCCGCTTTTTTGGTAACTAGAGGATTACCAGTTCCACCAGAGTTAATGGCAATAGCTACGTCTAATGGAATACCAGTGATTGCTAGTAAACTGGCAACAAGTCAAGTGTCTAGTATGTTGGAACAATATTTAAGTGATCGATTGGCTGAACGAATTTCAGTTCATGGTGTTTTTGTAGAAATCTATGGTTTAGGAGTTTTACTCACTGGCGAATCAGGTATCGGTAAAAGTGAAACAGCCTTAGAATTATTAAAACGTGGGCATATTTTAATTGCAGATGATCGAGTTGAAATTCACCAATTGAATCAAACATCATTAATTGGGGAACCTCCAGTAGTATTGAAACATCTTTTAGAAATTCGTGGGCTTGGCATTATTGATGTCATGAATCTTTTTGGAGTTGCTGCTGTTCGTGATCGAGCAGATATTAATTTAAAAGTTGAATTAGTCAATTGGAAAGATAATACACGTTATGATCGTATCGGTACTCAAATTGAAACCGATAGTTTTTTAGGTATTAAAATCCCTCGGATAACAGTACCAGTAAAAGTTGGACGCGATGTGCCTGGTATTATTGAAGCTGCAGCAATGAATTATCGATCAAAATTGATGGGATTTGATGCTGCACTTAAATTTAAAAGAAATCTTAAACAATTAATTGCTAAAAATTCGGAGCAAGATAAGGCACAAGAAACTCCTGAACAACTGGAAAAGGATCGTGAAGCTCAAAAAAAGCATCATGAATTAAACCAAGATGGCGAATAATCAACTTTTATCAGCTTTGAATCCGATTTTTGGTAAATTCTTTGGTCTTGAAATACGTTGGTATGGCGTAATTATAACTTGCGGAATTATTATTGCTTTTTTGATGGCTTTAAAAGAAGGCAAAAAAGTAGACCTACCTGAAGATACTTTTTACGATATTTTGTTGTTAGCTGTACCCATAGCTCTTGTTGGTGCACGGATTTATTATGTAGTTTTTGATTGGAAAAACTACGCAGATGACTTTATGGCCATTTTTGATATTCGGCAAGGAGGCATTGCAATTTATGGTGGCTTAATCACAGGATTACTAGTTATTTATTTTTATTGTCATCATAAGGGTTTAAATATGTGGCAAATTCTTGATGTTATAACACCTGGTGTATTATTAGCTCAAGCGATAGGACGTTGGGGTAATTTTATGAATCAAGAAGCTCATGGTGGACCAACAACTCGTGCTTTTTTAGCCAATCTTCATTTGCCTGATTGGTTGATTAATCAGATGCAAATTAAAGGTGTTTATTATCAACCAACGTTTCTTTATGAGTCCTTATGGAGTTTATTAGGAGTTATAATTTTGCTTGCATTAAGACATCGAAAACATTTTTTTAAACAAGGAGAAATTGCCCTAACCTATGTGATTTGGTATTCATTTGGACGTTTCTTTATTGAAGGTATGAGAACTGATTCGTTAATGTGGGGTAATTTGCGAGTATCTCAAATATTGGCTTTAGTTTTAGTTATTGGTGCGATAATTTTAATTATTTATCGGCGTCGAAAAGGTACAATAGAATGGTATATTAACTAAAAGGAGATCATTAATGAGTAAAATTGCGGTATTAGGTACAGGTTCTTGGGGAACAGTTTTAGCTAATCTTTTAGTTGAAAATGGTCATGATGTTCAATTATGGGGACGAAATCAAGATATCGTTCAGGAGATTAACCAAGAACATACCAACCGGCATTATTTGCCGCATTTTCACCTACACTCTCATCTCAAGGCGCAAACTGATATAGGTAAAGCGCTAGCTGCAGTCGAGCTAGTGCTTTTTGTTGTTCCAACTAATGCTATTAGAAGTGTAGCAAAAAAAGTTAAACCTCAATTAGAGAAAATGACGGTTAAACCACTTTTAGTTCATGCAGCTAAAGGAATTGAATTGAGTACTAAATTAAGAATATCTCAAGTTTTAGACCAATTATTACCAGTTAAAGAATTTGGAGAAGTTGTGGTAATTTCAGGGCCATCACACGCTGAAGAAGTTGCTAAAAAAGAAATTACAATGTTGACGGTAGCTTCCAAAAATTTAAAATCTGCGGAAAAAGTTCAGCGGTTATTAGGTAATGATTATTTTCGACTTTATACTAATTCAGATGTAGTTGGGGTAGAAATTGGTGGGGCTTTGAAAAATATTATTGCTTTAGGTGCAGGAATAGCTAATGGTTTAGGATATGGTGATAATGCTAAAGCAGCTCTAATGACCCGAGGACTTGCTGAAATTAGTCGATTTGGCAGTAAATTAGGAGCTAACCCATTAACTTTTAGTGGTTTATCAGGCTTGGGTGATTTAATTGTAACTTGTACCAGTAATGACTCTCGTAACTGGCGTGCAGGTAACCAGTTAGGAGAAGGAAAGTCACTTGATCAAGTATTAGCGCAAATGGGACAAATTGTCGAAGGGGTTTATACCGATCAAGCCGTGCATTTTGCAGCTAAGGATTTGAATGTATCAATGCCAATTGTTGATGCACTTTATGAAATTTTATATGAAAATAATAATATAAAAACAGGTATAAAAAAATTAATGAATCGTGATTTAAAGCCCGAATTTCAATAATTTTCTACAATTTTGGCTAATGAATAAATGATGTTATAATGTAAATTGCTCTTACTTATAGTAAGCTTGTGAGGTAGAAATAAATGACTGAAACTCAAAAATTTGATGTAATTATTATTGGTGCAGGTCCTGCGGGAATGACTACAGCGATCTATGCAGCCCGTTCTAATCTAAAAGTATTACTTTTAGATCGAGGAATTTATGGCGGGCAAATGAATAATACAGCAGCAGTTGAAAATTATCCTGGTTATGTTAGTATTTTGGGTCCGGATTTAGCACAGAAAATGTACGAAGGGGTGAAAAAATTTCAAGTCGATTACCGTTATGGCACGGTCAATAAGGTAACAGTTCAAGGAATAAATAAAAAAGTAATTACCGATGAAGGAAATTTTATCGCTCCGGCTTTAGTAGTTGCCACTGGTGCTGAACATCGAAAGATTGGAATTCCTGGTGAAGAAGAATACAGCGGTCGAGGAGTATCATATTGTGCAGTTTGTGATGGCAATTTCTTTAAAAATGAAGATATTGTTGTTATTGGCGGTGGTGATTCAGCAGTACAAGAAGGGATTTATTTAGCTAACTTGGGTCGTTCAGTAACCATAATTCATCGACGTGATCAACTAAGAGCTCAAAAAATTTTACAAGATCAAGCTTTTGCTAACTCTAAGATTCACTTTATTTGGAATGCTGATGTCCAAACAATTGTTGGCGATGGCAATTCTGTATCTGGAGTTACTTATCAAGATAAAGTTACTAAAGAATTAAAGAAAGTTCCGGCTAAAGGGGTATTTATTTATGTGGGAGTAGTTCCTTTAACTGAAGCATTTCAGAATTTAGGTATATTAGATGAAAATGGCTGGATTTTAAGTGACTCGGTAACAATGGCTACAAAAATTCCAGGAATTTATGGCATTGGTGATGCTAGAAAAAAAGATTTAAGACAAATTGCGAATGCAGTTGGTGAAGGAGCTACTGCCGGTAATGAAGTATTTAATTATCTGCAAACTTTAACAATTAGATCTGACAAATAATCTTTGAATAAAAATAATATATTTTCTTGTGGGTTCAAGCTATAATTTACTTAGTTTTACTTAAAGTCTGGAGGAAAATATGGACTATCAAAAAGAATTTGAAAACTGGCTTAATTTTAAGGAATTGGATCCTGAATTAAAGACACAGTTACTTAATATGTCAGAAAATGAGAAGCAGGAATCTTTTGGCTGTCCAATGGAATTTGGTACAGCAGGAATGCGGGGATTATTGGGCCCCGGAGTTGGTCAAATGAATATTTATACTGTAAAGCAAGCTACAGAAGGTTTAGCTCGATTTATTCTTGACCAAGGATCACAAGCTCAACAACAGGGTGTAGTAATTAGTTACGATTCAAGATATCATTCTCGTGAATTTGCTGAAAAGTCGGCAGCGGTTTTAGGTCACCATCAAATTAAAGTTTACATGTTTGATGATATTCGCCCAACTCCAGAACTTTCTTTTGCAATTAGAGAATTACATACTTTTGCGGGAATCATGATTACTGCAAGTCATAATCCTAAAAACTATAATGGCTATAAAGTTTATGGTTCTGATGGAGCACAGATGTCGCCCGAACACGCAGCGATAGTTACTAAATATATCCGTCAAGTTACTGATCTTTTCCATATTCCAGAATCATTTACTCATGAATTACGCGCTGCTAATTTATTAGAGATTATTGGTTATGATGTTGATGAGGCGTATTTAGCACAGGTAAAAACGGTAAACGTTGATCAAAAATTAATTAAATCTTGGGCACCAAAAACTAAAATTGTTTATACGCCTTTATATGGGACGGGTAAAGTTATTGGTTATAAAGCCTTAAAAAACGAAGGATTTGGTAATTTTTATATGGTTGCTAATCAAGCAATTGCAGATCCAGAATTTCCTCAAACACCGCGACCAAATCCCGAATATGAAGAAACATTTGCAGCGGCGGAGAAAATTGGGGCACAAGTAAATGCTGATATTTTGGTTGCTTCAGATCCTGATGCTGATCGTTTAGGAGTAGAAATTAAATTTCTTGATGGTAAGTATCATCAGTTGACTGGTAATCAAATAGCAGCTATTATTTTAAATTATTTGTTAACTGCTAAAAAGTTAAACCATGAATTACCTAAAGATGGAGCTATTATAGAGTCAATTGTCTCTAGCTTTTTACCACAAAAAATTGCAGCATCATTTGGTGTCAAAACATATCAAGTTGAGACTGGATTTAAGTTTATTGGTGAAAAAATTGAAGAATTTGCTCAAAAGCACAATGGGACATTCTTGTTTGGTTTTGAAGAAAGTTATGGGTATTTGTTAAAGCCGTTTGTTCGTGATAAGGATGCAATTCAAGCAATTACAATTATGGCAGAGATAGCGGCATATTATAAATCAAAAAATCAAACTATTTATGATGGCTTACAGGAAATATTTGCCAAATATGGTTATTTTGTCGAAAAAACAGTATCGCAGGAGTTTTCTGGTTTATCTGGTAAAGATAAAATGACTGCAATTATGAATAAATTACGACAAACTAAAATTGTTAATTTTGGCCAATTTCCAGTTGAATTTGTAGAAGATTACGATCAAAATTTACGTAAAGAAATTACAACTGGTAAGGAAAGTTTATTAAATATGCCAAAATCTAATGTTTTAAGATATCTTTTACTTGATGGTTCTTGGATTGCTGTTCGTCCTTCAGGAACGGAACCTAAAATTAAATTTTATTTTGGAACTCAAGGTGAGAACCAAACTTTGGCAGATAAAAAACTATCAACGCTCATTTCAGAGTTAAAAAAGTATTTAAAATAGAGGTAATTTTTTGGGATTACATCAATATTTAAGAAGTTTAAATGATTTAGAAAAAATTTATCGAGCTCCTGGATATTTTAAATTTGAGCAACATTCCGTGGCAGCACATTCTTTTAGAGTAGCTGAAATAGCTCAATTACTTGGTGATTTGGAAAATCTTAACGGTAATCCAGTAAATTGGCGACGACTATATGAAAAATCATTAAACCATGATTATACTGAACGTTTCATTGGAGATATAAAAACACCAGTTAAATATGCATCACCTAGTTTAAGAGAAATGTTAGCTACTGTTGAATCTTCAATGACAACTAACTTTATTGATCATGAAATTCCTGAAAATTTACGAGATACTTTTCGTCGTCGATTTGGAGAAGGTAAAGATGATACTCTAGAAGGTAAAATTCTTTCAGTTTCTGATAAGTTGGATTTACTTTATGAATCTTTTGGTGAAATTGAAAAAGGTAATCCTGAGGAAGTTTATTTTTCAATGTTTGAAGAAAGTTTAACAACCATCTTGAAATTTCAAGAGCTTTATTCAGTACGTTACTTTATTAAAAAAATTCTTCCTGAAATGTTAGAAGAAGAATTTCTTTATCAGGATCGCTTAGCAACAATTGTAGATAACATTATGAATTCAATTGAAATTCATGAACTTTAATTATAATATTAACCTTTTAGTTTAAGCGAGACACTAGATTGTCTCGCTTTATTTAGCGATGAGGTAAGAATAATGATCAAAAGAACGACAAATAATAAATTTGAACTAGTTACAAATTATCAACCAGCAGGTGATCAACCTCAGGCAATTAAGAAAATTACAGAAGACTTTTTAAAAGGAAATAAAGAAGAAATTCTTTGGGGTGCAACTGGAACTGGTAAAACTTTTACCATGTCAGAAATTATTGCTAATTTAAATCGTCCTACGTTAGTTTTATCGCATAATAAAACTTTAGCAGGACAATTGTATGGTGAGTTTAAAGAATTTTTTCCCCATAATGCAGTAGAGTATTTTGTCAGTTATTATGATTATTATCAACCGGAAGCTTATGTTCCTTCAAGTGATACTTATATTGAAAAAGATGCTTCGATTAATGATGAAATTGATAAATTACGCCACTCGGCAACAAGTGCTTTACTTGAACGTAATGATGTAATTGTAGTTGCTTCGGTTTCTAGTATTTTCGGTTTAGGAAATCCAGTAGAATATCGTGATCATTCAGTATCAATTCGTCCTGGAATGGAAATTTCTCGTAATAAATTATTAAAAGCACTAGTTGAAATCCAATATGAACGTAATGATATTGATTTTCAACGGGGACGTTTTCGAGTTCGAGGTGACGTAGTAGAAATTTTTCCAGCATCACAAGGAGAAAATGCAATTCGAGTTGAATTTTTTGGTGATGAAGTTGATCAAATTACGGAAGTAAATGCTTTGACTGGTGAAGTGATTGGTAAAAGAAATCATGTAGTAATTTTTCCTGCTACTCACTTTATGGTTAATGCTAATCAAATGGATATAGCTTTAAAAGGAATTGAAAATGAGCTTGATCATCGATTAAAGCAACTACGTGATGATAATAAATTACTTGAAGCTCAACGTTTAGAACAACGAACTCACTATGATATTGAGATGCTACGGGAAATGGGATACACTTCTGGAATTGAAAATTATTCACGACATATGGATGGTCGTAAACCAGGAGAACCTCCATATACATTGTTAGACTTTTTTCCAAAAGATTTTTTAATTATGGTTGACGAATCTCACGTAACCATGCCTCAAATTCGGGGAATGTATAATGGTGATCGAGCTCGAAAGCAAACTTTAATTAATTATGGCTTTCGGTTGCCTTCAGCATTAGACAATCGACCTTTAAAGTTGCATGAATTTGAACAACATGTTAATCAAATTCTTTATGTTTCTGCTACGCCAGGTCCTTATGAACTGAGTCGTACTCAAAATATTACAGAACAAATCATTCGACCTACTGGGTTATTGGATCCCTTAATTGAAGTTCGACCAATTATGGGGCAAATCGATGATTTAGTTGGGGAAATTAATCAGCGGGTAGCGAAAAATGAGCGAGTATTTGTAACTACTTTGACTAAAAAAATGGCTGAAGATTTAACTGATTATTTAAAAAATCTTAATATTAAAGTACGATATTTGCATAGTGATGTTAAGACTTTGGAACGGACAGAAATCATTAGAGATTTAAGATTAGGTAAATTTGATGTTTTGGTTGGAATCAATCTTTTAAGAGAGGGTTTGGATGTCCCTGAAGTTTCATTAGTTGCAATTTTAGATGCAGATAAAGAAGGCTTTTTGCGTGCTGAACGTTCATTAATTCAAACAATCGGTCGAGCTTCTAGAAATGAGCATGGTGAAGTAATTATGTATGCTGATAAGATTACCGATTCAATGAAGGCAGCAATTAATGAAACTAAACGACGTCGTTCAATTCAAGAAAAGTATAATCAAGAGCATGGAATTACTCCAAAAACTATAATTAAACCAATCCGTGATAATATTTCCGCAATTGTTGAAGACAACAATAAAGATCAAATTACAACTGAAAACTTTGATTATAATAAATTGAATAAAAAAGAACGTAAAGAAATTATCAATCGTTTAAAAAAGCAAATGCAAGAAGCGGCTAAAAAACTTGATTTTGAAACAGCTGCAGAATTGCGTGATACGATTTTAGAATTAGAAGCACAAAAGTAGGGAGGATTTATGGCACATTGGGAACAAAAAGATATTATTATTCGAGGGGCACGAGAAAATAATTTAAAAAATGTGAATTTAAAGATTCCTAAAAATTCTTTAGTCGTGTTTACTGGACTTTCTGGATCTGGAAAAAGTTCATTAGCTTTTGACACTTTATATGCTGAAGGACGGCGACGTTATGTTGAAAGCTTGTCAAGCTATGCTCGACAATTTTTAGGTAAAATTGAAAAGCCTGATGTGGATAGTATTGATGGCCTTTCACCAGCAATATCAATAGATCAAAAAACTACTTCTAAAAATCCTCGTTCAACTGTTGGAACGGTGACTGAAATCAATGATTATTTAAGACTATTATGGGCTCGAGTAGGTCATCCAATTTGTCCAAATGATGGTACAGAAATTACTAGTCAATCAGTTGAACAAATGGTTAATCGAATTCTAAATTTACCAGGGGGTCAAAGAATTCAGATTTTAAGTCCGATGGTACGTCAAAAAAGAGGTCAACATCAGAAAGTATTAGATCGAATCAAAAAAGAAGGCTATGTCCGAATAATGGTCGATGGTGAAATCCATGATATAGCTGATGAACTTAACTTGAATAAGAATAAAAAACATGATATTTCAGTTGTTGTTGATCGAATTGTAATTAAAGATGGGATTAAAAGTCGGCTTTTTGATTCAATGGAATCAGCACTAAGACTAGCAGAAGGGTATGTTAATGTTGATGTAATTGGTTCAGATCCTTTAATTTTCTCTGAACACTATGCATGTCCAATTTGTGGCTTTACTGTTGGTGAAATTGAACCACGACTTTTATCTTTTAATGCACCTTTTGGTGCTTGTGAAACGTGTGATGGTTTAGGAATTCAGTTGCAAGTGGATCCCGATTTAGTAATTCCAGATCGACACAAAACTATAAACGAAGGTGCAGTTGTTCCCTGGAATCCAATTACTAGTCGATATTATCCAGAAATGCTAAATCAAGCATGTGATTATTTTGGTATTGATCGTAATGTGCCCTTTGAAAAATTACCAAAAAAAGATCAAGACTTGGTTTTACTCGGTTCACAGGGTAAAAAATTTCCATTTCATTTTGTTAATGAATTTGGCAAAGTTAGTGATGGCAAATATGTTTTTGAAGGAGTGATGAATAATATTAATCGGCGCTATCATGAAACTAATAGTGATTTTGTACGCTCAGTAATGTACGGTTATATGGATGAAATTGTTTGTGCTACTTGCCATGGGGCTCGCTTAAATCGGAAAGCTTTGGCTATTAAAATTATGGGTAAAAATATTGCTGAAATTTGTGATTTACCAATAAAAAATGAATTAAAGTTCTTTCAAAGTTTAAAGCTTACAAAAAAAGAAATGACCATAGCTAAACCGATATTAAAGGAAGTTATTGACCGGTTAACTTTCTTAATTAATGTTGGATTGGATTATCTTTCTTTAAGTCGCGCTGCTGGAACTCTATCAGGTGGAGAAGCTCAACGAATTCGTTTAGCAACTCAAATTGGTTCTAATTTATCTGGAGTTTTATATATTTTAGATGAACCATCAATTGGATTACATCAACGCGATAATGCCCGTTTAATTACTTCACTAAAGGAAATGCGAGATTTGGGGAATACTTTAGTAGTTGTTGAACATGATGAAGAAACAATGTTAGCTGCCGATTATTTAGTTGATATTGGTCCAGGAGCTGGTGATCAAGGTGGCCAAATCGTAGCTGCTGGAACTCCAGAAGAAGTTGAAAAGAATCCTAATTCATTAACTGGACAATATTTATCAGGAAAAAAAGTTATTCCTTTACCTCAAAAACGTCGTAAAGGGGATGGAAAACAAATTAAAATTACAGGAGCATGTGGTCATAATTTAAAAAATTTAACAGTAACTATACCAAGAGGTGAATTAGTTTTAGTTACGGGAGTTTCTGGTTCGGGGAAGTCGACTTTAATTAATGGAACTCTAAAACGAGCAATGCGTCAATATCTTCATCTTTCAACCTCGAAACCTGAGCCATTTAAGCAACTTTCGGGAATGAGTGGAATTGAAAAAATTATTAATATTGATCAAAGCCCTATTGGCCGAACACCACGTTCTAACCCAGCTACTTATACAGGAGTATTTGACGATATTCGAGAATTATTTGCCCAAACGAATGATGCTAAAGTAAGGGGATACAAAAAAGGAAGATTCAGTTTTAATACTAAAGGTGGACGATGCGAAGCTTGTCGTGGAGACGGAATTATAAAAATTGAAATGAATTTTCTTCCTGATGTTTTTGTAAAATGTGATGTTTGTCATGGACGCCGCTATAATTCTGAAACTTTAGAAGTAGAGTATAAAGGAAAAAATATTTACGATGTTTTAGAAATGCGAGTAGAAGAAGCTTTAGAATTTTTTAAAAATCATCAAAAAATAAAAAGAAAGTTACAAACTATTGTAGATGTAGGTTTGGGATATTTAAAATTAGGACAAAGTGCTTTAGATTTATCCGGGGGAGAAGCTCAACGAATGAAATTAGCTTCAGAGTTACAAAAGAAGTCCAGTGGCCATAACTTTTATATATTGGATGAACCAACAACAGGGTTACATACTGACGATATTTCTCGTTTATTAAATGTCCTTAATCGCTTGGTTGATCAGGGTAATACAATAGTTATTATTGAGCATAATCTTGATGTAATTAAATCAGCAGATTATATTATTGATTTAGGACCTGAAGGTGGAGATAAGGGTGGTCAAATTGTTGCTAGTGGCACACCTGAAGAAGTAGCTAAATCACCTAAATCTTACACTGGTCATTATTTAGCCGAAATTTTAAAAAAGGAAAAAGTATGAAAGATGAGATTAAGGTAGTTATTGTTACAGGAATGAGTGGTGCTGGTAAGACAGTTGCTGCTCAATGTTTCGAAGATATGGGCTATTTTTGTGTTGATAATATGCCCCCCGCTTTATTTTCTAAGTTTTGGGAATTAATTATTAATAATTCGTCAATAAAAAAAATAGTTTTAGTTATTGATTTAAGATCTAATGTCTTTTTTGATCAGGTGAGTTCTTTTTTGACGTTTATTTCTGAAAAGACCCACCAAGCTAAAATTATGTTTTTAGATGCAACAGATGATACACTTGTAGCTCGCTATAAAGAAACTCGTCGTAATCATCCTTTAGCTCCAGAGGGTAGATTAATGGATGGTATTAAACGTGAACGAGAATTGCTACGAGAAGTTAGAAAAAAGTCGCAAATTGTTATTGATACAACTAATTTAAAACCTACTGATTTACGTCATCAAATTTTTCACGATTTTAAAGACGATAAAGAAGAGCCATTTTTTATTGAAATTATTAGTTTTGGATATAAATATGGAATTCCCATTGATGCAGATGCTGTTGTTGATGTTCGTTTTTTACAAAATCCTTTTTATGTATCAAATTTAAAACCTCTAACCGGCTTAGATCAACCCGTTTATGATTATGTTATGAAACAACCAGAAATCAATGCTTTTTATCAACGACTCTTGGCATTGGTTAATAGCACGATACCGGGTTTTAAAAAACAAGGTAAACAAAATTTAACAATTGCAATTGGGTGTACTGGAGGGCAACATCGTTCAGTTGCAATTGCTAAACGGTTACATGATGATTTATCATTAAATTATTCGGTCGATTTGACTAATCGTGATTTTAAAAAAGAACAGCGAGAAGCATAAATGACAAGAGAAAATCGTATTGTACGTGTTATTAAAGGACGCCGCCCTAACATAGTTGTAATTGGTGGAGGTACAGGACTTCCGGTAGTTTTAAAAAATTTACGTAATTTAAATGCTAATCTTACTGCTATAGTTACGGTGTCAGATAACGGAGGTTCTTCTGGAATTATTCGTAATTATATGAATGTTGTTCCACCAGGAGATATTCGCAATGTATTAGTTTCATTATCAGATTTGTCTCAGGAAGAATTGGACATTTTTCAGTACCGTTTTCAGAGTAACGACTCATTTTTAGCAGGGCATGCAATTGGGAATCTAATTATTTCGGCTTTATCTGAAATGCGCGGTGGCATTTTTCCTGCTATTCAGGAATTATCCCAAATGATGAAAGTAGATGGTCATGTTTATCCAGCTAGCAATACGCCTTTAACTTTACATGCTGAATTTACTGATGGTAGTAGAGGTGTAGGTGAAACTGAAATTGTTGCTTCTAGTAAGCAAATAAAAAAAGTTTGGGTCAAAGAAATCAATTCCCAAATTGAACCTCATGCAGTTGATGCGGTTATTGACGCAATTATGAATGCTAAAGTTGTAGTATTAGGTCCGGGAAGTTTATTTACTAGTATTTTACCTAATTTAGTAATTTCAAATGTTGGAGATGCATTAATTAAAACTTCTGCGCAAATAGTTTATATTTGCAATTTGATGACGCAAAAAGGTGAAACAGAACATTTTACTGATGCGATGCATATTCAAGTGTTAAATGAACATCTACATCAAAATTTTATTGATACAATTTTGGTTAATAATGGTCATGTTCCTAAACGATATTTAATTCATCCAACGGGAGACGGCTATTTAGAACCAGTTAAAGATGATTTTGCAACGTTGCGTAATTTAGGATTAAAAGTAATCATGGATAATTTTCTTGATTTCAGAGATGATGGGGTTTATCATAATGGTCCTAAAATTGCTAAAGAAATTTTAAATTTATCTTTTTCAAATGATAATTAACGAGGTAATAGGTGTCTTTTGCTCAAGATGTTAAAAAAGAATTAACAGTATCTCCAATTGATAAGCCGGAAGCTAATAGTGAATTAGCAGCACTCATTATTTTAACCGGATCGATTCATATTATTGATAAACACTTGGTTTTAGAATTAAAAACTGAAAATTCACCTACTTCTCGGAGAATTTATTTACTTTTTAAAAAAATTTTTAATTTTGAACCTACTGTAGTTATTACTCGAAAAAATAAACTACAAAAAAATCGTCAGTTTATTTTAAGAATTATTCATGAAGCAAATCAGGTTTTAACTAAATTTAGATTTTCTTTGGATGGTAATTTAACGCGAGCCGCTAGTATCTTCACCAATAATGATGAAAAAAAAGCCGGATTTTTACGAGGAGCATTTTTGGCTACTGGTAGCGTTAATGATCCTAAACAATCTAGTTATCACTTAGAAATTGCGACTCAATATCGGGAACAAGCTCGACAAATTCAAACAATAATGAAGAAGTTAGACTTCAATGCACGTATTACGGAACGTCGTAATGGTTTTATCGTTTATCTTAAAGAAGCTGAAAAAATTAGTGATTTTTTGCAGTTATTAGGTGCAACAGAATCGATGCTTTATTTTGAAGATGAACGGATTGTTCGAGATATGCGAAATTCTGTAAATCGCGTAGTGAATTGTGAAACGGCTAATATTAATAAGACAATTGCTGCAGCGCAACGCCAAATTGAAAATATTAAATTGATTTACCGTTTAAAAGGTGATGAAGATTTTCCAGAACAATGGCGTAGTGTAGCTGAATTGCGTCTTAAATATCCTACTGCTTCAACCGAAGAATTAAGTAAATTGATGAAAAATGAAATGGGCGAAAATGTCAGTAAATCAGGTGTTAATTATCGCTTACGTAAAATTAATAGTTATGCGCAACGCCTAATGGAAAATTAAAAATTGCTTAGCTTTGTTAATGAACTACAAAGTTAAGCAATTTTTTTAGGATATGCTATTTGCATTAAATTGAATCGCTTTTTTAATTGCTTTAGCAACTCCAGCTTGATCATTTCTAGTGGTAATATAATTGGCAATTTTTTTAATGGAATCAACCGCATTTTCCATTGCTACTGAATATTTAGCGTACTGAATCATCGTTGTATCGTTAATATTATCACCTAAAGTCATAATTTCATCGGAACTGATTCCTTTTTTGTCAGCATATTTCTTTAAAGCAATGCCTTTTTGAGCATGAATATCGTTAATTTCAATATTAAATTTTGAACTAGAAGTTATGATAATTTTTGAATTAAATTCATTTATAAGGTCATTTTTTACAGAAATTAAATTATTGGGATGATTAGAATCGAATGCGATAATTTTAAAAATGTTAATTGCAGGTCTAGCCAACAATTCATCGTAGTCTTTTATATACTGTATTTTCATCAGTTCTAATCTAGCAGAAGATAATGCGATTGCAAGTTTGAATGGTGTATCAGGATTAAGATTAGTAATTAAGTTGGCAATATTATTAATTCGTTGAACTTTACTATTAGAGAATATACCTTGATTCGTGACCATTTCAAAATATAATTTATATTTTCTTAGAGTGGAAATAATTTGATGGCTAACTTCAAGATTTAATGGTAATTCAACTTGAACTTTTTCATTTTCATCAAAAACTTGGGCTCCATTTAAAGTTATATAAGCCGGATGAAGATGATATTTTTCTAATAAAGGAAGTGCTTCATGAATACCTCGACCTGTAGCAATCATGAACTCAATTCCAGCTTTTTGGGCTTCTTTTATTGCAGATATATTTTCTTCAGGAACAACTAGGTCATTATTTAAAAGAGTTCCATCCATGTCAGAAGCAATTAGTTTAATCATAAAATTTCTCTCCTTTTCCGTCCAAATTTTAGCATAATAGCGTAAAATATACATTAATGATGAGAAAAACAAGTTCTAAAAAGAAACTAGAGATTATTGGTAATTCTTGGGATGAAATTTTAAATGAAGAAATTAATCAGCCCTATTTTGGTGAATTATTAAAATTTTTAAATAATGAAGAGAAAAAGTATACAATTTATCCTTCTAGAGGTAGCATTTTTAATGCTTTTAAATGGACACCAAAAGAAAGTGTAAAAGTTGTAATTGTTGGTCAGGATCCTTACCATGGTCCAAATCAAGCAATGGGAGCTAGTTTTTCAGTTCAACCATCAGCCAAAGTCCCCCCTTCTTTAGTAAACATTTTTAAAGAATTGCATAGTGACCTTAATTTACCAATTCCTCAAAATGGTGATTTGCATCGTTGGGGTCAACAAGGAGTTTTATTGCTAAACGCTGTTTTGACGGTACGTGATGGTGCAGCTAACTCTCATCAAGGTAAAGGATGGGAAAGGTTTACGGATAAAGTAATTAAACTTCTATCAGATCAGAAGCATATTGTTTTTATTCTTTGGGGAAATTATGCTAAAAAGAAGGCGGAGTTAGTTGATTCTGATCAAAATTTAATTATTGAAAGTTCACATCCGAGTCCGTTTTCTGCCAATTATGGTTTTTTCGGATCGCGTCCTTTTTCACGCGCAAATAGCTATTTAACAAAAGTTAATAAAACACCAATTGATTGGGATTTAACAAAAGGAGAAAACAAATGAGTATTACGAGTGATTTAATAGATAAAATTAAAGGCAAAAATTTTCGTATTGTCTTTCCAGAGGCAACAGAAGAACGCAACCTTCATGCAATTGCTCAATTGAATCAAGAGGGGTTAATAAAAACGATTCTGGTTGGAAAACAAGGTGATATTGAACAAGCTGCAAGTAAGTTACATATTGATTTAACAGAAAGCCAAATTATAGATCCGGAAAAAGATCCAAATTTTAATCAAATGGTTAGCGCTTTTGTATCTTGTCGTAATGGTAAAGTAACTATGGCTGAAGCTAATCAGATTTTAGTTGATCCAATTTATTATGGAACAATGTTGGTTCAACAAAAACGAGCAGATGGATTAGTTTCTGGTGCAATTCATTCTACTGCAGATACAGTTCGTCCTGCATTACAAATTATTAAAACCAAACCAGGAATAAAACGAGTTAGTGGTGCTTTTATTATGGAAAAAGGTAATGAACGTTTGTTTTTAGCTGACTGCGCAATTAATATTGATCCTGATGCACAAGCTTTAGCAGAAATTGCAATGGAATCACGAAAAACAGCAGAAATTTTTAATATCGATCCTTATGTTGCACTTTTAAGCTTTTCTACTAAGGGATCAGCAAAACATCCTTTTGTTGAAAAAGTTCAAGAAGCAACGCGATTAGTTCAAAAACTTGATCCAAAAGGATATTATGATGGTGAATTACAGTTCGATGCTGCAATGATTCCAGAAGTAGCTGAATTAAAAGCTCCAGGTTCTACGGTAGCAGGACACGCTAATGTTTTAATTTTTCCAAATCTTGAGTCTGGAAATATTGGATACAAAATAGTGCAAAGATTAGGAGGATACAAAGCTTTAGGCCCCATTTTGCAAGGACTTAATCGACCGATTTCAGATTTATCAAGGGGATGTAGTAAAGAAGATATTGTTGAAATTGCAATTGTAACTGCGGCTTTAGCATTAGTTGATTATGAAAATTAAGTTAAAAAGTTTAGTTGACACTCAAAATTTTGGTAGATTATTAGCTCATCAATTAGTTGGTGGTGAAATGATTTTTTTAATTGGAGATCTGGGAGCAGGGAAGACAACATTAACTCAACAAATTGCTTTAGGATTAGGAGTAAAAGAAATTGTGAATAGTCCAACTTTTATGTTAGTTAAAGAATATCACTCGGGCTCTTTGCCATTAATTCATTTAGATTTGTATCGGCTTAAAGAGTTATTTGCAGAAGATGAAGAGATGATTGATGAATATCTTGATGGGCATAATGTTGTTATTGTGGAATGGGGAGAACGGTTATTAATTGATTTTCCGCAAGCTTATCAGATTCGATTTGTTAGCATTGATGGTGATAGTCGTACTATTGAATTAAAAAATTTTCCTACTAAATTATTGTCAAAAATAAAATTAGCTAATTTTTAGAATATTTAGATATTGAATTAAAAAGAACTAAAAGTCCAAAATAATGATAATTATCATTGCTTTGGACTTTTTTTGCTTCAAAAAGTTTAGATATTTATCTATTTAATATAATTAGATTTTTTTATGTTAAAAATTTACAATTTAAAAAATTAATGATTGCTATTTTAAATAGCATATAAAGTGATTTATATTAAAATTTTTTTAATTTCATTTATTTATAAAAAAATTAGTAAAAACTGATTTGCAGAATATATTATTTAATATATTCTTATTGCCGATAGATATTTTATTAATATTATTAGGGGGGGAAAATGAGAAATAAACGATTTTGGTTTAAACAAATATTTTTACTTTTTTTAACAGTTTTCATATTAAAAGTTAATCAGGTTCAAGGTGCTCCAGAAATAAATCAAAACTTA
>CALYQJ010000002.1 GCA_945285405.1 uncultured Lactobacillaceae bacterium | reverse complement strand
CTAGCGATGATGATTTTGAACTTGATGATTTGGAAATTCTTTAAAATAAAAAAAAAGCTGTTTTAAAACAGCTTTTTTTTATTTTAAAGAATTAATCTGGTAAAGCACTGTCACCAACTAATACAGTTAAGTAAATATGAGCTTGATTTAAAGTTGTTTGATGCCCTTCCAAAAAAATCCATTTTAATATTATAACAGCAGAATTGCTATATTGTTGGGCTAAAAGTTCAATAGGGACTATGTTTTTTTGCTTATCAATTGTATTATTTAAAACTTTTTCTAAAATTTTTGAAAAATGGTTAATAAAATTCTGTACAAGTCGACTATTTAAAGGATTGTGCTTAATTATTTTAAGAAGTAAATCTTGATAGGAAGAAAATAAATCATAAACTTGGTCAAATACTTCAAAAAGAGATAGCTTCATATGTTTAGAATTAATTTGATCAAGATGAATATTTTGACTAATAGAATTCCAGCAATATTCTAATAAGTCATATTTATCATCAAAATAATTGTAAAAAGTAGCTCGAGGATACATTGCTTGTGCACAAATTTCACTTACAGTAACTTTTTCGAAAGTTTGTTTGCCCAGTAAATTAAACATAGCATCTTCAAAAGCCATTAGGGTACGTTTAACTCCAACGGAATGCCCCTTAGCAGAAGTATATTTCATTCTTTAACTCCAAAATTATACATTTTACTGCAATCTGTCAAAAATCAAACAATAATTAATGAATTGATTCTTGTAACTTAGTTCAAATAATTTTAGGATATTATTTGTGTTTTTACAACTGTCAAAAAATTAACAGTTGCTGAAACGTTTTCAAATTTTTTGGAGGAAAAAAGAATGTCCAGACTTATGAAAAAACATGTTCCGGCGTTAGTGATCTGGATCGTAATTGTTTTAATTTCCTTAATCACGATGCCTAATGTCTCTCAATTAGTTAGAGAAAAAGGAGCAATTAGGCTGCCAAATAATGTTGAAAGCCAGCAATCTAGTCAATTTGAAAAAGAGGCTAATGGAAATAAATCTGTTAGAACGTATATTGCGGTTTTTAACAGCAAAAAGCGAATCACTGCTGACCAAAGCGAACAAATTCAAAATAAATTATCTGATTTGAAAGATGATCGTAATTTAGCAGTAACAAAATTAATGGGACCAAATGATAATGCCCAAACTCGTAAGCAACTAATTGCTAAAGATAAAACTACTCAACTTGCTCAAATAACTGTAAAAACTAATCAAAGGGTTACCAAGCAGGTTGAGCAGTTACAAAATAAATTAAAAATTAGCGGAATTAATAATTATGTTACTGGAATTGATGCAATTAACAGTGACTTTGATACAGTTGCTGAAAGAGGAATTCAAAAAACTGAAATTATTGCTGTTATTTTTATTTTTATTGTTTTAGTAATTGTTTTTCATTCGCCGATTGTACCGTTAATTTCTTTACTTAATGTAGGTGTTGCATTTTTAACTTCTTTAAGTATTGTAATGAACTTAGCTAATAAAGTAGATTTTCCAATATCTAATTTTACGCAAGTATTTATGGTTGTAGTCTTATTTGGGATTGGGACCGATTATAATATTTTACTGTATAATTATTTTAAGCAATTTTTATCTCAAGGAATGTCGGCAGATGATGCTACGCATGAAGCCTTAAAACGGGGAGGTCGAACTGTACTTTATAGTGGAGTTTCAGTATTAATTGGTTTTTCAGTTTTAGCGTTAGCCAAGTTTTCTTTTTATCAAAGTGCAGTTGGTGTTGCTATTGGGGTTTTAGTTCTCTTAGCTGTTTTATTAACTTTGAATCCGTTTTTTATGAAGACACTGGGACCAAAAATGTTTTGGCCAAGTAAAGTTAAAAATGGAGTTAAAGAAAGTAAATTCTGGCACGGACTTTCAAAAGTGGGTATCACGCAACCAGTTATTATTTTGGGATTATTAATTATTGTTTCTTTGCCTGGAATTTTAAATATGAACACTCATTTAAATTTTAATAATGCAGATGAAGTTCCAAATTCATATCCAGCGAAAAAAGGATATGTGGTAATTCAAGATCATTTTAGTAAAGGAATGTCAGCTCCAGCAACAATATATTTTAAGAGTGATAAACGTTTAAATCGGCAAGCTCAATTAGCAGCAATTGATGAGATTACTCAATATTTGCAAAAAGAACCTGGAGTAAAATCTGTTAATTCAGTAACCCAGCCGGGGGGGAATAAAATCAAGCAATTATATTTAGCTGATCAATTAAAAACGTTGAATAAAGGGATCGTTACATCTAAAAACGGTTTGAAAAAGATTCAATCAGGATTAGCTGAAGCAAATAAGCAATTAAATGATGCTGATTTGTCAGGTAATATTGATAAAGTTCAACAGTTAGCTAATGGGACAGCTCAGTTAGCAGCAGGAACTTCCCAACTTTCTAGTGGTGTCAATCAATATACTTCTGGAGTCGTTCAAGTTAATAGTGGCGTTAATGAATTACATAGTCAGTTACCGACATTAGCGAATGGTGTTAATCAATTGGCAACAAGTTCTGATCAATTAGCTGATGGCATGGGTCAATTAAAGCAAGGTGTGAGTGGGTTTGTTGGTCAAGCAAATCAAATTCTTGATTCATTAAAGCCAATTGGTTCGTTAAATCCTCAAGAAATTAAAAATAATTTAAATGCTTTAAATTATTCAGTTAATCAGTTATCAAAGGGATCAGGTCAATTATCTGGTGGGATTAGTCAATTACATCAAAGCTTTCCGACTCTTAATGTTGGTATGGGTAAACTGCATTCTAATTCCGAACAATTAGCTGGTGGAATGGAACAATTAAATCAAGGCATTAAACAGTTAATTCAATTGTTAACACAACTTCTACCACAAATTTCTGCCAAAAATCCACAACAGGCGGTAATAATCAAAACTGAATTAACGAAATTACAAAATTCTGCAGCGCAACTGAATCAAGGGTCATCCCTTTTAGCTGGAGGTATTGATCAAGTTAATAGTCATGTACCGCAACTAAACAGTGGAGCCGCTCTAATTGATCAAAATGCTCAAAAAATGGTACAAGGTATGGGGCAGTTGCAACAAGGTGTTAATACTTTTTCTAACCAAGCAAATGCTATTCTAGCCAGTTTAGGAGACACAAATCCGCAACAAGCATCAGTAATAAAGGATCAAATTGCACAGTTACAAAGTTCAGTAACACAACTTGCTCAAGGCACTTCGATGCTATCAGGAGGTATTGGCAGATTAAATGATAAAGTTCCCACATTAACTAATGGGGTTAATCAATTAATGAATGGAACAACTCAACTTGCTAACAATGGTGAACAACTTAATAGTGGTGCTCAAACTGCTGCAAGTGGAAGTGCACAAATCAATGAAGGGGTACAGACTTTAAATACCCAACTTAAAGGAATGTCAAGTAAAATTACAGAATTACAAAACGGTTTAAAAGCAGCTGATTCAGGGTTGACACAATTAATTAAAGGTGATGATCAGCTGAAAGAATACTTGTCGGCTTTACAAAAATCATATGTAGGAGATGAGTTCTACCTTCCTAAAAAGATGATTAATAGCAAAGAATTAAAGCCAGCATTTGATACATATATGAACGATGATCATAAAATTACTCAAATGATGTTGATTTTTAAAGATGACCCAAATTCTGAAAAAGTTTCCAAGCAATTAATTAATTTACAAAATGATTTAAATTCAAAAATTAAACATAGTAAGTTAAATAAAGTTGAAGTTGCAGTTGGTGGTCAAACTTCTCAAAACAATGATTTAAGAGCATTAGCTAACAGTGATTTTGTTAGAACTGCGGCCATTATGATAATTGGTATTGGTTTTGCTTTAATGGTAGTCACTGAATCAATTTTGCAACCATTAACGATTATTACAACTTTGTTGCTATCTTATATTTCTTCTTTATGGTTAGCGAGAGTCATTTCTAGAGTGGTTTTAGGTAATGCTTTATTAAGTTGGAATACACCATTCTTTAGTTTTATTATGCTTATTGCGTTAGGGGTAGACTATAGTATATTCTTAATGATTCATTTTAAAGATGCCAAAAATATTACTAATCTACGTGATCGTATGTTAGATTCAGCGAAAGTAATCGGGCCAGTGGTTATTTCAGCAGCTATCATCTTAAGTGGGACTTTTGCAGCATTAATGCCTTCAGGAGTAACAACTTTAATTCAAGTTGCTTTAGCTGTAATTATTGGATTAATTATTTTAGTAATTGTATTGCCAATGTCCATGTCGGTTTTAATTAGCTTAATAAGTTGGCATAATCAAAGAATGTTTCCTAAAGATAATTAATGGAGCAGACTGATAGCTAAAAGTTATCAGTCTGTTTGTTTTAAAGTCTGGTTTAACAGAAAATAGATTTTGGTGATAGTATAGATCGGTGATATAATAACTTTTAACTAAAGAGCGAGGATGGAAAATTAATTAATATGATTAAATTTTTTAAAAGTGTAGGCCAAACAATGAAAGATACTACTTGGCCAACGGCGAAAGAAACGAGACATGACACTTGGACCGTTATTTCATATACCATTATTTTTGCTGTCTATTTCATAATTTGTGATTTGATTTTAACTTTCTTGTTAAATAAATTTATATTTTAAATTTGAGGTAGACGGATGGTAGAAACAGCAGAAAAGCAATGGTATGTTTTACATACATATTCAGGTTATGAAAATAAAGTTAAAGAGAACTTAAAATCCAGAGCTCAATCAATGGGAATGGAGAATTATATTTTTGATGTAATTGTTCCAGCAAGTGAAGAACGCGTAAAAAATGGGCGAACCGGTAAAATAGAGATGCAGGAAAAAAAGACTTTTCCCGGTTATGTGATTGTTGAAATGGTAATGACTGATCGTTCATGGTTTGTTGTTCGTAATACACCAGGAGTTACAGGTTTTGTAGGTTCTCATGGTGCAGGTTCAAAGCCGGCGCCACTTCTACCAACAGAAGTTGAAGATATTTTGGCTAAACAAGATCAAGAAGTTGCTCCAAATGAACATAATTTTGAAATTGGTGAAACCGTTAAAGTTGTTGAAGGAGCGTTTGAAGGACTAGAAGGTAAGATTAGGGAAATTAATCCTGAGCGTCATAAACTAAATTTAATTATTCAAATGTTTGGCCGCGATACTGATACTGAAGTTGAATTTTCACAAGTTGAAAAGATCTAAAAATTGCTTTCCGGCCGATTAGGTCGGTTTTTTATTTTCTGAATCAAAACACAATATTTATTAAGAGAAAATGATATGTCATACTATATATAGATAAAATAGCTTGACGTACTCATTTTTTTTTCTTATGCTAGAACCATAAAAAACTTAGAAAGCTGTTCTAAAATGGATATAGTTAAAGATAAAATAACAATATTTTCCCGTTCAAATTGTATGCAATGTAAAATGGTTAAACGTTTTTTAAAAGAACATAGTGTTGCTTTTAAAGAAATTAATATTGATGAAAATCCAGCGGCTCGTGAAGCCTTAATTAGTGCTGGTTATAAAACTTTACCAGTTGTAAAATCTGATAAAATTACCTTTACTGGTTTTCAACCAGCTCAACTTCGAAAGATTGTTGCATAAATTGCAACTCATTTATTTTACCCAAACAGGGCAGACTGCTAAATTTGTTCATAAACTGGGATTAGCAAATCGGAAAATTAATCCAGCTAATCCCTTTTTCACACTTAAAGAGCCTTTTATTTTATTAACTCCAACATATGATGAAGAAACCACCAGTGTCATTAATGATTTTTTAGAATATGGTGATAATCTCAAATATTGTCTTGGTGTTATTGGCAGTGGTAATCGTAACTTTGCTCAAAAATTTATTTACACGGCAAAAGATATTTGCCTAGATTATAATTTACCATTGCTTTATGCTTATGAATTTAATGGGACTCCTCAAGATGTTAAAAAA
Source organism: uncultured Lactobacillaceae bacterium (assembly GCA_945285405.1). GTDB lineage: Bacteria > Bacillota > Bacilli > Lactobacillales > Lactobacillaceae > Xylocopilactobacillus. The sequence continues at coordinate 145,267 of CALYQJ010000002.1, read as the reverse complement.
GTAAAAGAAATTGTAGAAAGATTAGACCATGGCAATAAGTAAAATAAAAAATCCTACATACTTTAAGTTAAATAATAAAATTAATATTCCAGAAAACGGACAAATCCCTTTAAAGTATGATCAAGAAGCAATTACTGCTTTTTTTAAAGAAAATGTAAAACCTAATCTTAAATGGTTTTCAACATTAGAAGATAAAATTTCTTATTTAGTTGATAATAATTATCTTGAAACCAATTTTTTAAAAAAATATCACTTAACTTTTATCAAGAAATTATTTAAAGAAGTTTATGCAGCTAATTTTCAATTTAAAAGTTTTATGGCTGCATATAAGTTTTTTAAACAGTACTCCTTAAAGACAAATGATAATGAATATTATTTGGAAACTTTTGAGGATAGAGTTGCTTTTAATGCCCTTTATTTTGCTGAAGGTGATGAAGAGTTAGCTTTAGCTTTAGCTGATGAAATGATTCATCAACGTTATCAACCAGCTACTCCAACTTTTTTAAATGCAGGAAGAGCTCGTCGTGGTGAGTTTGTTTCTTGCTTTTTAATCCAATTAACTGATGATATGAATTCTATTGGAAGAGGAATTAATTCAGCTTTACAACTTTCACGAATCGGTGGTGGAGTTGGGATAAATCTTAGTAATTTAAGAGAAGCTGGCGCACCAATTAAAGGTTATGCAAATGCTGCAAGCGGTGTTTTACCCGTAATGAAACTTTTTGAAGACAGTTTTTCATATTCAAATCAATTGGGACAAAGACAAGGAGCAGGGGTTGTTTATTTAAATGTTTTTCATCCAGATATTATTGAATTTTTATCTGCAAAAAAAGAAAATGCTGATGAAAAGATTCGGGTAAAAACTTTATCTTTAGGAGTTATTATTCCTGATAAATATTATGAATTAATTCGTAATGATGAAGTAATGTATCTTTTTTCACCTCGTGATGTAGAGCTAGAATATGGTGTTCCCTTTAGTTACATTGATTTGACCAAAGAGTATGACAAGTTAGTTGCTAATCCTCATATTCATCACACTCAAATTAAAGCTCGTGACTTGGAAACTGAGATTTCGAAATTACAGCAAGAGTCAGGATATCCTTATGTAATTAACATTGATACAGTTAATCGTGATAATCCAATTGATGGCAAAATTGTAATGAGTAATCTTTGTTCTGAGATTCTACAAGTTCAATCCCCCAGCATTATAAATGACGATCAGACTTATAAGAAATTAGGACGTGATGTCAGCTGTAATTTAGGTTCAACTAATATTCCTAATTTGATGAAATCACCAGATTTTGGTAAATCAGTAGAAATAATGGTTCGTGCATTAACTTTTATTACTGATAATTCTAATATTGATACAGTCCCTTCGATTGTAAAGGGAAATCAATTGGCTCATTCAATTGGATTGGGAGCTATGGGTCTTCATACTTATTTAGCTAGCAATAAAATTATGTATGGTTCACCAGAATCTGTTGAATTTACTAATGTTTATTTTTTACTTTTAAATTATTGGACTTTAAAAGCTTCTAATAAAATTGCTAAAGAAAGAAATAAAACTTTTTATCATTTTGAGCGATCAGATTATGCTAACGGTAAATATTTTGATAAATATCTTACAACCGATTTTGCTCCAAAATTAACTAAAGTAAAAGAACTTTTTAAAGGAATATTTATTCCATCTAAAGAAGATTGGTCTGAACTTAAAAAAGCGGTAATGCAAGATGGCTTATATCATCAAAATCGTTTGGCTGTGGCACCGACAGGTTCAATTTCCTATATCAATGATACGTCGGCATCGCTGCAACCTATTATTCAGCGAATTGAAGAACGTCAAGAGAAGAAAATTGGTAAAATTTATTATCCAGCTTCTGGTTTAAATAATGAGACATTACCATATTATATTTCAGCTTATGATCTTGATATGCGTAAAATGATTGATATCTATGCTGCCGCTACTGAACATGTAGATCAAGGGATTAGTATGACTTTATTTTTACGTAGCCGAATTCCCAAAAACTTATACGAATGGAAAAATGAACGTGAACAAACAACTAGAGATTTAAGCATTTTACGAAATTATGCTTACTATCAAGGAATTAAGTCAATTTATTATATTAGAACTTTTACAGATGATGGCAATGTTGTTGGCGCTAATCAGTGTGAAAGTTGCAGTATTTAAAATTTAAAAGGAGTTTCAATGCCCGAAGTAGATTCAAAAAAAACGTATTACTCTGCAATTAATTGGAATGACGTTGAAGATGCGGTTGATAAACAAACATGGGAAAAACTAACCGAACAATTTTGGCTAGATACGCGAATTCCACTTTCTAATGATTTAAGCGATTGGCGTACTTTAACTAAAGAAGAGCAAAAATTGGTTGGTCATGTTTTTGGAGGCCTGACTTTGTTAGATACGATTCAATCTGAATCAGGAATGGCGATGTTACGAGAGACGATAAGAACACCTCAGGAAACAGCGGTTTTAAATAATATTCAATTTATGGAAAGTGTTCATGCTAAAAGTTATTCTTCGATTTTTTCAACATTAAATACTCCAACTGAGATTGAAGATATCTTCTTATGGACTGATACTTATCCTAACCTACAACATAAAGCTGAGAGAATTAATGAGATTTATAAATATGAGGATCCTTTAAAGAAAAAAATTGCGAGTGTTTTTCTAGAATCATTTCTATTTTATTCTGGTTTTTATACGCCACTTTATTATTTGGGAAACAATAAATTAGCCAATGTTGCTGAAATAATTAAATTAATTTTACGAGATGAATCGGTTCATGGTACTTATATTGGTTATAAATTTCAACAGGGTTATAAGGAGCAAACTGCTGGCAAGCAAAAAGAAATACGGGATTGGATGTATGATTTATTATATGAATTATACGAAAATGAAGAAAAATATGCAGATTCTTTATATAAAGAATTAGGATGGCAAGAAGATGTTAAAGTTTTTATGCGTTATAATGCTAATAAAGCATTGATGAATTTAGGTCAGGATCCACTTTTCCCAGACACTGAAAATGACGTTAATCCAATTGTTATGAATGGAATTTCTACTGGAACTTCAAATCATGACTTTTTTTCTCAAGTAGGAAATGGCTACCTTTTAGGTGAAGTTAAACCAATGAATGATGATGATTACCAAATTGGACTTAAGTAGTAATCAACAATAAGCAGCTCTGTTATTTATAGGGCTGCTTATTTATTAAATAGTATTTTTAAAACATAAAGAAAAGTAAGCGCTTATATATCAATCATTTTAAAAAGTGTTAATGAAGCATAATAACTCCTAACAGCCCATAAATTAATAACAAACCAAAATTAATTAAACTAAATTGTTTTAAATATTTATGCATTTTAGGTTGAAAATTGATTTGATATTGCTTAAAAGCTAGGAGATTAGCTAACGAAGCAATTAATGTTCCTAATCCACCAATATTTGTTCCATAAAAAAGAGCAGGTACTTGGTTTGTAAAAGGGGACCAAAGAATTGCTGTAGGAACATTACTTAAACATTGACTTAATCCTAGACTACTCAAATAGACACCTAATTGATAATTATCAATTTTTTTAAGAAAATATTTGATAAATTTAGCTTGGCTTAAATTATTAAACGCAATAAAAAAGCATAAAAAAGTAAGTAATAAGGCATAGTCTATGCTTTTAAATATTTTAGGCGAAATTATTAAAGAAGTAAAAATTGCTATAATTATACCAATTAAAAGAGGAATTAGTTTCAATCCACTTAATAAAACTATTATTGCGCTAAAAGAACTAATAATTAACTGCCATTGTTTAAAAACTGGTAATGGTTCTTTTTGGGGTAAAATCTTTATGGGATTAATAAAAAAACTTAATGCCTCACAAACTATTAAACTAATAAGCCATAAGGGGAATGATAGTTTGATGAACTGATTAAAGTTTAATTGATAGTTAAAGAATAAAAATAGATTTTGTGGGTTACCAATTGGTAAAAGAATACTACCTAAATTTGCTGCTAAACAGATTAATATTACTGGTAACTCTGGTGCCACTTTTAAATTTTTAATACTTAAGGATAAAAGGGGAATTAAAGTTATAATTGCAACATCGTTTGTTAGTAACATGGAGCTAAAAAATGCGAGAGCAATTAATAATTGGATCAATTGTCGAGAATTTTTAACCAAATTAGTTAGTTTCATTGCGATAAATTTAAAAACGTTTAAAAATTGTAGTGTTTGAACGGTTAACATTAAACTAAATAGGGAACCAATTGTTGACCAATTAATTTCTTTAAAATTTGGTCTACCTAAAACTAAAGTAGCAATTGCTGCAATTAAACTGCAACAAAATAAAGGATCAGTGAATATATTTTTAATAGTTTTCATATTTTCATAAGTGTTTTTTTAAATTTGGTATTTTTATCTTTAAAATTTTGGGCCAAGAAGAGTTAATCTCAATATTTAGTATTTATTCTGTATTTTAATATATGACATAAATTTAAAATGGTAAAATGTGATAACTATTTTTTAAGAGATTTTATAGAAGTGGGATGTAATTTGGTTTAAGTAACTATAAATAAACACTCAAAAAAAGAAAAACGTAATTTTTAGCTTTTAATTTGAATTTGCTAATGATATAAGTTATAAAAAATAATTTTAATTTACCATCTTATTTAAAATTGATAAAGAAATAATATATTTCTTTAAAATTTTTGTTATTTTTAAAATAAAAAATTAAATAATAGTTGACACCGATTTCATAAATTAATATAATACTGCATGTGATTAGGTGTGTTACTGATTCGATCAGGCGTTAACCTACTTCTTAATATTTATTTTGTATTAAGAAGTAGGTTTTTTGTTTAATCACTGTTTTTTATCAGGAAGGATAAAATGATTTTTGTTAAAAATTTTAACAATAATGTCGCTCTGGTTAAGGATCAGCATAAAACTGAATGGATAGTTATTGGTAATGGAATTGGTTTTGGGAAAAAAGCTGGAGATATAGTGGATGATTCAAAAATTGAACGTAGCTTTATTGCAGCTAAAAGAGATCAATCGTCGTTAGGTAATTTAAATGATATTTCAGCTAAAACGTTGAAGATTACTGATGAAGTGGTTAAAATGGTTGAACCTCTATTACAACATAATTTTAATAGCTATCAATATCTTGTTTTAGCTGATCATTTGGAGTTTGCTTTACTAAGATCAAAGAAAAATATTGATTTTACTGATGGTACGATGCGCTGGAGTCTTAAGAAACTTTTCCCTAAAGAATATGATATTGCGCAAAAAGCGGTAAAACTAATTGACAAATTAACTAATATTAAATTGTCTAGTGGGGAAGTTGTTTTTATTACTTATCACTTTTTAAATTTAAGAAGCGATAGTGCTGGATTACATAATACAATCAAGATTACGAAATTGATCGAACAAATTGTAGAAATTGTTCAATACCAATATGGTATGACATTAGATGACGATTCGTTTAATTTTAATCGTTTTGTTACACATTTACGATCTTTTATGATTCAACGTTTACAAAAGGTGATTAAAGAAGAAAATAATTTAGATCCAGCTTTTCTAAAATTAATGATCGCAAAATATCCTAAAGCTTATGATACTGCTTTAAGAATTGGAACGTTTTTACAAAATAAGACTGGTTGGTCGTTGCAACCAGATGAAAAGGTTTATCTAACCTTACATATTTGGCGAGTAACCAATCGACAAAAAAAACAATGACTTTCATGTGGTGTGTTACTGAATAAATCAGGCATTAACCCATTAACAAAGAAAAAATTACTTTTTATTTGGTAAGTTTTTCTATATGTTAATGGGTTTTTATTTAGGAGGAAAAATGGCTTACGAAGAATTAAGCAAGAAAATAATCGCTAATATAGGCGGTAGAGAAAATGTAATTAGTGTAGTACATTGTGCTACGCGTTTACGTTTTAGATTGAAAAATGAAAAAAAAGCTAATGATGCTGCAGTTAAAAGTATTGATGGTGTAATTTCCTTAGTAAAATCTGGAGGTCAATATCAAGTTGTTATTGGAAACAATGTTGCTGATGTTTATGATACTTTAATTAAAATTGGTGGTTTTTCTGATGGTGGAGAAGTGGCTAATGATGATAATGAAAGCCAACAAAATTTAAGCTTATTAGACAAGTTTATTGAATTAATTTCGGCAATTTTTTCACCAATTTTGGGCCCATTATGTGCAGCAGGTATGATTAAAGGATTTAATGCTTTATTTTTAGCTGTTGGTTGGCTTAAAGCTACTTCTGGCACATATATCGTTCTTAATGCTATTGGCGATAGTTTGTTTTACTTTTTACCAGTGATTTTAGGAATTACTGCCGCTAAAAAATTTAACTTAGATATTATTGTTGGTGCTACTATTGGTGCAGCTTTATGTTATCCTTCAATTGTTGCTTTAAGTTCTAGTAAAGTGAATTTATTTACGGTATTTAAAGGCACTTTTTTTGAAGCACCAATTCATATTACCTTTTTAAAAATACCTGTAATTATGATGAATTATACTTCATCGGTAATTCCAATTATTATTGCAGTGTGGTTTGCCTCTAAAATTCAAAAAATTGCTCGAAAAATCATCCCTGATGTTGTAAAAACTTTTTTAGTACCCTTTACGGTTTTATTAATTACAGTCCCCGCAACTTTATTAATCATTGGACCGTTATCAACATGGTTGGGTAATGCTATTTCTACAATATGTGTGTCAGTCTATAACTTTAATCCGGTTATAGCGGGACTTGTTATGGGTGGATTTTGGCAAATTTTTGTTATGTTTGGAGTACATTGGAGCTTTGTAGCTGTAATGTTAGCAAATATTGCAGCCAAAGGTTATGATCCTATTGTAGTTTTGAGTGCTGCAGCATCATTTGTTCAAACTGGAGTGGTTTTAGCTATGATTTTTCAAACTAAAAAGGAAAAAACTCGTAGTTTAGCAATTCCAGCATTTATTTCCGGAATTTTTGGCGTTACTGAACCAGCAATTTATGGATTAACTTTACCAAGAAAAAAACCATTTATTATAAGTTGTATTGGCGCAGCTATTGGCGGTGGTTTAATTGGATTTTTTGGTACTAAAAATTATATGATGGGTGGTTTAGGAATATTTTCCATTCCTTCAACTATAGGTAAAGATGGTATTAATACTTCAGTTTTGGGATATATTTTTACAATTTTTTTAAGTTTAATAATTGGTTTTGTTTTGCAAATGTTGTTTGGTCGCAAAAGTGTTGATGAACCTTTATTAGAAGCTGCAGTAGATTCAGAATCATCAAGTAAGGCAAATATTTCTAAATCTAAACAAGAAAATTCTAATTCTTCGGTAAGTTATAATCAGGCAGAGATTTTAAAAAGTCCAGCTTCTGGAACAGTTGTGCCACTTAAAGATGTTCCTGATGAAGTTTTTTCAAGTGGAGCTATGGGCCAAGGTGTGGCAATTAAACCTAATTTAGGTCAAATTGTTTCTCCTAGCAATGCAAAAGTAACAATGATTTTTCCAACCGGTCATGCGATTGGTTTGATGACAGAAAATGGAGCAGAAATTTTAATTCATATTGGAATCGATACCGTTGAATTAGATGGTAAGGGATTTGAAACTATGGTTAAAAAAGATCAACAAGTGGCTATGGGGGATCCTTTAGTTAAATTTGATTTAACTACTATTGAAAAAGCTAAATTATCTACAGTAACTTCAATTATTATTACTAATAGTAAAAATTATCATAAAGTTGAAGTAATGAAAACTGGTAGTATTACAAATGGTGAGCCATTATTATCATTAACGTAAAATTAAAGTTTGCTTTAAAGAAAGGAATAAAACAATGTATAAAAATGAAATTCCTGTGACATTCCCTAAAGATTTTTTATGGGGTGGTGCTACTGCTGCTAATCAAATAGAAGGAGCTTGGAATGAAGATGGTAAAGGGTTAACTACCGCTGAAGTCGTTAAAAAATCTCAAAATCCTTTAAAAATGTCTGCTAATGATGTTTCTATGAATACAATTAAAGTAGCAATGTCAGATATGACAGATAAAATGTATCCTAAACGTCGAGGTATTGATTTTTATCATCATTATCAAGATGATATTAAACTTTTTGCTGAAATGGGTTTTAAAGCTTTTAGATTATCAATTGCTTGGGCAAGAATTTTCCCAAATGGTGATGATAAAGAACCAAATGAAGCAGGATTAAAATTTTATGATCGCGTTTTTGATGAATGTCATCGTTATGGCATTGAACCTGTTGTTACAATTTCACATTATGAAATGCCCTTAAATTTGACCTTAAAGCAAAATGGTTGGGTAAGTCGAGAAACGATTGCTAATTTTACTCACTATACAGAAACATTATTTAAACGTTATCAAGGCAAAGTTAAATACTGGATGACTTTTAATGAAATTAATGCAATTACAGGTGGCTTTACAGCGACTGGTAGTGTTGATGATCAATTGTCTTTAAACCAACAATCACAATTACGTTACCAAGCAGTTCATCATCAATTTGTAGCAAGTGCATTAGCTGTTGAACAATGTCATAAAATTGATCCTGAAGCTAAAATTGGATGTATGCTTGCACGGATGGAAACTTATCCCAAAACTCCTAATCCGATTGATGTTCGTGCTAATCAGTTACAAGATCAACTGAATCTTTTCTTTACGGATGTTCAAGTTCGCGGTGAATATCCTGAATTTATGAATCGCTATTTCCTAGAAAATAATATTAAAATAGATATGAAGCCTGAAGATGAAAAAATAATTAAAAAAGGTATAGTGGATTACTTAGCATTTAGCTATTATATGAGTTCTGTAGTTGATGCTACTCAAAAGCCGGAAAAATTTAATGGTGAATTACTTGGTGGTGGAAAAAATCCTTATTTAGAAACAAGCGATTGGGGTTGGCAAATTGATCCTATCGGTTTAAGAATAACTTTAAATGAGTTATGGGATCGTTATCGCATACCCTTATTTGTAGTTGAAAATGGATTAGGTGCTAAAGATAAATTGACTTCTGATCATAAGGTGCATGATCAATACCGAATTGATTATTTAAAGAAACATATCCTTCAAATGAAAGAAGCTATTAAAGATGGTGTAAATTTAATGGGTTATACTACTTGGGGTCCTATTGATTTAATTAGCGCGGGAACTTCTGAAATGTCTAAACGATATGGCTTTATTTATGTTGATCAAGATGATGAGGGTAATGGGAGTTTAAAGCGTTATCGTAAGGATTCTTTCTATTGGTATCAAAAAGTTATTGCTTCTAACGGTGAAGATTTAAGCTGATTAATCAGTAAATTTTTATAGAAAAGATTGATTCTTTTGAATCAATCTTTTTTTTATAAATTCAAAAAGTTGCTTTTGAAATTCATATGACGCTTGAAATACATTAGATATTAATAAAAAATTATTAAATAAATGATTGTTTTATGATATTTTTTTATTCCAAAATTCTATATTTCCTAATAAATATTTGCTTTTTAAAATAGTAAAAACTTATCTGGTTATTTATGTAAGCGCATTCTAAAATTTAAGTAGTTAAGGAGGATGAAAATATGTCTTTTATGCAAGCGCTTTTAATTGCTCTGTGGGCTGGTTACTGTTCTTATGATGATGAAGGGCCTCAGATGCTAAGAAGACCTTTACTTGTTGGTCCTTTAGTTGGATTAATTTTAGGTGATATGAAAACAGCTTTAATTGTTTCTGGTACTCTGGAATTAATGTGGATGGGACTTGGAAATATGGCTGGGTACCAAACTCCAGATATGATTGTTGGAACTATTGTTGGGGTAAGTGTTTCAATAACTTCAGGGACGGGCGCTACACCTCAAGGTATTGCTGCTGGTGTTGCAGCCGCAACTACTGTTGCTGTGCTAGTTCAACAATTATTACTTTTTGCTCGTTTTGTTCGGCAGTTATTTGAACCTTGGGCTGATAAGATTGCGTTAACTGGTAATTTTGATGGAATTATGAAAATAAATATTGTTGCAGTTATTTTTCAATTTTTATTAAGAGCTATTCCAACATTTTTAGTAGTTTTCTTTCAAAAGGGTGTTGTCGACAAAATATTGGCAGTTATTCCTAAAAATATTTTAAGTGGACTTGGAGTAGCAGCTTCAATATTGCCAGCAGTAGGTTTGGCTATTTTAATGACAATGATGATGAAACCTAGTTTGTGGCCATTTTTAATTTTGGGGTTTGTCTTATCAACTTATTTAAAATTAGGGGTTCTTCCTGTTACTTTGATTGCTTTATCTTTTTCAGTGATTTATATGTTTTTGATGGAAATTATGGATACACAAAAAGAACAACAAACAATTAAAAGTAATACTGGACAAAGTGATAATAATAACAGTAGTGATGAAGATGATGAGGAATATGATCTATGAATAAAAAGGAAGATAAAGTTATTGAAAAAGAACTTAAGGATAATAAAAATACCCAAAACAAAGGAACTTATCAAAAAATCACTCGTAGTGATTTAAATAAAATATATTGGCGTTTACAAATATTTGGATTAGGTTTAACTGCAACTAATGATAACATGCAGGCTATAGGTTTCTTAACAGCTATTACGCCAGCATTAAAAAGATTATATGCAAAGGCTGATGTAAAAACCCGAGTAAAAGCAATGCAACGTCACTTAGCAATGTTTTTATCACAAAATACTGCAACTGGAATGATTTTAGGAATTACTACAGCAATTGAAGAGACAACTAATGAGGATGAAAAGGAAGCAGTTGTTGCTGTAAAAGCTGGAATGATGGGACCTTTAGCTGGAATTGGCGATAGTGTTTTTAAAATTACTATTCAGGCAATTGCGGGAAGTATTGGTGCTGCTTATGCATTAAAAGGGAATTTTTTAGGGCCAATTTTAATGTTTCTTATCTATAACGCTATTAATATTTTTATTAAATATTATGGGGTAATTGCGGGATACGAAAAAGGAATTCAATATATTCAAAGTGGTGAGCAAGCTAAAGTTTTACAAAAAATTATTAATATTGCCACAATGGTAGGAGTAATTGTTCTAGGTTCTCTCATTGCGCAATATGTAAAGATAAATGTTGGAACTGCAATTAAAGCCGGTAAAAGTGTAATTAAAGTCCAAAAACTTTTAGATAACATAATGCCAAAATTGTTACCACTATTGTTTACCATTTTTCTCTATAAATTACAGGACGTTATGCCTCGTAAATATATGATTTGGTTAATTTTTGGTATTTTGGCAATTGGTACAGTTTTGGCAGTAGCAGGTATTTTAGTTTAAAACTTTTATTAAATATAAATAATAGCTTTTGTTGAATATGGGAAAGGAATATTATGGCAATAAAAAGTATTCGAATTGATGACCGTTTAATTCATGGACAAGTAGCAAGTTCTTGGCTAAGGTATGTAGGAGCAGAGCAAATCCTTTGTATAAGTGATCGAGCAGCTAAAAATCCAGTTCAAGAGCAAGTATTAAAAATGGCTGCACCTGGGTATATTGTTCATGTTTTTGGCGTTGATAAATTTATTCGAATTTATCAAAAAAATCCAATAAAAAAGAGTACATTTCTGATTACAGATAGTACATCTAGCCTCTTAAAAATGAAAGAAGGGGGTGTGGAGATTAATAAAGTAAATTTTGGTGGTATGCGAACTCGTGAAGGACGCACTATTAGCTATAATTATGATTTATGTTTTACGCCACAAGAGGATGAAGATTTACGTAAATTAGTTTCCTTAGGGGTTGAGATTAATTATCAAGTAGCAGCTTATGATTCACCAGTACCGATCTTGGATCATATAAAGCAGGTAGGAGGAAAATAAAATTGGCTCTCAAGTACGACTACATTGAAGCGTTTTTTCTTAAAGATGGTCAAAATGAGTTAAATATTGTTACTCCTGATACGATTAAACCTTATAAAGTATTTTGGACTTATGATTTAAATCCTCAGACACAGAATAAGCATTACTTATTTTCAGGAAATGCTAAAAATTGTCATTTTCAATTTAATTACAATCCTCAACGTGTTAATTATTTTATTATCCAATGGCAAAATGAATCCCCGATTCTTTTTGGTTATCGAATTTTGCCAATAGCTGGAATGTATAATTTTCGTGATATCGGTGGATATCGTACAGAAAATGGTCAGCGAATAAAATGGGGTATTGGTTATCGTTCAGACTATTTAAAAAATTTAAAACCTGAAGGTATTCCTTTTTTTAAATCTTTAAGAATTCATTCAATAATTGATTATCGAAGTCGTAGTGAAATTGTAGCTGATCCTAATCCAGAAATTGACCCTAAAATTAAAAATTATCAGTTTGATCCAGAGGCAGATACTGCTCAAGAAGCAGGAAATTTACAAGCAATGCATGCAACCAAGAATCTTAAGGAACGAGCCCAACTTGCGTTAAAAAAAGGTAAAACTGGTCAGCAAAAAATGATTGAACAGCAATTAGATTTTGTAAATAATCCTAGCAGTCATGAAGCTTTTTCAAAAGCACTAAATGTATTAAGTGATGTTAATAACTTACCTAATATGCAGCATTGTCGTGGTGGTAAAGATCGTACTGGTTTTGCTTTAATGATTTTAGAAGGAATTTTAGGAGTATCGCATAATATTTTGGTTTATGATTATATGTTGACTAATCGCGCACGTCGGGAAAAGAATCAACGTTATTATTCTTATTTTTTGAAGGAAACTCAAGATAAAAAATTAGCTGATTATCTATATTCGTTATTTGATACTCGTCCTGAATTTATTAGTGCTTCAATCAATCAAATTGAAAAAGAATACGGAAGTATTAGTGCTTATGCCCAACAAGTTTTAAATTTAAGCTCAAGTAAAATTACACAGATTAGAGAATTATTTCTAACAAAAGCTTAATTTAAGATGTAAAATAATTAATTGAGGAAATAATAAAATGAATGGGCAGAATGGCATTTTTAACTTTTCGAGAAATTAAAATTTTGGATTTATTATTAAACAATGATTTTATAAGCATGGAAAAAATCATGGATCATTGCGGAATTTCTATTAGAACTGCACAAGCTGAACTAAGAATTTTGAAAAAAGTATCGAGGAATTTGAATTTCCCTTTTCAAATTACTAATCAGCGAGGTAAGGGTTATACTATTGATTATGATTTAGAAAATTTAGAGCAAATAGATAAAATTAGGCATTATTGTCAAGAATATTTAAATCAAAATATTAATCATTTATTTCAGAATCATTATCGAGTTCCTATTATCTGTCAGCAGCTCTTTTTAAGTTCGGGTTATTTAAAGATTGAAGATTTAGCTCATTTGCTTCATGTTAGTGAATCAACCATTGCTAAAGATCTTCATCAAGTTAAAATTTTTCTTAATTGGTACGGGTTAATGATTAAGTCAACCCCGTACAATGGAATGAAAATTACGGGATCAATCATGGAGAAACGTTGCTGCATGATTGATCTTTTTGTATTGTATCAGTATCATCTTGGTCCAGAAATAGCATTTGACTGCGTTAAGCCATTTTTCTCTTATTCGCAAATGTTAAAAGTTAAAAATATTTTATTGCAAAAAATGAACAAATATCCAAATGAAATTACAGACACTGGATTTAACCGAATTGTAAAATATTTATTACTGATAAATAAATTTCCAAAATTAAAACATCTAGTAAATTCGAATCTTTTAAGTCTGCCAGAAGGCCGTTTAGCTGCCGATTTATTACAATCGTTCCCAGAATTTGATACAAAAGCAGAAATAAATGCTTTAACTGCTTTTATTTTAGCTAATAGTGAAATGAAACGGTTTGCAAATAATCGTAATTTTTGGCAAGAAAAAATACCAGAATTGAATTTATGTTTTAATCTGGTATTAAAAAAAATTTATTATAATTACAGCTTAGAATTAAAAAAAGATGTAGATTTAGTTAATTTAATTTTTGACTTTATTACACAGTATCTTTTAAAGAAAAAATTCGGATTGCACGAAAATGGAGAATATTATGTAAATAAACAAAATGTTTATAAACTACCTGCGTCCTTAGCGTTAGCTACTGATATTATTTTTGCTTTACCAGATTGGAGTGAAGGAGATTTTCATGATCAAATATTTTTAGATTTTATTATGGAGATTTATAACTATATTTGTCGACTACAAAATAGTTATTATCCTACTCATATTTTATTAATTAATGGTTTTGGAAAAATCGCAAATGAAACTTTATTAAGAAAATTATCACTTGATGATCATCTGCAAATTTATTTTGACCAAAAATATTTCTATGAACTAGCTAATTTGGATTTAACAAAATACGATTATTTGATTGTTTCTCGAGATATCGATGCTGATTTGAGTAATATTTCATTGCCTCAGATGAAGTTTGACTTTTTTATGTCTTCAGATTTTCGATTTGATTTTTGGGGACATTTATTAATGAGTAAAAGGAAAATTGGATCAGTTACAAATTATTTGACTAAAACTTATTCGGTTTATTTAAAAGGGAACATAGAAGAAATTATTCAAAAAATTAGTGAATTTGTATATAAGCATAGTAATTTTCAAAATTTAATGTCAATCGCTGATTTTACTTGTCAATTAAGAATTAGACTTTTTAATGCTGCTGATAATAGTTCAACAACATTGAAATATTTAATTTTATTTACAAATAAAAACTTGAGTAATATGAGTTTTATTTTTAATTTAGCTAATCCTGTGACTTATCATCGCCATTTAATTTCTGGATTTCAAATCATTTTTTTAATGGGCAGTAAAGGACTTTTAGAAATAAAAAACGGGGATTCTGAATTAAGAAGGTATTTTGAAAATTAAAAAGTTAATTTAAAGTAAAAAAATAAGACTTAGTTGATGAAATTTAGTCTTATTTTCTGAACTTTATAAATTAGTTTATTTTTTTTCTTCTTTTTTAATTACTAGATATTTAGATATCGTAGCTAAAGCAATTAAAGCTGCTCCTAAAATACCAACAATTCCTTTTTCAATTAGAATTAAAAGTGGTAAGTAACTTGCGATAGTTAAATACTTAATTTTTCCTGTTTGAGAAAATTTAGTAATGACATAAAGACCACCGATAGTTTCAATAGCTCCTAAAGTATAATCAATTAAAATTAAAGGACCAATCTTACTTTGTAAGACTACAGGAATCTGAATTAAGTAAATAATAATTAAAAAGATTTCAACCACAATGTAGGTTACTCGATATATTTTTCCAACTTTCATCTATTTATCTCAGTTCATTTTTTTCAAAATCTGATAAAAGGTCGGCAATGTCTGCATCATGTTCATTAACTTTAAGATGATTAGATACAGGGTTAACAAATACTGCAATTTCCCCTTTTTTCCTTGCCTCTAATCGAAGATAAGAGCCAGCTTTAATTTGGTAAACATTATTGTAATTTTTTGTAATTTGTTGATCAATACATTTTCCATCAATAATTACTCTCCATGTTAAAAGTTCTTGAGAATAGCCCTTACAAGTTATAGATTCAATGTTTTTACTTCCCGGTAATACTTCTTTGCCATTCTTTTCATACTTAGCTCTGGCATTAACTTGATTTAGTAAGTAGACATGCCCATTTTTTAAAGAATTTAAAGCAGATGAAATATTAGATTCAGGTAAAAATAATTTTGTTAAAGGTATTCCCACAGGATAGGTATTGTGAAAATTCTTTTTGTGGGCATCACTTCCACCTACACCAAATAATTGGTATCCGTGATTCCAAAGATAGTCGAAAAAGCGAATTGCTTTTTCATTATCAATAAATTCATCAATTGCATATGGAGCGTTAATTACTTCTAAAAGGTTAAAATATTTAATATTAAAATGATGATGACGTGTAATTTCGGCTGCGAAAGGATGATTAATTGATAGTAAATATTTTTTACTTAGTTCTTTAAAACAGTGTTCAAGAACTTCATTAATTGTTTTTTTGCCTTCAAAATATTTGGTAAAATCAATTAATTCTTTACATCCATAGAGATTGTAGTGAAATTCGTTGTCAAAAGTTAATTCACTTCCGGGAAGAAATAAGTAATTTCCAGATGGAAATTTAGTGGTAAACATCGTATGATCCGTTAAAGCATAGAGATCAATCTTATGGTTAATTGTTTCTTTGATTTCGTCTAATGAAACTCGCCCATCACTGTAATAGCTATGACTATGTAATTCAGTATTAACCCAAGAATTGTTTGGTACGTTTGAAGATTCATTATAGAAATTATTTTTTAATGTTAGATATTGATTTGAATCATTTAAAGTTATTTCTCTATCAAAGCGTATTTCAATTTGATATTTTCCTTTAACTCTTTTTGAAGGTTTGATTATGGTTAAAGTCCAGATCCCATTAAGAATGGGACCTGATATTGCACCATTAGTAGTATGAATCTCTTCTGTAGACAAAAATCGTGATCTGAAACGAGACTTAAAACTAAATAAAATACGAACTATGTTTTGAGGGTCTTTAACCATGATTAAAGCATGTTCAAATATGCCATCTAATAAATTAATATTAATGTTTTTGACATCTTTAACCTTAAATTGATACTGATGAATTTCAATAGATTTGTCATCATTAAAGTGGTTAAAAAAATTCATTTTAATAGTCTCCTAACTTATCTCGTACGTCCACAGCAATACTTGCAACTTGTGCACCATAAACGATTTGTAAAGCTTTACCATCACCTAAATGAATTATTCCTAAGGCATTTAAACTATTAGTCCAAACTGAATCAGGTGCTACTTTTTTAGGATCTTTTACGATTACTCTTAAACGTGAAATACAATTATCAACATCTTCAATGTTATCTTTACCACCTAAACCATCAATAATTGCGCTGGCAAGATCTGGTTTTTCTTCTTTTGAACTATTATCACCTGTTTGGTCTTTTTGCTGCTTTTCCTCATACTCTTTCTTTGAGTATAACTTGACAGTGCTAGCTTCTAATTCCCTTCCTGGAGTTTTAACATCAAATTTTATAATTAAAAATCTAAAAATAATAAAAGTGACGATAAAGAAAATGGGCATTATCCATAAATAAGGCAAAATATAGATTTTTTCAGGACGTAAGAGACAAGGGATCCAATCTTTAATGTTACCTTGATAAATTGAAACTTTGAAAAATTCACAAATTGCTTCAGCTAATCCTGCAATAGGTGCATAGACTAACCAGTACATCCAAGGAGCAATAAATAAGAAAGTAAATAAAATTGGTTCAGTAATTCCAAAAAGAGTTGTAGAAACGATTGTAGGAATTAACAAACCTGCTACCTTCTTTTTGTTTTGAGCTAAAGCGGTTTTATACATTGCTAGAGCAATTGCAGGATAAATTGCAAAATTAATTACACCAGTTCCAGCCATATAAGCTTTTACTAAGAGTTTTCCAGGATGTGGGGAAGCTAACTGAGCTAATTGAATAGCTGCATTACCAACTACAAGTTTACCATCAACTACCATTGATCCTCCTAGAGCTGTCCAATGCATTGGTAATGAAAGTAATGGATGCATTCCAAATGGAATAAGACTCTCGTAAACAAACCGATAAAGAAATGTACCAATTAAACCTATTTTTGAGACTAATAAAGAAAAATTAGTAAACAAAGAACCGATTGGAGGCCAAATAAAGTAAAAAATGAAACCCAAGGCTCCCCCAGCTAATAATGAAAGAATTGGTACTGTTCGAGTTCCAGAAAAGAAAGCCATTGCGGTAGGTAACTTAGTTTTATAAAAATGATTATGAATCCAAGAGATAACTAGTCCTAGAACAATACCACCAAAAACACCGGTTCGGTATGTAAAGAAACCTAATTCATTCGTAAAAAGAGCTGCTCTTTTGGCAGCTACCATTGGCTTAACACCTGATTTAATTAAAGCAGCAACGTCTGCCATGTCTGGTGTATAACCTTTAGCTAATAGTAAAGTGGAAATTGTAGCGTTCATAGCCAAAAATGCTACCGCTGCTGAAAATGCAGCCCATCCTTTTTCGTGTTTAGCTAAAGAAAATGTTACACCAACAGCATATAAGATTGATAGATTATCAAAAATTGAATTTCCTAATGCTTTTAAAACATTAAAAAAGTTAAAAAAAACTGAATGGGAATAGCTTGTCCAATGAATGCCAAGGGCAGTCATTGTTGATTCACTAGTAAAAGCGCCACCTAGTCCTAAAAGTAAGCCGCCAATAGCCACTAATGAAATGGGTACTAGCATGGCTTTACCAAATGTTTGCATTTTTTCTTTCATAAAATAGTCCTCCTAAGCTAAAAGTGAAATTTTTAAAATTTCTTTTATGAATAATTGAAGAAGTAAGCAAACTTAAACTTGGTCGTTAATTTCAATTGTTAATTGATAAATTTAAAGATCAAGAGCAAATTATTTATTTTAAATGGGGCCAATATTCTTTGTTTGCGTCCATTAAGGCATCAAGCGCTTTCTTTGCTTTATCTGCTGAAGGAACGGTTTGATTTAAAGTCATTGCTTGTAAGGCTTTTTGATATGAATGTTCAAAATAAGCGTCAACCAATAATTTTTCAGCTGCATCTTGAGCTTCCATTAGTCCTTTGTGGAAATCATTAATTGGTTCACGCATAGAAATTGGTTCAGCTCCAGTACATCCGACATATGCAGGAATTTCAACAACAGCATCTGGGCGCAAGTTTGGAATGGCACCGTGATTTGGAACAATTAACATAAAACGTTCATGACTGTCATTTAAAATTGATGCGGCCATATCAACAATGTAGTTACCATGTTCACCAAAATCAAAATTAAAATCTTTTGCTTTACCTTGACGAATTTGGTCAGCTAATTCACGAGTTTCTTTAACTCGACCATCTATTACTTGATTGGCTCTAGTGTAGTGAGGATCAGCTGCTTTAACAACTAAATCTGGGAATAAATAATATTCTAAGTAATTATTAGGCAGATAATCAGGGAAAAGTCTTAGAATTTCTGTCAACATATTCCAAGCGTCTTGCCATGAGGGATCCTTGGCATTAAATGACGCTATTTTCATTGGCTTTTCTTGAAGTTTATGAATAATTTCAGGCATAATTTCCCGATGTAAAGATTTATCATAAATTGAAGTATACCAACCAAAATGATTAAGACCATAATATTGGCAAATCCAATTTTTTCGATTATAGCCATAATTACGAGCAATTGTTTCTTCGATTGAAATAGTCATGTCGCACGCATTAAGTATTTTTGCATGAGGATATTTACGTCTAACAGCTTCAGCAATCAAACTTTCCGGATTAGTATAATTTAGAATCCAAGCATCAGGAGCATATTTTTGAATGTATCCAACTAACTCAAGTAATCCTTTAATTGAACGTAAACCATAAGCAAATCCGCCAACGCCACAAGTTTCTTGACCCACTAAACCAAATTTTAATGGGATTTTCTCGTCTTTTTCTCGCATTTCTAGATCACCAACTCTAATTTGTGAAAATACAAAGTCGATATCAGTAAATGCTTCTTGGGGATCTGTTGTTTCAGTTAAAGATACATCATCAATTTTATATTGCTTCATCATTTCTTTAATGATGACATACATATCATCATTTTTTTTAGGATCAATATCATATAATCGTAATTCATTAAGAGGTAGTTTATCTCGGCTTTCTAATAAAGCTTGAATAATTCCTGGAGTATGAGTTGCACCACCTCCAGCAATAGCTACATTAACTTTTTTTTGATTCATTTTAAAAACCTCCGTTAATTTATTTGTTCCACTTAATATGTTAAATTAAAACTGAGGCTTTTGTACAATCGCTTACTTGTTTGATTAATATATCAAAAATTGAATTTTTTTTTAAAGATTAAAATTTTTTTTATTTCTGGTTAAAATAAACTTAAGAAAGTAGAAAATTATGAAATTTGAAGAAGTAATTAATAAATACGCAGATCGGCTAACTAAGTCTGATTTGGATATATTAAATTTTATTTTAAAAGATAAGGAATATGCTGCTAGTTTAAAAACTAAGGAATTAGCTAAAAAGACTTTTACTTCTCCCTCAGGATTAACTCGATTGGCTAAAAGATTACATTTTTCTGGATTTTCGGAGATGAAATATTTTTTAGAAAATGACACAAAAATAAAAGAGGAAGTTAAATATAATAATGTGATTCAACTTAGTGCTGATCTTAAAGATACTATTAAACTATTTTTACAAATAGATATGGTTCCAATTGTGAAGAAAATTTCTCAAGCTCATTCAATTTATGTTTATGGTACTGATTGGGGAGAACAAATAGCAGCTCAATTATTAACTAGAAATTTTTTGGCTACTCAATTAAATATGATTTTTATTCCATCAATTACTGAATTAAAATGGCAAGTTAAAACGATCACTCCTAAAGATCTTTTAATTTTAATATCATATAGTGGTGAAAATTTAGAACTAAAAGAGTTAATCAAAATGATTAAAGTAATCAAGTCACCATCGATTTCCATT
Organism: uncultured Lactobacillaceae bacterium; assembly: GCA_945285405.1. Classification (GTDB taxonomy): domain Bacteria; phylum Bacillota; class Bacilli; order Lactobacillales; family Lactobacillaceae; genus Xylocopilactobacillus. The sequence continues at coordinate 124,774 of CALYQJ010000002.1, read as the reverse complement.
ACTCCAATTACCCACAATTTTTTATCAACAAAGACTGATTATAATATCTATTATCAAATTACAGATTTAAAATTAGGAGGGGATTATTCGTTAGAATATAATCATTTTTCACCACTTTACGTAGTTATAGATTTACTTTTTCGTTATTATTTGGATTATCATAAAAAAGAGAACCACTAAAAAAACAACTTTTGATTTGTTTGAAATTATTTAATTACGTAAAATGATATGTAGATAAAATAGAAGGGAAAAAAGTGAAAATACTTTGGCATAATAAGGGATATTTTGTCCCTATTGCTCTTGTTTCCGGAGTTATTGTTGAATTAGTTCTTTTGGGTATTGGATATTTATTTAAGTATAATAATCCTGTTCGTCAAATCTTAGGAATAATAAGTTTACTTTTATTATTTCTTCCAGCTTTTTTAAATTATGTTTTTACTAAATACTTGGTTGATGATGATGTGAAATTAATTAAATCTGTCAATCAAGAAGGAAATGATATTGTTAAAAAAGATTACAGTAGTTTTTTAAAGATTAAAAATCGAATCTGGACACGAATATTCTTTTATGGTGTTATTGTTACGTTAGTATATGTTTTAATTATTGAAGGTTTTATTTGGTTAAATTAAAAAACGGTCAGTTAGTCTTCTTTTCTAACTGGCCGTTTTACTTTGTTTAAACATCGAATTTTTGATCTCTACCTTGAGTTTTGATATAATTTTTATTCCTTATTCTTTTTTTGGAATCTTTATTAAATAAAAAAAGCATCACTTTTGTGATGTATTTTCTAAAACTGTAAGTTAAAAATTAATGGTAGATTTAAACTAATACTTTGGGAGGAGTAGTTAATTTTTCTACATTTATAATCATAAATAATAAATGTGAAAAAAATTTGAGGAAATTGTAAAAGTATTGTAAATGCTAGAATTAATTATTTACTAATATGCATTGAAAAATAAAAGGCTTAGTAATATTAAAACTAAGCCTTTGGGAGATTTGTAAGTTGAGTGTAGAATTAATTTAAAGCTCTGGGAGGAGTTATTTTTTTCTTTCTACATTTATTATAGTACTAAATGAATGTGAATTTTTTTTGACTTATTTGTCAATTATTATGGGAAATTTACGAATAAATAAGGAGTTCTCAAAAATGCGTGGGTTTAAAGTTGTCAGTAAATATAGAGAAAAAGAAATTAATTTGCCAAAACGACATAGTCAAGGTTCAGCAGGATATGATTTTGAGGCTGCTTGTGATCTAATTGTTAAGGCTCATGAATTTACACCAGTTTTAATTCCAACAGGAATTAAAGCTTACATGCCTGATAATGAGTGCTTAATGCTGATTAATCGATCAGGTAATCCTAAGAATAAAGGCTTGGTTATGCCTAATGGTATTGGAATTGTTGATAGTGATTATTTCAATAATAAAGGTAACGAAGGAGAAATTTTTTTTCAAGTAATTAATCTCAAATCTGAAGATGCCATAATTAAAAAGGGTGATCGGATTGGTCAAGGAATTTTTACTAATTTTTTCAAAATTGCTCATGATGAAGCACAAGGAATAAGAATCGGTGGTTTCGGTTCTTCAGGAGAATAGATGGCTAAATCTAAGTCAAAAGCAATTTATGTATGTGATAATTGTGGTTATGAATCTGCAGTACAGTATGGTGTTTGTCCGAACTGTCACGAATTCAATACAATGCAGCCTTTAATTAAAAAGGAAGTTAAATCTAATAAAAAGTTATTTCAAAATCAATCAGTATTAAAACCACAATCAATTGATGAAATTTCCATTGATGATTTATCACGAATTAAGACAGGTGTAACTGAGTTTGATCGAGTTCTTGGTGGGGGAGTGGTACCAGGATCCTTGGTATTAATATCGGGCGATCCAGGTATTGGAAAATCAACAATTTTATTACAAATTGCCAGTAAAATTGTGCATCAAGAAAAAAAGGTTCTTTATATTTCTGGTGAAGAGAGTGCATCGCAAATTAAGCGTCGCGCTACTAGATTAGGAGTAAATGGAAAAAAATTAATCATTTTATCTACAAGTGATTTTGATCAAGTAGAGTCGTTGTTAGATGAAATTAAACCCGATATTTTAATTGTTGATTCAATTCAAACCATGGAATTAGTAGATGTTGATGGTGCTACTGGTAGTGTTGCTGTAGTTCGTGAATTAACCAGCCGTTTAATGAAGATTGCTAAAAGTCAAAATATTACCACTTTTATTGTTGGTCATATTACTAAAGATGGTTCGATTGCAGGGCCAAAAATTCTTGAACATATGGTAGATACCGTAATTTATATTGAAGGAGATAAATTTCACTTTTATCGAATTATGCATACAGTTAAAAATCGTTTTGGTTCGACTGATGAAATTGGCCTTTTTGAAATGCATGAAAATGGATTAAAAGAAGTATCAAACCCTTCAGAAATGTTTTTACAAGAACGTTTAAAGGGGACAAGTGGATCTGCTGTAGTAGTTTCAATGGAAGGAAGTCGTCCAATTTTAGTAGAGATTCAAGCGTTATTGACTCCTACACTTTTTGGTAATGCGAGACGTACTGCTACTGGAATTGATTATAATCGTGTGTCGTTAATTATGGCTGTTTTAGAAAAACGAGCAAATATTTTACTGCAAAATCAAGATGCATACATTAAAGTAACAGGTGGAGTTAAATTAGATGAACCGGCAATTGATTTAGCTTGTGCTATGGCAATTGCTTCAAGTTTTAAGAATCAAGAAATACCTGCAACTGATTGCTTTATTGGTGAGTTAGGTCTTTCGGGTGAAGCTCGTAGTGTAAATCGAATTGAATTAAGAATTAGTGAAGCTGAAAAGTTGGGATTTAAGAGAATTTTTGTTCCGACTAATAATTTAAAAAATTACCATGAAAAAAGCAAAATTGAGATTGTTGGCGTTAAAACTATTGGTGAAACAATTAAAAAAGCTTTGAAATAAACGTGTAATGATGATAAGTGATATTATAAATATTGATTTTAATTGATGGAGGAACTAATTTTGGTAGCGCAAAAAATTAGAGTACGTTATGCACCTAGTCCAACTGGACATTTACATATTGGTAATGCTCGTACCGCATTATTTAATTATTTATTTGCTCGAAGTACTGGTGGTACTTTTGTTATTCGAATTGAGGATACAGATTTAAAACGTAATGTAGCTGATGGTGAAGCATCCCAATTATCCAATTTAGCCTGGTTAGGTATTGATTGGGATGAAGGCCCTGATATTGGTGGCGATTACGGTCCATACCGTCAATCAGAACGTAATGAAATTTATCATAAGTATATTAAAAAATTATTAGAAAACAATTCGGCTTATGAATCATATTTAACTGAAGATGAGTTAACTACAATGCGTGAACGTCAACAGGCAGCAGGTATTATGCCTCATTATGAGTATGAATATGAAGGAATGACAGAGCATGAAATTGCAGAAGTACAAGCTAAAAAAAGAGCTGAAGGGTTAAAACCAGTTATTAGATTAAGATTGCCTAAAAATCATCTTTATCAATTTGATGATATGGTGAAAGGTAAGATCGAATTTAATAGTGATACATTGGGTGGTGATTTTGTCATTATGAAAGAAAACGGACAACCCACTTATAATTTTGCAGTAGTAATTGATGATCACTTAATGGAAATGACTCATATTTTAAGAGGTGATGATCATATTGCTAATACTCCAAAACAATTAGCAGTTTATGAAGCTTTTGGTTGGAAACCTCCAAAATTTGGCCATATGTCTTTAATTATTAATCAAGAAACGGGTAAAAAATTAAGTAAACGTGATGAAAGTATTCTTCAATTTATTGAGCAATATCGTAGTTTTGGTTACTTACCAGAGGCAATGTTTAATTTTATTACTTTACTTGGTTGGTCGCCGGTCGGTGAAGAAGAAATTTTTACTAAAAAACAATTTATTAAACAGTTTGATCCTAAGCGCTTAAGTCGTTCTCCAGCAAAATTCGACCAGAAAAAACTTGAATGGATTAATAATAAATATGTTAAGGCAGCCCCTTTAAGTAGAATTGCTCATATGAGTTTACAAACTTTAATTGAAAATGGCCGAATAACGGAAGATCCAGATCAAGAAAAAATTGCTTGGGTTCGTTCTTTAGTTGATTTATTTAAGGATCAAATGAGTTATACTCATCAAATATTGGAACTTTCTGATCAATTTTTCCGAGATATTCCTGAATTAGATGAAGGTGAAAAAGCAGAATTACAAGATGATTTAGCTCCAATGGTGATTAAGGTATTTTATGACAAAATTAAAAATCTAATGCCATTTACATCAGTGAACATCAATCATGTAATTCAAGAAGTAAGAGCAGAAACTAATGCTAAAGGGCGAAAGCTTTTTATGCCGATTAGAATTGCAGCTACTCGTCAGATGCATGGTCCCTATTTAACTGATGAATTGGAAGTCTTAGGTAAGTCAAAGGTACTAAAACATATTGACCAAACTTTAAAAGAAATTTCTTAGAGGAAAATTATTGCTAAAAGTTTATAATACCCTAACGCGAAAAAAAGAAATATTTGTCCCATTATTTCCTCCTAAGGTCACAATGTATGTTTGTGGTCCAACGGTTTATAATTATATCCATATTGGTAATGCACGTTCAGCTGTAGCTTTTGATACAATTCGACGTTATTTAATCTACTCCGGTTATAAGGTAAGATTTGTATCAAATTTTACAGATGTTGATGATAAAATGATTCGAAGAGCAGCTAAAGAGAATATTAGTGTTAAAGAATTAGCTGATCGTTATATTGGTTTCTATAATGATGAAATTAAAAAACTTAATGTTATGCCTGCAACAGTTCGACCTCGTGCTACAAGTTATATTTCTAAAATTATTGAATTTATTAAGCATTTAATTAATTCAGGATATGCTTATCAAAGTGGGGGAGATGTTTATTTTCATACCCGTAAATTTGTAAGTTATGGAAAACTTTCAGATCAAAGTTTAAATGAATTGATGGTGGGAGCAAGTGAGCATACAAATGAGCTTGAACAGAAGCGTAAAAAAGATCCATTAGATTTTGCTCTCTGGAAAGGTCGGGTAGATGATGAAATATATTGGAACTCTCCCTTTGGTCCAGGAAGACCCGGTTGGCATATTGAATGTTCAGTGATGGCTATATCTGAATTAGGAAATACAATTGATATTCATGGTGGTGGAGAAGATTTAAAATTTCCTCATCATGAGAATGAAAGAGCACAAAGTGAAGCTGAAACGGGAGAAAAATTTGTCAAATATTGGTTACATAATGCCTTCGTTACGGTTAATGACGATGAAAAAATGAGTAAATCAGCTGGCAATTTTTTAACTCTTCATGAAGCGTTAAAAAAATATGAACCAAATTTTTTACGCTTTTTTTTAGTGCAAACTAATTATCGTAAACCATTACCTTATGGTATGGAACAAATTGTTCAAGCACAGCGAAATTATCAAAGAATCATGAATGGCATCTATAATTTAAATCAAGCAATAGAATCAGCATCTAAAGATGAAGAATCTTCAAATATAACTAAACAGATTCAGCAATTTGAGCATCAATTTAAAAAAGCTATGGATGATGATTTTAACGTTCAAAATGCATTGACAGTTATTTTTGATTATTTAAAGTGGCTAAATAAAAGTGTGATAGGAATAGTTAAAAATTATAACAATTTAAAAGAAATTAAAGAAAATTTGATTATTTGGTTACAGATTTTGGGAATTCAAGAACTTAAAACTGATGAAATTACGGACCCAGAAGTTATATCATTGATTAACCAACGTGATGCTGCAAGAAAATCAAAAAATTTTGCCCTTAGTGATAAATTGCGTGATGAACTAATACAAAAAGGCATTTCTATTGAAGACACTAGTAAAGGAACTAAGTATCGCAAAAAATGACAAATTTGAATCAAATGAATGGTTTGACACTAGCTTATTTAGGTGATGCTGTTATTGAAGAAAGAGTTCGCTTTTATCTAGTTACTAATTATCAAGTAAAAGTAAATGAACTTTACCATTTATCTCAAAGCTATGTTTCGGCTAAAGCTCAAGCAGCATTTTGGGAATTGATGAATTCCAGAAATATCCTAACTTCTAATGAATTAGCGGCATTTAGATTGGGTAGAAATGCCAAAAGTCATACACATGCTAAAAATACTAATATTTTAGTCTATCGGATATCTACAGGCTTTGAAGCCCTTTTTGGCTACTTAAAAATTCAAGGACAGGATGAGCGAATAAATCAATTGATGACTTTTTGCTTTAAAAATCATGACCATGTTAAAATAGTACAATAGGGTGGCATATAGTGGTAGAAAAAGATCAATTAACATCAAAAGACCAGATTTATGGAAGACATGCAGTGATAAATGCTTTAAAACAGATACCTGCTAATAAAATTAATCAGTTATTGGTTCAAAAAGATTTGAAAGGTGAATATTTTACTGATTTAATTCGAATTGCTAATGAAAAGAAAATTTTAATTAAATTTGTACCTAAAATTAAACTTGATAAACTAACTGACCAACATTCTCACCAAGGGGTTGTTTTAGATAGTGCTCCTTTTGGATATGCAAAGTTGACTGATTTAAAAGAGGCAAATTTTCTATTAATTTTGGATAATATTATGGATCCGCATAATTTTGGATCCTTAATAAGGACCGCTGATGCTGCTGGAGTGGAAGGAATTATTATTCCCCAAAGACGTAGTGTACAAGTCAATAATTTTGTTTGGAAAGCTTCAACTGGAGCATTATCATTTATGCCAATAGTTCGAGTAGTTAATTTAAGTTCAGCAATTAAAAAGCTAAAATCTTTAGGTTTTTGGTTTTTTGGTGCAGATATGAAAGGGACAAATTGGTTAGATTGGCGAGTAAATGGTAAAATTTGTTTAATTGTTGGGAATGAAGGGAAAGGAATATCTTCTGGAATAAGAAAACAAGTGGATGAATTCATTGAAATACCAATGGTTGGCCATGTTAGTAGTCTCAACGCTAGTGTTGCTGGTGGCGCATTATTAATGTTGGCCTCATCTAAACGGCAATTAAAATAACTTAAAGATAGTTTATATTAATTATGAAAAATCTAAAAGAAGATCTTAAAAGATTTAACATCCTTTTGAAAAATATCGATCGTAAAAGTGTTTTGCATGCTTTTGATCTGGGCTTACAAATTACTCGAAAAGTAGTTTTAAATCTATTAGCGTGGGGAATTTTGGCTTTTGGTCTTCTTTTTGGCATTGGAATGGGTTATGTTGCTTCAATTATTAGTCATGAGGACATTCCAACTGTTGGGGAGATGGATAAATTAATTCATGATGTTAACCAAAATTCAATTCTTTATTATGCAGATAAATCAACTTTAGGCGAAATTAAATCAAATATTGTGAGCTATAAAGTGAAATCTAAGGATATTTCCCCCTGGGTAAAAAAAGCTATTGTTGCTTCTGAGGATGAAGATTTTTATCAGCATCATGGAATAATGCCACGTGCTGTAATACGAGCGGCTTTAGCAGATGTTTCTGGAATCGGAACTCGTAATGGGGGATCGACTATTACACAGCAATTAGTTAAAATGCAAATTTTATCATCTGAAACTACTTTTAAGCGTAAGGCTACAGAAATTTTTCTAGCATTGCGCGTTAATAAATTTTTTACTAAAGATGATGTTTTAACTTCATATTTAAACACTGCTCCTTTTGGAAGAAATAATAAAGGAGAAAATATAAGTGGTATTGGAGCTGCTAGTCTTGGTATTTTTGGTAAATCACCTCGTGATCTATCTATCGCTCAAGCGGCATTTATTGTTGGTTTAGTTCAAAGCCCTTATGCCTATACTCCCTTTGATTTAAATGGTAAGGTTAATCCAAGTACTGTAAAATTTGGTTTAAAACGCAGTAAAATTGTACTTTTTAGAATGTATCGTGATGGTAAATTAACCGAAAAGCAATATCAACAAGCTATAAATGAAAATTTAAGAAGTGCTTTTTTACCTGCTGCTAACTCTAATTATCATGTTGTTAATTCAGGTTACGCTTACAGTGCTGTGCGTGAGGAAGCTCAAAATATTTTAGCAGAAACTTTAATGAAAGATGATGATATTAATCCGGAAACAACAAAAGATATAATTTATCAGCGTTATCTATCGATGGCTAAATTAAAATTATCTCAAAATGGGTATAAAGTTTATTCAACGCTTAATCAAAAAATTAATCATAATCTAAATGAAGTTTTAGTTAATACTCATGATCTTTTTAGTGAAACTCATACAGATGAAATTTATGATCAGGAAAAAAATAATTTTGTTGAGTTAAAAGAGCCAGTTCAAAACGGCACAGTTATTTTAAATAATAGTAATGGAGCAATTTTAGGATTCACTGGGGGAGTTGACTTTGCGGTTAATGAATTTAATCATGCTTTTAATAATCGTCGTTCACCAGGTTCTTCAATAAAGCCATTATTGGTTTATGGTCCAGCAATTGATCAGGGTATTATTGGTTCACGATCTGTGATTGCCGACTTTCCTGTTAAATATGGTAATTATGCACCAAGTGATTATGATCAGACTTTTCAAAATCGTTTTGTTTCTGCTACCGAAGCTTTAGCTCAATCTTATAATGTTGCGACGGTTAATTTATATCAAAAACTTCTTGATAAAAATAGTAGTTTTGGTAGAAATTATTTAGATAAAATGAATTTAAAACTTACTAATTCTGAATACAATGAATTAGGAATTTCTCTAGGAGGACTGAAAAGCGGCTTCTCACCGTTACAAGTGGCAGCAGCTTATGCAACTTTTGCTAATGATGGTGAATATCAAAAGCCTTTTTTAATAGATAAAATTTTAGATCCAACTGGTAGAATAATTTATGAGCATAAAGTAAAGACCCAAAAGGTATTTTCTAATTCTACAGCCTATATTGTACGAAAAATGTTAGGAGATGTAGTTACAGAAGGTACAGCGGAATATTTGAGTAATAATCTTGAATTTGATGCTAATAAATTATACGGCAAAACGGGAACAAGTAATGATAATCACGATTATTGGTTTACTGGTTCAACACCAGGAATAACAGTTTCTTCTTGGATTGGCTATGATAATCTTTATGGTCATTCTTATAATTTATCTGAGGCAGATTCTAAATCGAATTTAAGATTAGTTGCTAGGATTTTAAACAATATATATGAAAAAGAACCTAATTTATTAAAATTAGGTGAAAATAAAAATAAACCGAATAATGTTAAGGAATATGCGGTTCTTAAAAGTACAGGTACCTTTCCGGGAACATTAAATACTGGATCTAGTAATCTTACGATAAGGGGTAATCAAGTAACTAGCCTTTATGCTCAAGGTAGCCCCCAAAATTTAACTTCTGATTTTGGTATTGGAGGATATGCTAGTGATTATCGCTTATTTTGGTCTAATTACTTTGGTCAAAGAAATGGTTATGGAATTGTTTCTAGGGCTACTAAAAATATGACCTATGATAACAGCAATCCTAAAGTTTATTTTACTTATTATGAACCTCCACGTCCTCAATATACTCAAGCTTTAGAGTATAACAATTATTATCGGCAGACATATAATAATTATTATTCAAATAATTTTAATAATAATAGTAGTTCTGTTGGGCAAAATAATAACAGTGGTATTACAAATTATCCTGAACAATCTGGGAATAGTAATATTTACTCGAATACCCAAAATTCTAACTCAGGTAACCAAATTAATAATTCAAATGATAACAATAACACTGGGCAGGGTTATGAAGATAATTCAAATCAAAATCAATCAAATGGCCAGTAATTTAATAAGAATTACCATTGACTTTGTATAATTTAGTTGTTATTATCTTATTATGTATGATTTTTTATTATTTAATACTTAAATAATAAAAAATCATTATAATTTATGGGAGAAAATAAAATTATGCAAGAAGTAAAATGGAAAACAAGGGCTCAATTAAAAAGTGAGGCGAAAGAATTATATCGGGGTAAATGGATTGATGCGATTAAATTAAATTTAATTCCAATATTTTTTAAAGTTACTACAACTATCTATTTCTTACTTTTTATACCATCTATAATATTTATACTAGATGATAATTTTCCAGTACAACAAAGATATATGTCAAATGTTTTTCTAACAATTATAATGTTGGGTTCTTTTAATTTTGTGTTTTCAAAAATAACAGTTTTATTTGAATCGGGTATTGTTTATACCACGATTGATTGGTTAAGGAAAAAAGAAGAAAGTAATGTTACTTTTAAAAAGTCTTTTACTATTTTTAGTAAAAATTATCTTATAGGTAATATCGTAGTTAATAGATTAACCGCTATATTTGTTTATATTTGGCTTTTACTTTTAATAATTCCTGGTTTTATTAAGACATATTCTTATTCTCAAGCACAATATATTTTTAAAGATATTGCTGATACTGATCCTAACGGTAACATTTTTTATTTAGATTGTATCACTAAAAGCAAGGAATTAATGAATGGTCATAAATGGCGGTTATTTTGTTTACAATTGAGTTTTATTGGATGGGAAATTTTATCATCTATTTGTTTAGGAATTGGTCATATTTGGCTTATACCTTATAAAAAAGCAACTTATGCAGCTTTTTATAACGAATTGTCTAAAGGTATTGTTGAAGCCAGTGAGTAAAAATATTTTTATGGAGTATAATAAAAAGCCCTGAAGAACTTAGGTTCCTCAAGGCTTTTTATTTTTAAATACGCGTTGTTCCTCGATGAATAATATCATAATCAAGATAAATATGTCTTTCTTTTACCTCTTCATTATTCATGATTTTAGTTAGAATTCGCATTGCAACCGCACCAATATCATAGGTCGGTTGAGTGATAGAGGATATCATTGGTCGACCATATTTAGTAACAATTGTATTATTGCTACTAATAATTTGAAAATCATCAGGAATTTTCTTTCCTAAATTAAATCCTTTGTTCAAAAGAAGTAATGCTGTTTCATCATTATCAACTATTGCAGCAGTAGCACCACTTTCATAAATATTATTATAAATAGAGCTGTTAACACTATCACTATTATGATTTTCAAAAATTAAATTTTTATCAAATTTAATATCATTTTCTTTGAGTGCATCACGATAACCTGGAATTCGATATTCGGCATTGATTGGAAAATTTGTGTTGTCAACTACTAAAGCAACTTTTTGCTTTTGTTTTAAAAAGAAATTAGTTGCATCATGAGTAGCTTTGCGATAATTAATATTAACGCTAGGAGTATTTTGATTATCAACTGTTCCCGCAAGGACAACCGCAGTGTCACTCTCTTTAATTACATTTTGGAAGTGTTCTGTTTGATTTCTACCCATATAAATGATTCCATCGACTTGTTTTGCTAATAAATTATCAATAATTTTATTTTGCTTTTCAGTATCTTCATTTGAGTTAGATAAAATAATATTATAATTATACATCATTGCAATATCATCAATTCCTACAGCTAAATTTGCAAAATAAGAATTGGTTAAATCAGGAATAATTACACCGATAGTTGTTGTTTTTTTACTAGCTAATCCTTGAGCTACCGCATTAGGATGGTAATTTAAATCATGAATAACTTTTAAAACGCGTTCCTTTGTTTCTTTTTTGACTTTTGGATTGTTATTCATTACTCGACTTACGGTTGCCATTGAAACATGTGCTGCATTTGCTACATCATAAATTGTTACTTTTGATTGCATTGTATTCTTTCTCCTAATCTTATGTAAAAATGTAATATTTTTCATTGTACATGATTTTCAAAATAAAATAAAACGTTTCCAAGTAAATAATAAAATTTTTTTAAAAATAATTCAAAATTATCTCAAAAATTTATTTGCTATTAAAATAAAAGTTATGAAAAAAACAGTTTATATTATTAGTGCTAAAAGAACTACTATAGGGAAAAAAGGAAAAAGTTTACAAAATATTTCTGTTCATGAGCTTGGAAAAAGTATAATTAAAAAATTTCCACCAACTTATACTGTAGCTAATTCTTTAATTATGGGAACAGTTTTACAAACTGGTCTTGGAGCAAATATTGCTCGTCAGGTTGCACTGTCTTCTGGCTTAGGTGTGGAATCTACTGCCCAAACTGTTAATATGGTTTGTGGTTCGGGATTATATGCAGTTCATTTGGCTTCACAAAAGCTGCAATTAAACGAGGCTAATTTAATGATTGCAGGTGGAGCAGAGAGTATGTCTCAAGCTCCAAATTATGGTCAAGAAAATAAGTCAACTTTGTTAAATGATGCTTTGATTGATCCTTTTAGACACTATCATATGGGAATTACTGCTGAAAATGTTGCTCAAAAATATCAAATATCAAGAAAAGATCAAGATGAATTTGCAGTACATTCGCATCTTAAATCAGATAATGCTTGGAAAAAGGGACATTTTGATTCTGAAGTTGTATTTATTAATAATTTAGTTAAAGATGAAAGTATTAGGCCAGATACTAGTGAAAAACAGTTAGCAACTTTAAAACCAGTATTTTTACCTAATGGTACAGTTACTGCAGGTAATGCTGCTCCTTTAAGTGACGGAGCAAGCTTTTTATTAATGGCTAATCAAAATGGTATAAACGAGTATTCTTTAGATCCTTTAGCTCAAATTATTGATTATCAAGAAGTTGGTTTTAAACCAGAATTAATGGGTTATGCTCCCTATTTTGCTATAAAGAAATTACTCAAAAAAAATAAATTACAAATAAGTGATATTGATCTTTTTGAAATTAATGAAGCTTTTGCTGCTCAGTGTATTGCGGTGGCTAGAGATCTTAATATACCGATGGAAAAATTAAATATAAGTGGTGGTAGTCTTGCTTTAGGTCACCCCTTGGGAGCCAGTGGTGCAAGGATACTTACAACTTTAGTTCATAATTTAAAACGAAAAAATTTAGAATTTGGCATCGCTTCTCTATGTATTGGTGGGGGAATGGCATGCGCAATTTTGGTACATAATCAATGAAAAAATTTTATCAGCTAGGGATCCAGGAACGTTGGCAAAATTTAGTCAATGAAGGATTAGTCATACCAAATATTGCTCAAAATTTAATAAGATCTTTCAACTTAAATGAAAAACAACTATCTATTTTTACCGAAAATGTTATTTCACAATTTCATTTACCTGTTGGTTTAGTTAAAGGATTAAAAGTTAACGGTAAAAAGTATTTAATACCAATTGCAACTTATGAACCCTCAGTTGTTGCAGCTTTAAATAAAGCGACTCATTATGTTAATGAAAATAAAGGCATCATTGTAACTGGAGAAAAGCTTCCAGTTTCAGGTCAAATTTTTATTAATTGTAAAGACAAAATGACGTTAAATTTAAAGCGGTTACGTTTAAAAGAAACTGAATTAAAACAAATTGGTGAATCGGCTGTCCCTAATTTAGTTAAACGGGGTGGTGGTATTAAAAGGTTGACTTTTAATGATTTTAATGAATTATTAGTAGTTACTGTAATTATTGATACAGGCGAAGCAATGGGTGCTAACTTGGTTGATACAATTGTTGAAAAATTAGCGCCAGTTATCTCAAAAATTACCGGTGGAGAAATAGTAAGCGCAATTCTTTCCAATTTACCTTCTGGAGAACCTTTTAAAGCACAAGCTAAGATTCCTATAGATACTATAGGAATCGATGCTGCTAAAAAAATAGAACAATTATCTGATATCGGTCGATTTAATTTACCTAGAGCTACTACAAATAATAAGGGAGTAATGAACGGTTTAATTGGGGCGGTAATTGCTACTGGAAATGATGATCGAGCAGTGAATGCTGCAATGAACGCCTATTTGATTGAAAACCAGCAATACTCATTAACCTGTTGGAAAATATTAAAAGGGAATCTTGTCGGTACTTTTAAGGGATATCTGCCTATTGGGACAGTAGGTGGGGCAATTTCAACCCATCCCGATGCTAGAAACTTTTTGTCATTATTAAAGACTAATAATTCAACAGAATTAAGTCATGTTTTAATGGCTGTGGGTTTATCAAGTAATTTTTCGGCTTTATTAGCTTTGGTTACAGATGGGATACAAGAAGGTCATATGCGTTTACAGGCTAAATCTATTGCATTAAATGCGGGTGTTGGTTTAGATAGTATTAATCGTGTAGTTGCAGAAATGATTCGTATAAAAAAATTTGATACTTTAACCGCACGTAAAATTAATGAAAATATAAAAAAGGAGCAAACTTAATGATTGGAATTAGTAAAATTACTGGGTACTTTCCTCAAAGATACGTTAAAATGAGGGATTTAGCGGTAGCTCGTCGTGAAGATCCACAAAAATATTTGATTGGATTAGGACAAGAAAAAATGGCTGTAGTTGGTGGTAATGAGGATGCGGTATCTTTAGGTTTAAATGCTGTTAAACGTCTTATTACGGATTTAGATGATCGAGAAAAATCTCAGATTAAAATGGTAATCTGGGCTACTGAAAGTAGTACTGATGAATCTAAAGCTGCATCATTAAATTTGATTGATACATTACAATTACCAGATAATGGTCGTTATTTTGAAATTAAGGAAGCTTGTTATGGAGGAACAGCAGCTTTAGCACTAGCTTTTGCACAAGTTGCTCTTCATCCTGAAACAAAAATAATTGTAGTTACTAGTGATATTGCGCGCTATGGTTTAAAAACTAAAGGTGAAGTTACTCAAGGTGCAGGTAGTATTGCAATGATGGTGGAAGATAGCTCAAATATTGCTTTATCGCCTTTTGGTCAACCCGCTTATTATGCAAAAAACATTGCAGATTTTTATCGTCCACAGGGACAAAATGCAGCTATTGTTCAAGGTCAACTGTCTAATCAAAGTTATTTAAATTTCTTTTATCAGGTTTTTCAAGATTTTTTTAAGAAACAAGATTTAATACCAGAAGAAATAAAGCTTATTAATTTTCATTTACCATATACTAAAATTGGACTAAAAGGTTTAGAAAAAGTAAAAGACCAAGTATCATTATCAACATATGAGGAATGGGTCAAATTATTTAATCAAGGTAAAGCCCTAAATGCAGAAATTGGTAATATTTATACAGGTTCTTTATATTTAAATTTAATTTCAAATATGCTTCAAGGAAATTTTAGTAGTGGCGACTTGTTAGGAATGTACAGTTATGGTTCTGGTGCCCAGGGTGAATTTTATGTTTTAAAAGTACAGCAAGTATTGAAAATTCCGGAAATTGAAAATTTATTTATAAATCGAAAAGCAATTTCAGTAGAAGAATATGAAAATCTATATCGAGAAACTACCACTAATTTAAATCAAACATTTAATTCTGAGGGAATCAGACAGGGGGACTTTTATTTGAAGTTTATCAAAAATGGTGAAAGGTTTTATGAGCAAGCTTAAAATAAAACAAAATATTTCGTAAAAAAAAAACTTGTCAAAAGACAAGTTTTTTAAAAAATTATTTTTAATTAATTACACGAACAGTAATTGTTTGTCTACCAAATTGAATAGCTTGAGCATTAGGCATCGCAATATCTAATTGATTTGGATTAGCTGCTGCAAAACCACCGGTATCTCTAACAACGTAATTCTTAGTAGTACCATCTCTAAAAGTGATTTGTAATTTAGTACCACGAGGAAATACATTTAAATTAGCAGCAACTGTATCATATCCAAAAGTATAATTACCTAAAACTCGAGGATCATATGCAGTGGCAACCATTACTCGAGAAGGTGATTGAACAACTGGATTAGATTGTTGAGGATAAGATTGTTGCTGATGGATAACCGGTTGATTCCAGCTCATGTAATCAGCTTGAACCCATTGTCCATTGCCAACTTGAATAAATCTACGTCCATTAGAAGTTGTAACTTGTCTGAATACTCTCCAACCAGAACCATTAGGTAAGTATTTCTGAGTTAATGCTGGATAATTTGCTGGTCTAGAAAAAACAGCAATACTTGCATTATTTTTATAGTTTACATACATTGTTCCACTTAAAGCAGAGCTAGCAATAATTTCTGGTTGATTTTGGCTCATATAATTAGCCTGAACCCATTGGTTTTCACCAACTTTAATATAACTTTTACCATTAGAAGTTGTAACTTGTTGGAATACTTTCCAAGCAGTTCCATGTTTTAAATATTGGCCATTTGGTTTAGGAAGATTTGCAGGTGCTTCATAAACAGCAATACTTGCATTAGGTTCATAATTTACGTACATTGTTCCTCCTAAATTAGAAGCAGTACTAATTTCAGGTTGCTTACGGGACATGTAAGTTGCTTGAACCCATTGATTTTTACCTACCTGATAATACCATTTACCACCCACAAGAGCTTGTCTTGATACTTTCCAAGCAGAACCATGAGGTAAAGTTTGACCTGTTGGCTTTGGTAAAACTGCTGGTTTTTCATAAACAGCAATTGCATAGCCAGGAATGTAACTAACGAAAAAATCTCCGCTTTGAGCTGAGTATTGAATTTCATCACTTTTAAAAGTTACGGCTTGAACTTTATCTGGAGTTAAATTGGTAAGAGAGCCTTTTGTAACTCCTGAAACTGATATAAATGCGATTAGTGAAATGATTGTTTTATTAACTTTCAAAAATTTCTCCTTTATCGTTTTTTTGCATAGACCAAGGGTATAACGCAACTATTCTAAAAACAATTAAAAACGATATAAGGAAAAGTTTTTGTAATTTAACTGATGGGTGATGTAACGTCTATGAAATAATGTAATATTAAATTTTTGCTTTTATAGCAGATAATAAATCAGCTTCATTATTAACAACTTTACCGTTTAGTTTGATTAAACCTATTACATATAAATTAATGTAAAAGAATTGATTTTCAGCAATGTCTTGTAAAGCTTTAATTTTTTGTGAATTTGTTGCTCCTAGCTGGCGAGTATCACTGTAAAATCCAATAATTGGAATATTTTTAGCATAAGCTACACCAATTTCAGCTGCAACTCCAGCATCTAAGTTTACACCATCAAGAATTGCAACCATCAAATCAGCTTCAAGTAGTTTTTTAGTGTCGCCTTCAGCAATCATTTTCGAATCAGCATATAGATTTTTATCATTAATTGTTTGATTTTCTTGTGGTAAATATAAATCAATTGTTGAATTAATGTTTCTAATCTTTTGTGCTAATTCAGCATTAAAATTTTGGTCGGCTTGGCTGAAAAGGCCATTAGCAAAATATATTTTCATTTTTTACTTCTTTCTTTGGAGAGATTGATGAAAAATCATCATGCTACATGCTATCATGTAAAAGATTAAGATTCAAAAGTAGAGGGGTAATATGGTCGAAAAAAAAGATATTAATCAAAAAGATAAAACAAGAGTAAATAATAGTACGATTAAAATGTTATCTTGGCTTATTGTTGGATTATGCACAATTTTTCTAATTATTGGATTTAATCTTCATCGTAATGTTTATTTACCAATTCTTGTAATGGTTTTAGTTTCAACAGTTTCTTTATTTAATATAGAACGGTCAGATTTAAAAAAGTTAGATTTTTATAATATTTACTTTGCTGCTTTTATTGATATTATGGCTTTTATTCTTTATTTTTTGCAATCAATGGGTAAGATTTAATGCCTTTAATTACTAAAATTGTTCAGAATAAAAAGGGAGGTCGATATGACCTTTATTTAGATGGACATTTTTTTTTGACAGTTAGTGAAGATGTTATTGTTAATGATCAGTTAATTAAAGGAAAAGAAATTTCCAAGGCTCAAATCGCCGAATTAAATAATAAACAACGGTTTGCAGAACTTTATCAAATTGCCCTTAATAAATTAAGCTATTCTATGAAAACTGTTGGAGAAATGCGTCAAATTCTTAAAAAGGCTGATGCTCCTTCAGAGTTTATTAATCAAATTATTATTAAATGTCAAAAACAAGGCTATTTGAATGATAAAAAATTTATTGATCTTTATTTTACTGAATTATTAAAAACGACTAATTATGGTCCAAAAATGATGCAGCAAAAAATGAAACGAAAATTTTTATCTTCAAACTTAATTATTTTAACTTTGGATAATTTTTCAGAAAATGAGCAAAGAAAACGAATTAAAAAGATATTATCTAACTCTTTAGCTAAAAAACAGATACGCGGATCAGCTAACAAGTTTTTAGAAAAGCAAAAACTTAAATTGATGCGCTTGGGTTATGATTTAGATTTGATAAATCAAGTTGTTTCCGAAATGGATTTTTCAGTAATTAGAATTGCAGAAAATGATCAGCTAATTAAAGAAGGACAAAGATTATGGCAAAGGTATAAAAATTTGGATCCGTATGCTCGTAAAAATAAAGTAAAATTAACTTTATATCGTCATGGGTATCAGGGAGATAAAATCAACGATTTCTTAGCAAGTTTCAATCTTTAAAATAATTCTACTTTTAAATTGAATAATTTATTGTCTTTAGTTATGAGAATATTATGTAGTAAGAAAATCAATATGCGGATGTATTTAATGAAGAAAAATGGTTGGCAATTAGGATTTCAATTAATAACTCGGGTATTACTATGTGGTTTTTTGCTCTTTTTTTCATTAACTTTAGTAGCGCATTTTCATAAACCACTACATACATTTGAAAAAACCAATGTTAATCCTATTAAGGATCAAAATGTGTTAATTTTTGGTGATTCCGTTTCTTATGGAGAAACAAAGAGAAATACAATTAGTGAATTTAGTTATTTGCCTTTAGTCACAAAGTATCTTAAAGCTAAAAGTGTTAAAAATTTATCTGTCCCCGGTTCGGGAATAATGGTTAATCATGAGGAAGGGTATACTTGGGAAAATATTTTAGCAACAATTAAAAGCCATTCGCAAGCGGTGAAAAAAGCTAATATTATAATTATAGCTGCTGGACGTAATGATACTGTTATTCCTAATCTTCATGACTATCAATTAAAGATTAATTTACAAAATGATATAGATTTAATAAAAAAACTAAATCCCCAAGCTGTTATCTATGGTATTTTACCTTGGGATGGATTAGCCTTTGATCCTAATAAAAAAATAAGTGATTATCATATAACAGATAGTAATAACAGTTTTACTTTAACTCAGGTTGCTGATGTTTTAGCTGAAGTATATCGTTCAAATAAGATTTACTTTTTTGATCCACGAAAATCAACGGAAGAATGGCAACACCCCGTGGCTAATCAATTTGGTGATGGGCTTACTCATCCTAGTGACTTAACTTTTAAAAAAATGGCGTCAACTATAATTAACTGGTTTACTTTTGGTAATGTAATTAAAGTTAATAAAGAGATAGTTATTTTACCTAATGAAAAATTGTATGCAACTCCTTATGATAGTTTAGTTAAGGGAAAAAAATATACTAAAATTAATCATTATCGAACTAAAATGTATTGTACTAACAATATTCAATACAATGGAAAATATCTAGCTACCGTTTATCATAGTAAAAGCGATGCAAAAAAATCTAGAAATCCTTATTATGTTCATTTAAGTAGCATTAATATGCGTAAATAAGTAAATTCATAATATTATTCGCACAATGAGAATTATTGATTTAATCAGCAGTGATTTATTAAATATTTTGTTAGTTATATTAATTAAGATTTTGATCAACTTATTTGTGAATAACTTAATAATACTTTTATGTTCATTTGTAACTGAATGATTATGATATAATTTAAATGAATTTAAAACTTGAAAGTATAGGTCGCATTCAATGGGATTACCTAAAGAAGGTGATTATATCGCTATCCAAAGTTTTAAGCACAATGGTCTTTTACATCGAACTTGGAAAGAATCAATGGTTCTAAAGGCAAATCAGGATTTACTGATAGGGGGTAATAATCACACTTTAGTTACAGAATCAGATCATCATCGATGGGTGACTCATGAACCAGCCATTATTTATTTTCATCGTCATTATTGGTTTAATATTATTGCGATGATTCGTGAGACAGGAGTTGTTTATTATTGTAATCTTGCTTCACCTTATTTGATTGATTTAGAAGCACTCAAATATATTGATTATGATCTTGATGTAAAAGTCTTTGCTAATGGTGAAAAGAGGCTACTTGACCTCAATGAATATGAAGAAAATAAAAAAAGGTGGAATTATTCAGTACAAATTGATAAAGTTTTAAAATATAATGTACGCATCTTGGTTAACTGGATTAACCTTCAGTTAGGCCCTTTTTCCAAAGAATTTATTGATATTTGGTACCGACGCTACTTAGAATTGCTTCAAAATAAGTGATAGTCGATGTGATCAACAAATTAATAATAATACTCTTGCTTTGAGTATTATTATTTTTTTATTTAAAAACCCATCATTTGCCATAAGAGATTATGAGCATTATTAAAATTAATATTAAATTATTTTTTTAGAATTAAATAGCGATAATTTATTACAGTACTTATCAGAAAAAATTGTAGAACTTACCGGCTTAAGTAAGTGTTAAATCCAAATAAAATAGAAGTTAGATGGGTATTTTAAATTAAGATTTTTGAATACATGCGTGTTGTTTTAATAAAATCAATTTACAAGTTAAAGTAAAAATGTTATTTTTAAGTGGTAACTACCAGTTTTAAAAATGAATTGTAGGAGGTGATTACGTTTAATTCAGCAGGCAGTTTATCTAATCAAATTTATTGTGAAATACGTAATAAAATTTTGCATGAGAAAGTTTCAGGGGATGCTTTGGCTTCTGAAAGAGAGCTAATGAAAAAATTTAATGTTAGTCGTACAACAGTCAGACAAGCGTTAACAAAATTGGAGTTAGCAGGATTAATTACTCGGGTTCATGGTAAAGGCACATTTGTTTCACGACAAAAAGGCTATTCAATTGATTTAGCTGATGAATATAGTTTTACTGATCATATGAAACAGTTAGGCATAGAGCCAGTTTCTAAAATACTTTCTTTGAAAAAAACAGAAACTATGATTGCTGGAAAAGTTGATTTATATTGGCAATTAAAAAGGTTAAGATTTGCTGATAAAAAGCCTGAATTATATGAAACAACCTATCTTCCATTATCTTTTTTTCCGAAATTAGTAATAGAAGAATTAGAGTCAAACTCTCTATATGATTTGATTAAAAATAAATTTAAAATTCAATTAATGATGGCTCATGAATCTTGCACAGCACGTTTATTAAATCCAACTGAAGCTCATTATTTAAAATTAAAAGTTGGACAACCATGCTTAGGATTATTGAGAAACACTTACGATAATCATAATCGCCTAATTGAATATACTAGTTCTGCTGCTAATCCATACGATTTTTCTTATAAAACTATACATGTCTTTAATAAATAATTTTTTGACTTTTAATATTAAAAGGTGGAGGAACAATGTTTAATAAAAATGATTCTGAATTAAAAACAAAGGGTGCCGTTATAACTACTCGTGAAATTCAACAGCAGCCAGAATTATGGGAAGAAACCTTAAAAATTTATCAAAAAAATCAAGTAAAAATAGAAGATTTTTTAAATCGCGTAAAATCTCAAAAAGGAAGTAATTTAATTAAAGTTATCTTTACTGGTGCTGGAACTTCAGCTTATGTTGGTAATACGGTAGTACCTTATCTAAATCAATTTGGAGATAAAAATAATTTTGAATTTGAAGCAATACCCACGACTGATATTGTTTCTTATCCTGAAGCTTTCCTTGATTCTGATCGCTTAACAATACTAGTTTCTTTTGCTCGCAGTGGTAATAGTCCTGAAAGTGTTGCAGCAGTGGATATTTGTGAAAAATTTATTAAAAATCTTTACCAAGTAACAATTACTTGTGCACCAGCTGGAAAATTAGCTCAAAAAGCAGAAAAAGAAGCAAATAATTTTTTGCTGTTACAACCAGCTAAATCAGAAGATCAAGGTTTTGCTATGACTGGCAGTTTTAGTTGTATGACTTTATCTACTTTATTAATGTTTGGGCAAGCTTCTGTCGATCAAAAAGAAGCATGGGTAAAATTAATTGTTCAAGCTGGAAAAGAAGTTGTAAATCGAGAAGAAGAGATTCAAAAAATTAGTAATTTAGATTATGACCGAGTAGGTTATCTTGGATCAGGATCTTTATCTGGATTAACACGTGAGGCTCAGTTAAAAATTTTGGAGTTGACTGCCGGAAAAGTTGCGACTATTTTTGATTCTTCAATGGGTTTCAGGCATGGACCTAAATCCTTCGTTAATAAAAGAACTGTAATGTTTGATTTTATTTCACATAACTCCTATACTCAACAATATGACTTTGATATTCTTGAAGAGATGGCTGGTGATCAAATTGCTGCTGGAATTTATGCAATTGGAACTAAAAGTGATGCTAGTAAATTTAAAACAGGCTTCTTCTTTGATACTGATCTAAGTAGTTTACCTGACGCTTATGCAGCATTACCATATGTAATGGTTGCTCAAACTTTTGCTTTATTAACTTCAATTAAATTTGGAAATACTCCAGATACTCCTTCACCTACAGGAACGGTTAATCGTGTAGTTAAAGGAGTTACTATCCATCAATTTAATGCTTAAAATAATAATAGGAGAAACAGAATGACATATTATATTCATGCTGATAAATTTTTTTTAGAGAATACAACAGAACAAGGTGGTTATCTTGAAGTTCAAGACGATGGAAAATTTGGCTTTTACTATCCAGAAGATGAAAAACCTGATGGTAAAATAGTTGAATATCCCAATAAATGGATTGCTCCAGGATTGGTTGATACTCATGTTCATGGTTCTTTAAAAGAAGATGTGATGAAAAGTGATTGGTCAGGAATTGATCGATTATCCGAGGGATTTTTACGCTCAGGAGTTACTAGCTGGTTACCTACAACATATACTGCAGGGGCTGATACTTTAACTAAGATTTGCAAGATGTTTGGAGCTCATCATGGCGAAGAAACTGGAGCTAAAATACAAGGATTGCATTTCGAAGGCCCTTACTTTACTGCAGAGCATGCAGGAGCTGAAAATCCTAAGTATCTTCTTGACCCTGATCTGGAACAATTCAATCAGTGGCGAAAAGAATCTGATGGCATTTTGAATAAAATTTCTTTAGCACCTGAAAGAAAAGGCTCTAAAGAATTTATTCGTGAAGTAGTGAAAGAAGGAGTAGTAGTTTCTTTAGGACATTCAAGTGCTAATTTTAATCAAGCAAAAGCGGGGATTGAAGCTGGTGCAACAATGTTTACACATACTTTTAACGGAATGCCTGATCCAGCTCACCATGATTCTTCTATTTCTAATGCAGCAATGGCTTTAAACAATGTCACAGATGAATTAGTTTGTGATGGGCATCATGTTCAAAAAGAAATGGTAAAAGCTTTGATTGACCTTAAAGGTCCTGAACATATTGCTTTAATTACTGATTGTATGGAAGCTGGTATGATGCCAGATGGGGATTATATGTTAGGTGAATTACCCGTTTATGTG
Source organism: uncultured Lactobacillaceae bacterium (assembly GCA_945285405.1). Lineage (GTDB taxonomy): Bacteria > Bacillota > Bacilli > Lactobacillales > Lactobacillaceae > Xylocopilactobacillus. The sequence continues at coordinate 101,328 of CALYQJ010000002.1, read as the reverse complement.
AAAGATGGAATGGCAAGACTTAAGGGATCTAATAACTTAGCTGGAAGTATTTTACAACTTAATGTTGCAGTAAAAAATTTAGTTGATTGGAATATTGCAACTCCAGAAGAAGCGATTATGATGGCTTCATATGTTCCTGCTAAAAGTGCTAATATTTTAGATAAATGCGGATCAATTGCACCTGATAAATCAGCTGACTTTTTAGTTTTAAATTCTGATATGACTTTAAGTGAGACTTATTTAAACGGAAAATCTCGTTACCGAGTCTAATAACTTTTAACCTTTATAGATTAGGCTATAATAAGTATTCTTTAAAGTAATAAATGCTAATGGAATTGAATTTAATCTAAATTTGATTCCCATTAGCATTTTTTTGATAAATAATTTTTAAGCACTAGCTGTTAATTTGTTATAATCTTGTAGTAATTAGCCGTAAAAGAAAAATTACTTTTTTAAATTATGGTTTGATGTTAAAACAAAATATTAATATTAAAAAAATTACTGGTCTACATACTATTCTAGATAAATTTTAGTAAGGTTGATCGTTGTGCTTTTAAATTTATTATTTTTATTAATTTGATTTTTAATCATTACTTCCGTGATCTTCTATTACTGCTAGACTTGGTGGAATTATATTTCCAATTAAAAGCGAGATAAATAATATGATAAAGCAAATACCATTAAAGTAAATTACAATAGTATTATAATTTATCACTTTTTGAATATTAATAATAGCAAAATAGCTAATTATAATGTCGACAATTAAAAATCCAACTTTAGCAAATGTTGTAATTTTTCGAGGTTTAAGTGAAAAACTGTGACACCAAATCTTATATAAATTTTTTATAGGGTATTTCATTAGGATTCTTATGAAATACATAAATATTCCGAATGCTAATGCAGCCAAAATTTGTCGCCACAATGAATTATGATGTAAAGTAATTGCCAAAAAAATTCCTGCGAATAATAAAACTGCGCAACAGTAGGGTATAACTAGCATCAATAAAGTTTTGAAAAATAAACGGATTTTCATTTGATTCTCTTTCATGTCAATATTGTATTATAATTATAATTCATAAGATACTTTAAGGAACCCTATGTTTACAAAAATTAAAAATTCCCCATTATTATTTTGGTCTTTAGAAACACTAATTTTAGTAAGTATCGTATTTATTTTTACGAAAATAAGCTTTATATTTTCACCAATAATTAAGTTTATTTCAATTATTTTTGTTCCAATTTTAATTGCAGGCTTTTTAAGCTTTTTACTAAATCCAGTAGTTAAATGGTTAGTTAAAAATCACGTACCTAAATCTTTAAGTATTACTTTTTCATTATTACTTTTGATTGGAGTTATTGCATCTTTAATTATTGCAATTGTCCCTAATGTTGTTGAGCAAGCTACCCAAATTTTTAGTCATTTACCTAAACTTATTGTTGAAGCACAAAAAGGGTATCATCAACTTCTACAAAATGAATTTGTGCAAAAGTATCATTTATATGACGGCTTTAATAAATTTGATTTAAGAAAAGTGATTAATGGAGTTGTAAATTTTGTTTCTACTAGTGGGGTGCAAGTAGTTACTAATATTGGTGGGGTAATGTTTACAATTTTTTCTATACCTGTAATTTTAGTTTACTTCTTAATTGATGGAAATAAGTTTGTTGGTAGCGTGACTCGTATTTTTCCTAAATCAATTCGTAAATATATTAGTGATTTACTTTATAAAATGGGAAATACAATTCAATTATATTTGTATGGACAATTGATGGAGGGATTGTTTGTTGGTGTTGCTATTTTTATTGGATATTCAATAATTAGAATGCCTTATACTTTTTTACTTGGATTTATTGCTGGGATTTTTACTTTAGTTCCTTATATTGGATCTATGTTAGCAATTATTCCTGCTTTGCTTATTGCTATGACCATTTCTTTTAAAGAAGTATTAGCAGTAATATTAGTAGTTATTATCGTTTCTCAAATTGATGGAAATTTTGTTTATCCTCATCTAATTGCTCGTAACCTAAAAATTCATCCTTTAACTATTATCTTGTTATTGTATGTTGCAAGTAATTTATTTGGCTTTATGGGTACCGTTTTAGTTGTTCCGACTTACGGAATTCTAAAAACTTTAGTTACTTATGTTTACCATATCTTTAAAAAAACCAATTTCAAAAAGGGTTCTCGGCAACTATCACTTTTTAAAAATAATCAAGGAGTTTAAATGAAAGCTTCTACTGAAGCCATAATCGGACAGTTAATTTTAATTTTAGTTTTAACAATTATTAATGCAATCTTTTCGGCGGCAGAATTAGCAGTAGTATCAGTTAATAAAGCTAAACTAGCTTCAGGCCCTCAAGATAAGAAAACAAAAGCTTTGTTGAAAATTGTTGATGATTCTAGTGATTTTTTAGCAATTATTCAAGTAGGTATTACTTTTGCTGGTTTTCTTTCTTCAGCTAGTGCAGCTACTGGATTAGCAGAATATGTTCAAGTAATTTTTGGTAACGTTAGTTGGGCTCATGAAGCTTCTATCATAATTGTTACATTACTTTTATCATTTTTTAGTTTAGTTTTTGGAGAGTTGTATCCAAAACAATTAGCAGTTCGAAATACTGAAGGGGTAGCTAGAGCATTTGTATTGCCTATTTCTTTTGTTGGTCATATTTTTAGACCTTTTGTATGGTTGCTATCTGCTACAACTAATGCCTTATTAAAAATTACTGGACAATATAATAAAAAAGAAAGTGAAGTTTTAACTCGTGAAGAAATGATAAATCTAATAGAAAGTGGTCGTCAAAGTGGCACTTTGGCTTCTGATGAATTTAATATGATGGAAGGAGTTTTTAGCCTTCAATCTAAAATGGCTCGAGAAATTATGACTCCTCGTACAGATACTTTTATGATAAATTTGTTAGATGAACCAAGGAAGAATGTTGATTTAATTGTTCATAAAATTTATTCGAGAGTACCAGTTTATCAAAATAATCGGGATGATATTGTCGGCATTATTACCGTGAGATCATTATTAGATTATGGATTTCAAAATGGTTTTAATAATTTAAATATTGCTGAATTAATGATTAAGCCATATTTTGCACCAGAAACTATTAGAACAGATAAACTTTTAAATAACTTACGAGAGGCTCGGCAACAAATGGCTATTTTGTTAGATGAATATGGTGGAGTTACTGGTATTTTAACAATTGAAGACTTAGTAGAAGAAATTGTTGGAGAAATTAATGACGAGACTGATTCAGCCGATGCTGTTTATCGACAAATTGACAAAAACCATTATTTAGTCAAAGGAATTATGCCATTAGATGATTTTAATGAACTTTTTAAAGTTAACTTTTCTGATGATGAAGTTGATACTATTGCGGGTTATATTATTAAAAAGTTGGGGCGTATTCCGCGTAATGCTCAACATTTAACAGTTACCGAAGATAATTTAAAAATAACTACAGGATGGGTTAATGGTTCACGTTTAATTAATTTGCAAGTTGAAAAAACACCTTTTAAAAAAGAAATATAAGAATATAAATATAGAAAAGAGATATGAAAATTAAAAAAAATTTAAATAATGAAGTTAAGAAAAGACGGACTTTTGCGATAATTTCTCATCCTGATGCCGGTAAAACAACGATTACAGAACAATTTTTATTAGCAGGTAATGTAATTAGGACCGCTGGAACAGTTAAAGGGAAAAAAACAGGAAAATTTGCTCAATCAGATTGGATGGAAATTGAAAAAAAGCGAGGGATTTCGGTTACAAGTACTGTATTAGAATTTAATTATGGTGGTTGTAAAATAAATTTATTGGATACTCCTGGCCATGAAGACTTTTCGGAGGATACTTATCGAACTCTTTCAGCAGTTGATTCAGCCGTTATGGTAATTGATGCAGCTAAAGGAATTGAAGCACAAACTAAAAAACTATTTAAAGTAACTAAAGAGCGAGGTATTCCTTTATTTACCTTCATAAATAAACTTGACCGTGAAGGTAGAGAACCAATGGACTTAGTAGATGAAATTGAAAATACCTTAGGGATTGAAGGTTATCCAATGAATTGGCCTATTGGTATGGGTAAAAATTTTCGAGGAATTTATAATATTACAAAAAATCGTTTGGAATTAAATTTACCGCAAAACAAGATTGAAATGATACCTTTAGCTAAAGCAAAAAATGATCCACGTTTTAAAGAAGCTATTTATCAAGAAGCTTTTGCTGATGTAAGTTTATTAAAAGAAGCTGGTAATAAGTTTGATTCTGCTAAAGTAGCAGTGGGTAAACAGACTCCAATTTTTTTTGGGTCAGCTTTGACTAATTTTGGTGTAAAAACATTTTTAGATGAATTTATACAATTGGCTCCTAGTCCGTCAGCTCATCAAGATCTTGCTGAACAAAATATAGATCCTAATGATTCTGAATTTTCAGCATTTGTTTTTAAAATTCAGGCTAATATGAATCCACATCACCGCGATCGAATTGCATTTATTAGAATCTGTTCAGGTGAATTTACAAAAGGTATTGAAGTTAAAAATGAACGTAGTGGTAAATTTTTAAAATTAAATTCATCAACAATAAATCAAACAGGTAGTAATGAGCAGGTCGAAGCTGCAATTGCTGGTGATATTATTGGCTTATTTGATAACGGAAATTATCAAATTGGCGATACAATTCATACTGGCAAAAAAGAACTAGTCTATCCGCCATTACCTACATTTACACCTGAATTGTTTTGTCGTGTACGTGCTAAAAATGTAATGAAACAAAAATCTTATCACAAAGGAGTCAATCAATTAGTTTCTGAAGGATCGGTGCAATTATTTAAAGAAGTTTCTACCGGTGATTATATTTTAGGAGCAGTGGGTCAACTGCAATTTGAAGTTTTTACTTTTCGAATGATTAATGAATATAATAGTGAAGTAGAATTAATTCCTATGGGGAAAAGAATCGCTCGATGGTTAGATGGATCTAAAGTAGAAGAATATGACTCTTCCAGCCGCAATCTGTTAGTTCAAGATATTCATAATGATTATCTTTTTCTATTTGAAAATAATTTTGCTTTAAGTTGGTATCAAGATAAACATCCGAAAATTAAATTAATTAAAAAACTTTAGTCAATAAATATTATTATTTTTAATTAAGCTTTAGATATAATAATTTTTATTAAATTAAGTATAAAAAAAGATAAAAATCTTTATGATTTTTATCTTTTTTATTTTTTAAAAAGAGAGTCGGTTGAAGAATTAAATCTGCGCTGATATTTCAACCAATCCCTTGCTTTTTACAATAGTATAATTTTCTCGTGATTTCTCATTCAAAAGTTCATTAATAACTTGCATAATTTCTGACCCTTGAACATTACGATCTTTGTTTTCTAAGACTATTTCAATAATTTGTGGTCGTTCTGTATAAACTACCATTGTACGGCCTAAAGAATAAACTTTAATTAACTTAGCATCAGTATTAAGTAGTTGGCTCTCCACTAATTGAGAATAGGAATTGGTTGTATTTATTAGTTTCATGATCGAGTTCTCCAACAACATTTTCTAATTTTTTGTTTTTTTGCTATTTTCAGTTTTATTGATTGTATTAACTACAATGTTACCGTTATTTACTCTTACTTCAATTTCGGTATTTTGAGGATGATCTAAATAGAAATCAGCGACTTTATCTTCAATCTGTTCTTGAATGACCCGTCTTAAAGGACGTGCTCCCATTTTTGGATTGTAACCAAGGTCAACAATTTTTTCTTTTGCCGGATCAGTTACATGAATTGAAATACCATGTGTATTAATTTCAGCATTAGTTTGAGCTAACATTAAATCAACAATTTTTAGTAAATCTTTTTTACTTAAACTCTTGAATTCAACGATGTCATCAAAGCGATTTAAAAATTCTGGTTTAAAGTAATCAGAAAGTTGAGCTAAAATTGAATGAGTAGTACCAGATTTTGTTGCTCCAAATCCGACACTTGCTTCAGCAATACCTTGACCTGCATTAGAAGTCATAATAATGATTGTATCCTTAAAACTAACAGTTCGGCCTTGAGAATCAGTTAATCTACCATCGTCTAGAATTTGTAAGAACATATTGAGAACATCAGGATGGGCTTTTTCAACTTCATCTAATAAAATTAAACTATACGGATTACGCCGTACTTGTTCAGTTAATTGGCCAGCTTCTTCATATCCAACATATCCTGGAGGGGAGCCAATTAATTTTGATACTGAAAATTTTTCCATGTATTCGGACATATCAAAACGAATCATTGATTCAGTGGTTCCAAATAATGCTTTGGCAAGTTGTCTAGCTAATTCAGTTTTTCCAACTCCAGTTGGTCCAACAAAAAGGAAAGAGCCAATAGGACGTCCATTCTTATTAAAACCAATACGGTTACGTCGAATAGCTCGAGCAACCTTATCAACGGCTTCATCCTGACCAATTACATTCTTTTTCAGATCAGAAGCTAGATCTTTTAGTTGTTGTTGCTCTTTTGATTGAAGATCACCTACTGGTATATTTGTCATTCGCTCAACAATTTTTTCAATATCTTTTTCAGTTATTTCCGGCCGTTGCTGTAATTTATCAGTATCAGATTTTTGGGATTTTTTAAGTTTATTTTCTTGATCACGATAATAAGCCGCTTTTTCATAATCTTCCTCATGTAAAGCTTGACTCTTTTTATCTTCTACTTCTTTAATTTGATTTTCAATAACTTGAGGATCGATAACGTCAATTAATAAATTTTTTTGAGAGCCACTTTCATCCATTAAGTCTATTGCTTTATCTGGCAAAAATCGATCCTGAATGTAGCGGTTCGATAAAGTAACTGCTGCTTTAATTGCTTCTGGAGTATAATGAACATGATGATAATCTTCGTATCTTTTTTGTAATCCCTTTAAGATCTTAATAGATTCTTCAACGCTAGGTTCATTTACTTTAACTGCTTGTAATCGACGAGCTAAAGCTGAATCTTTTTCAATTGTTCTATATTCATTTGATGTAGTTGCACCGACAATCTGTAAATCTCCTCTGGATAAAGCTGGTTTTAAAACATTGCCAGCATCCATTCCTCCTTCGGCATTTCCGGCTCCGACGATTTCATGGATTTCATCAATGAATAAAATAATAGAACGATTACGGTTAAGTTCATCAATTAATTGTTGCATTCGTTGTTCAAATTGGCCGCGAATGCCAGTACCTTGTACCAAAGAAACTACATCTAAACGAACAATACGTCGATTTTGTAATTTTTGTGGTACTTTACCTTCAGCAATTCTTTCTGCTAATCCTTCAACTACAGCAGTTTTTCCTACACCAGCTTCTCCAATTAAAACAGGATTATTCTTCGTTCTTCGGTTCAAAATTTCAATGACACGAGAGATTTCCTGGTCACGACCAATAACAGGATCAATTTTGCCATTACGAGCCTGTTCAGTTAAATCTACACCAAATTTTCCCAAAAAGCTGCTTAACTGGTTGTTATTAGTGTTTGTATTAGTTCCTTGGGCAGCGGTAGTATTATTCTCCATTCCACCGGGTTCTTGCATATTAGAATTAGTTGCAGCTTCTTTAAAAAAGTTTTCTAAAATATTATTAGGATCAAAACTTCTATTATTTGCCGTATCTCGAATTTGCTGTTCTTTAAGTTGTTGATAGCAAATTTGGCAAAGGTCTAATTCTTTCTTTTGACCATTTTCATTGGCAAAAAGATGAATTGTCGCGGGTCGTTGCTTACAATTTTGACAAATCATATTCAATTGCGACTCCTTTCATAAGAGATCAAAAAAGTTTGACCTTTCTTGACATTACTAGTATATAACTAATATTAAAAAAAAAACAGTTTTTTTTGAAGAAAAATATAGGCTTTTTAGCAAAAAAAAGTTAACAAATTATTAATTATCTAAAACTTTTAAATACTGGATAATTAATTTTAAAAACTGTTATAGCATTTAGGATTCCCATTATATAATATTTGTGTATTATATCAAAAAAGGTTATTAAATTTGTTTAATTCCAATTAGAAATGAGGCATAATTTTTGCAAGATTATCAAAAATTAATTAATGAATTATTAGCAGATCCGCAAAAAGAAATTTTAATTAAACATGATCAATTTTTGCCTTTTCATCAGGCTTGGTTAGCTAATCCTCATCATGGTGAAATTGTTGGTAAGGCTTTAAAAGGAGGCAATATAATTTATCATTATGTACCTAAAAATTAAAAGTGGCAATCTAGGGCAAGATTGAGGAGTTTAATTCATGACTTCTTCATTTTTAAGTCAACTTTTTACTATTGTTTATTTTGGAAAAAAATGGTAACCTTTTCCATTGTAGGGGGTTAAACCCTAAACGTAAATTTGTAAATTAAAAGGAGTATATAAAAAATGGCATCGAAAGATTTTCATATTATTGCAGAAACAGGTATTCATGCACGTCCGGCAACAATTTTAGTTCAAACTGCTAGTAATTTTAAATCTGATATTAAATTAGAGTATAAAGGTAAATCAGTTAATTTGAAATCAATTATGGGTGTAATGTCACTTGGTGTTGGCCAAGGTGCTGATGTTACCATTTCTGCTGAAGGTGATGATGCTGACGAAGCAATGAAATCAATTACTGAAACTATGACTAAAGAGGGATTATCAGAATAGTGAGTGAACATCTTAAGGGGATTGCTGCTAGCGATGGCGTAGCAGTTGCCAAAGCATACTTACTTGTACAACCAGATCTTAGTTTTACTAAAAAGTCAGTTGATGATTATAAAAAGGAACAAAGTCGTCTTGATGAAGCTTTAAAGCAATCCCAAAATGAATTAGAAAAAATAAAAAATCATGCTGAAAAAACACTTGGATCCGATGAAGCTCAAGTATTTGAAGCACATATTATGATTTTAAATGATCCTGACTTTATTGGAGCAATTAAGCAAGAAATTGAGGATCAAAAAGAAAATGCTGAAGCTGCTCTTTCTAATATTTCTAATAATTTCATTGCTACCTTTGAAGCAATGAAAGATAACGATTATATGAAGGAACGGGCTGCTGATATTAGGGATGTTACTAAACGAGTAATGAGTCATTTATTAGGAGTAACTTTACCCGATCCAACAATGATTAATGAAGAAGTAGTTATTGTTGCTGAAGACTTATCTCCTAGTGATACTGCTCAACTTAATCGTAAATATGTCAAAGCATTTGTAACTGATGTTGGTGGTCGTACGGCTCATTCAGCTATTATGGCTCGTTCTTTGGAAATTCCAGCTGTAGTTGGTACTGATACAGCAACCAAAGTCACTCAAACTAAAGGTGATGTTAAAATTGCGGTTAATGGGATTACTGGAGATGTAGTTATTGATCCTACTTCTAAAGAAGTTGCTGAATTTGAGCAAGCTGGTAAAGATTTTGCTATTCAAAAAGATGAATGGTCTAAATTAAAAAATGAATCTACAATAACGGCTGATGGTAAACATTTTATTCTAGCAGCTAATATTGGAACACCTAAGGATTTAACAGGTGTTAAAGAAAATGGTGCAGAAGCAATTGGTTTATATCGAACTGAATTTTTATATATGGATTCTGCTGAATTACCGACTGAAGAAGACCAATTTAAAGCCTATCGTGAAGTTTTAGAATCAATGGATGGTAAGCAAGTCGTTGTAAGGACAATGGATATAGGTGGAGATAAACATTTACCATACTTACCATTACCAGAAGAACAAAACCCATTTTTAGGTTATCGAGCAATTAGAATTAGCTTAGACCGTGAAGATATTTTTCGAACTCAGTTGCGAGCTTTAATTCGCGCATCGCATTATGGCAAATTAGGGATTATGTTTCCAATGATTGCCACGGTCAATGAGTTTAAGAAGGCAAAAGCTATTTATCAAGACGAATATGATAAATTAAAAGCTGCTGGAACTCCTGTTAGCGATGAAATTGAAGTAGGTATGATGATGGAAATTCCTGCGGCAGCAGTTTTAGCTGATAAATTTGCAAAAGTTGCTGATTTCTTCAGTATCGGGACTAATGATTTGATTCAATATTCAATGGCAGCTGATCGAGGAAATGATCGGGTTTCGTATTTATATCAACCATATAATCCAGCAATTTTACGTTTAGTTAAAAATATTATTGATTCAGCTCATAATGAAGGAAAATGGGTTGGTATGTGTGGTGAAGCAGCAGGTGACCCAATTATGGATTGTATTTTAATTGGATTAGGTTTGGATGAATATTCAATGTCTGCAACTTCAATTTTAAAGATTCGTTCATTGATGAAGAAAATTGATTCAACTAAAGTTAAAGAATTAGCTGAAAAAGCTGTTACTGAAAGTGTTACTAATGAAGATAATATTCAGCTGGTGAAGAAGTATATTAATCTTTAATAAGAAACAAACTAACTAGTTGCAGTTAGTTTGTTTTTTAATATGAAAAAATAACTTAGAAATAGTTTTTAAGTTTTAAATGACATTTTTTTGTCGGAATGAACTGGAATAAACTAAATCTAAGTTATTTTTTCGGTTATAATGTAGCTTAATTAGTATTTAGATTCGAGGAATGATAATGCCGCAAAAAGTCTCAGATAGTCCCATGATGAGACAATATCGAGAAATGAAGAAAAAGTATTCGAATGAATTTTTATTTTTTCGAGTTGGAGATTTTTATGAGATGTTTTATGATGATGCCGTCAAAGGATCCCAAATTTTAGAATTAACTTTAACTTCGCGTTCTAAAAGTGCCGATGATCAAATTCCAATGTGTGGAGTTCCACATCACGCAATTGATAAGTATTTAGCTCAATTAACTGAGATGGGTTATAAAGTTGCTATTTGTGATCAAATGGAAGATCCGAAATTATCCACAGGACCAACAGTTAAACGGCAAGTTACACGAGTTGTTACTCCGGGGACTTTTTCTAATGAAGAAGATTTAAGTGAAAATAATTATTTGTCTGCTTTAATAATTGGACACCCTGAATGCGGATTAGCTTACGCCGATTTAGCAACAGGAGAGGTTAAATATGCACAATTTACTAATCTAAATGCTGCAATTTTTGAAATTTTAGGATTAAATTCAAAAGAAGTTGTTGTTAATCAAAGTGATTTTTCTAGATTAGAAAAGCAACTACAGCAATATCAAATTACCATTTCACCAATTTCAGATTATAATTCTAATAAAAATGTGGCAGCGGCTTCATTAGATTTGTTAATGAATTATATTAAATCCACGCAAATGCGTTCGCTTTCTAACTTAAGTGATCCACAATATTATAAGCCTCAGGAATTTTTACTCATAGATTACTCATCTAAACAAAATTTGGAGTTAACTCATTCTTTGCGTGAAGGAAAGAAATATGGCTCTTTATTTTGGGCTTTGGATCATACTTCAACTACAATGGGTTCTCGGATGCTTCGAAATTGGATCGAACGTCCGTTAATGGATCAAGAAGAAATTATTTATCGACAAAAATTAGTAGCAGCTCTTTTAGAAGAATATGTAGTACGTCATGATTTAAAAAACTCTTTAAAAAAAGTTTATGATTTAGAACACCTAAGTTCTAAAATTGCTTTTGGTAATATTAATGCGCGTGAAATGACTATGCTTAAAAAAGCCTTACAAGAAGTTCCAGTGATAAAAAAGACTTTAAAATTAGCAAAGTCATCAGAATTACAAGTTTACGGACAAGAGTTGAATCCTTTAAATGAAATATCTCAAACTATCAATAATGCTATTAAAGAAAATGCACCAATTTTAATTACTGAAGGAGATATTATTTGTGATAATTATAATGACCAATTAGACAAATATCGAGAAAGTCTCAATGGTGGAAGACAATGGATTGCGCGAATGGAAGCGCAAGAAAAAAAACGTACAGGAATTAATAATCTGAAAGTGGGCTATAATCGCGTTTTTGGATATTATATTGAAGTTTCTAAAGTGAATCAAAATAAGGTTCCAAATAATTATCAGCGTAAACAAACTTTAGCTAACGCTGAGCGTTATATTACACCAGAGTTAAAGGAACAAGAAAATTTAATTTTAAATGCCCGTGATAATTCAGCAAAATTAGAATACGAAATTTTTAATAATATACGTGATCAAGTTAAGGAACATCTTTTTGAAATTCAGAAATTAGCTGGTCAAGTTGCAAAACTTGACGTTTTGAATAATTTGGCTGAAGATGCTGAAAAAAATAATTATGTTTGTCCAGAGCTCACTAATGATCGTGATATTGATTTAATTCAATCACGTCATCCAGTGGTGGAACAATCCAATAAATTGTCAGAGTTTGTACCAAATGATGTTATTATGCCTCCTGATAATGAAATTACGATTATTACAGGTCCTAATATGTCTGGTAAAAGTACTTATTTAAGGCAATTAGCATTAATTGTTATTATGACCCAAATCGGTAGTTTTGTGCCAGCGAAAAAAGCTAAACTACCACTTTTTGATCAAATTTTTACTAGAATTGGTGCTAGTGATAATTTACTTACTGGTGAAAGTACATTTATGATAGAAATGAAGGAAGCTAACCGAGCGTTACAAGAATCCACTAAAAATAGTTTGATTTTAATGGATGAAATTGGTAGAGGAACTGCTACATATGACGGGATGGCCATTGCAATGTCAATTATTAAGTATATTAGCGAACAAGTACATGCTAAGACTCTTTTTTCTACTCACTACCATGAATTGACTCAATTAGCCTCTCAAATGAAAAATTTAAATAATAAACATGTTGGTGCAGTTTTAAAAAAAGGGAAGTTGATCTTTATTCATCAAATGATGGATGGTCCTTCTGACCGTTCATATGGAGTTCATGTGGCTCAACTAGCTGGATTACCTTCTAAGGTGATTAAAGATGCTTTTCATTATTTAAAGGAATTTGAGAAAGCAGTTGCGGTTAATTCAATGGCAAATTTAAATTATAGTCAGGAAAATTTATTTCATTCGGAAGATCAAAATAATTCCGAAGAATTAATCTCCTTGAAGGAATTAGCCCAGAATATACAGAAAATTGACCTTAATTCTTTAACTCCATTAGAAGCTTTAAATATGATTGCTAATTTGCAAAAAGAGGTAAATCAATTAAATGATGAATAAAATTCACATTTTATCTGATAAGATGATTAATGTAATTGCTGCTGGAGAAGTTATAGAACGTCCGGCTTCAGTAGTAAAAGAATTGATTGAAAATGCGATAGATGCGCAAGCACATGATATCCGTATTTATGTTAAACATGCTGGTATTGAAGAAATTAAAGTAATAGACGATGGTATTGGCATTCCATCTGATGAAATGGCAATAGCAATTAAAGCACATTCTACTAGTAAGGTATCACGTACTAGTGACATTTTTAAATTGCGTACAATGGGTTTTCGCGGTGAGGCGTTGGCTAGTATTACTGAGGTATCAAAATTTAAGATAGAATCTCAAACAGCAGGTTCTTTAGGTAAGCTAATTTCTGGTGCTGGTGGGCAGATTACAGTCGAAAAAGATATAAGTAAAAATCAAGGGACATCAGTTACAATTAGTGATCTTTTTTTTAATACTCCGGTTCGTTTAAAATATCTAAAAACTATTTCCACAGAATTACGTCATATTACAGAAATTGTTCAACGAATTGCCATGAGTCAACCAAGTATTTCCTTCAGTCTGTATGCAAATGGTAAAGAAATTTTACGTACGGCTGGAAAAAATAATTTTCGGCAAACAGTTGCAGGGATTTATGGAATTGAAGTTTCTCGAAATCTAATAGAGATTTCGGGAAAAGATGATGATTTTTCGATTAATGGATTGATTTCTATGCCAAGCTATACTCGAGCTAATCGGCGAAATATCAATTTTAGTGTAAATGGACGTGCTGTTAAAAGCCTTGAATTAACACGTTATTTATTAGAAGGTTATCAAACTAAGTTAATGGTTGAGCGATTTCCGACTGCAATAATTTTAATCAAGCTAGATCCTCAATTAATTGATGTAAATATTCATCCCGCTAAACAACAATTAAAAATTTCTAAAGTAAATCAATTAGGTAATTTAATCGAAAAAACTGTTAGTAGCAGTCTAGCTAAACTTGATTTAATTCCTGAAGTTAAAACACAAGAGAAAGATTACAGTGACATAATTGACCCGGCAGTGGAAATGCAGCAGCATTTTGAATCATTAAGTCATGAAACTGTTAATTACTTTACGCAGCAAAAAGTTTCGCATATTAGTAAAATTGAAGAAGAATCTTTGAAATCTTCTGAACCTAAAGTTAAGTTTGAAGTTAGTACACCTGAACTTACTGAATTTGGTGATATTCCATTAGTAACTCCTCAAAATCAGATTCAGATTCAGAAGTGGGATCAATTTTATGCTCAAGAAAAAAAGTTACCATCGTTTGAAAGTAATGAATCAACATCCACACAGAAGCAAGAAATAAACAATCTTTTTGTTAATCAGTCTGTTAAAAATCGCTTTCCTAAGCTTGAATATGTTGGTCAAGTTCAAGGAACTTATTTAATTGGTAATACTGGTGATGGTTTTTATTTAATTGATCAACATGCTGCTCAGGAAAGAATTAACTTTGAATACTATCGACAAAAGTTAGGTGAAGAAACTCACAATGAGCAAACACTTTTAGTACCACTAGTCTTGGAATACTCACAAAGTGATTATATTGAAATTAAAGAAAAATTAGGATTATTGAAGCAATTAGGATTAGAGTTAGCAGATTTTGGTGGTAGTAGTTTTATTATTGATCATTATCCTTCATGGATTAAAACCGATCAAGTTAAAGATACTATAAAAGAAATGATTGATTTTGTTTTAGCTGATCGCAAATTGAGCTTAAGCGATTTTCGTTTAAAAACTGCTAAAATGATTAGCTGCAAACAGGCAATTAAGGCTCACCAATTTTTAGCTGATGCTGAAGCAAAAAAATTAATTACTAATTTGGCTAATTGTAAAAATCCATTTAACTGTCCTCATGGGCGCCCGGTATTAGTACAAATTTCAAATCGAGATTTAGCTCGGATGTTTAAACGAACTCAAGATCCCCATTTACATGATTTAGGTTTAAGTGTAGATTAAGTTTTAAAAATAAAATAAGGATGGAAAAAAATGTTACATATTTTACAAGCAGTAGTAATCGGTATAATCGAAGGATTTACCGAATTTTTGCCAATTAGTTCTACTGGGCATATTGTTTTAGCAGAAAATTTAATGAAAATTCCAACAAAAGTTAATCCACTTGTTAAACCAGTCCCTTTTGATGCTAATTTTTGGACCATGTTTAGTTATGTAATTCAACTTGGAGCGATTTTTGCAATAATTTTTATTTATTTCCATCGATTAAATCCTTTTTCATCAAAAAAAAGCGTAATTCAAAAACGTCAAACTTGGCAATTATGGTTTTATGTAATTGTAGGAATAATTCCTTCAGTGGTATTTGGCTTGTTACTGAATGATTGGATGGATGAACATTTAATGAATTGGAGAGTAGTAGCTACTACTTTGATTATTTATGGGGTTATTTTTATTATTTTTGAAAATTGGAACCATGGGCGTCAAATTAAGCGTCGTAAATTAAGTCAAATGAATTATCAATTAGCTTTTGCTATTGGTTTATTCCAAGTGTTAAGTTTAGTTCCTGGTACCTCACGTTCAGGTGCAACAATTTTGGGAGGATTAGTTTTAGGAATGAGTCGTTTTGCTGCTACAGAATTTTCATTCTTTTTGGCAATTCCAACTATGTTTGGTGTAACTTTATTGAAGCTTGTTAAATTTTTTGCTCGCGGAGCAATTATGAGTAGTTTAGAATGGGTTACTTTATTGGTTGGGTTTAGTATCTCATTAATTGTTGCATGGTTTGCTGTAGCTTTTTTACTTAATTATTTAAAAAGGCACGATTTTAAAGCATTTGGTTGGTATCGAATCATTTTAGGTATTATTATTATTATTGCTGGTGCTAGTTTTCATTTGATTTAATAAAAAGTGTTATGATTGAGGAGAACAAATGTTTGCGTTTTTAGATGGGCAAATTGATCAAATTGAACCAAGTGGAGTAATTCTTTTAGTTCACGGAATTGGTTTTCGTTTAAAAGTTGGTAATCCATACCAATTTAAAATTGGAGATACAGTACGCTTTTATACACATTTAGTAATCAGTGATACTGAGTTGATTTTGTATGGATTTAGTGATTTTAATGAACTTATACTTTTTGAAAAGCTTTTAAAAGTTTCAGGAATTGGTCCTAAAAGTGCTCATGTAATTGTTGCATCTAAAGATGCCAAAAAATTAAGTGAGGCTGTTGAAAATAATGATATAAAAATGCTTACTCGTTTTCCTGGAGTAGGCAAACGAACAGCTCAACAGATTATTTTAGATTTAAAGGGTAAGTTAGATAATGTTAATTCCTTGCAAACACAAGTGGTTTTGGATCCAGAAATCAACCAAAATTTACGTGATGCAAAAGATGCATTAATGGCTTTAGGTTATACTGAAAAAGAAGTAAACAAAGTTGTTAAGTTATTGTTTAAAGAACAAAGAGAATTAAGTACGCAAGAATACTTAAAAAAGGGTTTAAACATTTTAACGGAAAGGTAAGATGGATCAAGATCAAAAAGATATATTAAATAGTTCGATAGTTGACGCTTCTGAAGAAGTTGTAAATGATTCAATTCGGCCACAAACTTTGGCAGCTTATATTGGTCAAACTAAAGTAAAATCTGAATTAAAAGTTTATATCAAAGCTGCTAAAATGCGTCAAGAAGCCATGGATCATGTTCTCTTTTATGGTCCTCCCGGTTTAGGTAAGACAACTTTAGCCAATATCATTGCTCATGAATTACAAGCTAATATTAAATCAACAAGTGGTCCGGCAATTGAAAAAGCTGGTGATTTAGTTTCAATAATCTCTTCTCTAGAACCAGGAGATGTTTTATTTATTGATGAAATTCATCGTATTCCTCGAGCGGTTGAAGAAGTTTTATATAGTGTTATGGAGGATTATTATTTAGATATTAACTTGAATGGGCAGGAAGGGACGCGTATGGTCCATTTAGATGTACCTCCCTTTACGTTGGTTGGAGCGACAACCAGAGCTGGTATGCTTACCCCACCTTTACGTGATCGTTTTGGAATTTCTGAACATTTAGATTTTTATCAAACAAATGAATTGCAAGAAATTATTCAACGTTCTGCGCGTATTCTTTCATATAATATTTCGGAGGCTGGGGCTCATGAAATTGCTTTGCGTTCAAGAGGTACACCAAGAATTGCAAATCGACTTTTACGTCGAATTCGTGATTTTGCTCAAGTGGAAAATATACCTCAAATTAATCAAAGCATTGCGGATAAAGCTCTCAAAAAATTACAAGTTGATTCATGTGGCTTAGATGCTTTAGATCGCAAAATTCTAGAATTAATGGTTGATCTTTATCAAGGAAGAGCAGTGGGTATTAGAACTATTGCGGCTAATTTAGGGGAAAAGAGTGAGACCATTGAAGAAATTTATGAACCCTATTTGTTACAAATAGGGTTCATTTCTAGGACACCTTCAGGTCGAGTTATTACTCAGCGTGGTCGTGATCATTTAAAAAAAGTTAAGAAAGAAGAAAATTTTGAATAGTGAAGTTAATTTATTATCAACTAATAGTTATGATTACCATTTACCAAAAGAGTTGATTGCACAAACTCCAATTGAAAAGCGTTCAGATTCTCGATTACTAGTTTTAAATCGAAAAAATGGGCAATTAAAAGATGATCATTTTTATCATATTATGAATTACCTTAATCCCGGTGATACTATTGTTTTGAATGATTCGAAAGTTATGCCAGCTCGTTTAATTGGTGAAAAAATAGATACACATGGTCATATTGAACTTTTACTTTTAAAAAATGTGAAAGGGGATCAATGGAAAGTTTTAGCTAAACCAGCTCGTCATTTACATGAAGGAACTGAAATTTCTTTTGGAGATGGTCGATTAAAAGCACAAGTTATTCAAGGACTTGGTGAAGGTGAATTTTTAATAATATTTTCTTATAAAGGCATTTTTTTAGAAATTTTAAATCAATTGGGAGAAATGCCGTTACCACCTTATATTAAGGAAAAATTAACAAACAAAGATCGTTACCAGACCGTTTATGCAAAAAATTGGGGTTCCGCTGCTGCTCCGACTGCTGGATTACATTGGACTAAAGATTTACTAAAGCAGGTTCAGGAAAAAGGAGTTAATTTAGCCTATTTAACTTTACATGTTGGTTTGGGAACTTTTCGCCCTGTAAACACAGATAATGTTAAAGAACACCATATGCATAGTGAATATTATATTTTAGATGAAAAAACTGCGAAATTAATTAATGAAACTAAAGCTCAAGGCCATCGTATTATTGCAAATGGAACTACCGTGGTAAGAACATTAGAAACTATTGCACATAATAATCATGGAAAAATTATACCAACAAGTGGGTATACTGATATTTTTATTTATCCCGGTTTTCACTGGCAAGCAGTGGATGCTTTGATTACTAATTTTCATTTACCCAAATCTACTTTAGTGATGTTAGTTTCTTCATTTGCATCCCGAGAACAAATTTTAAATGCTTATCAACATGCAATAGAACAAAAATATCGTTTTTTTAGTTTTGGCGATGCTATGTTTATTGAATAGACGGGTAAATAAAGATGAATTGGCCAATTAAATATCATTTAGAAAAAAAAGATGACCGTACTTTAGCTCGAGCAGGTACAATCGAAACAACAAGAGGAACATATCAAACTCCTATGTTTATGCCAGTAGGAACTCAGGCTACCGTTAAATCAATGTCGAATCAAGATCTTAAATCGCTTGGGGCGGGTATTATTTTAGTCAACACCTATCATATGTGGGTAAGGCCGGGTGAACAAATAGTTAAGCATGCTGGTGGTTTACACTCTTTCATGAATTGGGACCAACCAATACTAACTGATTCTGGTGGCTTCCAAGCTTTTTCTTTAGCTGATTTGCGTAATTTTACTGAAAAAGGAATTAAATTTCATAATCACCTTAATGGTGATCAAATGTTCATGTCTCCTGAAGTTTCAATTCAAATACAAAATGATTTAGATTCAGATATTATGATGAGTTTAGATGTGCTTGAACCTTTTTATAGCAGTCATGATCAAATGAAATTAGCGATTGAACGTACAAGTCGTTGGGCTGAAAGGGGATTAAATCAACATCTAAAGACTGGAAAACCCGATCAAGGATTATTTGGAATTGTTCAAGGCGGGGGTTATCGTGATTTAAGGATTCAGAGTGCTAAAGATTTAGTTTCATTAGATTTTGCAGGTTATTCCATTGGTGGTTTATCTGTTGGTGAGCCAAAGGTAGAAATGAATAATGTTTTAGATTATACTACACCATTATTACCAGAAAATAAGCCACGTTATTTAATGGGAGTTGGAACAGCTGACTCTTTAATTGACGGTGTTATTCGAGGTGTTGATATTTTTGATTGTGTTCTACCAACTCGAATTGCTCGAAATGGAACAGCAATGACTCACCAGGGACGTATTGTTATAAAGAATGCCCAGTACAAAGAAGATTTTACGTCTTTAGATCCAGAGTGTAAGTGCGATACTTGTCAAAATTATTCAAGAGCATATTTACGAAGTTTATTTAGTAATCATGAAATTTTAGGAATTAGATTAATTAGTTATCATAATTTGTATTTTTTAACTCACGTAATGCAACAGATTAGACAAGCTATTTTCGATAATAATCTGTTAGAATTTAGAGAAGAGTTCTTTGAAAAATATGGCTTTAATAAAAAGAACGCTAAAAATTTTTAAATATAGAAAGAGAAATGAGGTTTATAATTGATTGTAAATTTAATGGCTCAACAAGGTAATGCAGGAGCTAATATGGTCCAGATGATACTTTTGTTTGTTATTTTTTTTGGCGCAATGTATTTTTTTAGCATTCGACCGCAAAAGAAAAGAATGGCAGCTCAACAGGAAAAGCTTTCAAAAGTTAAAAAAGGTGACTCTGTGATTATTAGAAGTGGGTTACACGGTAAAGTCGATTCTGTGAATCAAGAAAAGAGAACTTTTGTTTTAGATGCTAATGGAATTTTACTTACTTTTGAATTGGGAGCAATTTTGCAAATTGTTAGCGAAAATAAAAATGTTAGTTCTGAACATTTAAATACTAAAGATGATACGGATACAGCTGAAACTCCAGAGGTAAAGAATAATTCTTCAGAGTCTCAAAAAAGTAAAGAAGAAGCATCAATATCTACTTCGTCTAACGCCGATAAAAATGAAGATACTCCTAAAACAGATCAACAAAATCAAGAAAAATAGTTATCAGAAATGAGATCCAATTTTGGAAAAAGAAAATAATGCTTTATTTATTATTTTTGGTGGTTCCGGCGATTTAGCTAAGAGAAAATTATATCCTGCTTTATTTCGATTATTTTTAAGTGGATCATTAAAAACAAACTTTGCTGTAATCGGAACTTCTCGTCGTGAATGGCCAGATGATTATTACCAAAATATTGTATATTTGGCAATTAAAAATGTTGGCGAAGCAAGCGATGATGTAAGGCGTAAATTTATTAAGCATTTTTTTTATCAAGCAAATGATGTGACAGATCTTAATCATTTTCAAATTTTAAAGAAGCGATCACAATCTATTGCAGATAAATGGCAAATTACTGGAGCTTGGATTTATTATTTGGCAATGTCACCTAATTTCTTCGGTACTATAGCTGAAAATTTAGCAAAATCTAATTTTTTAGATACTAATCACCCAAATCGTTTAGTAATCGAGAAACCTTTTGGTCATAGTTTATCTAGCGCTCAGGAATTAAATCGATCAATACAAAAGGCATTTTCTGAAAATGATATTTATCGAATTGATCATTACTTAGGAAAAGAGATTGTTCAAAATATATTGCCTTTGCGTTTTAGTAACCCTTTAATTAAAGATATTTGGAATCAAAAATTTATTAGTAATTTTCAGATCACTCTAGCAGAAAGAGTAGGTGTCGAACAACGCGCAGGGTATTATGAAGAAGCCGGTGCTTTGCGAGATATGTTTCAAAATCATATTGCTCAGTTAATTTCACTTTTGACTATGGATGAACCTGCAAGTTTGCAAACAACTGATTTAGTTAAAAGTAAAGCTCAAGCTTTATCAAATATTCAAGAATTAGATTATAAAAATATTTCTAAAAATTTTGTTCGAGGTCAATATACAGTTGGTTCCGGTTTTAAAGGGTATCGAGAAGAAGAAGGAGTAGCCGCTGATTCTCAAATTGAAACTTATGTAGCTGGTAAATTGAATCCATACACAGGTCCGTTAAAGGGAATTCCAATATATTTTCGTACTGGGAAACGTCTTAAGCAAAAAGTAACAAGGATTGATGTAGTTTTTAAGGAATCTACAAACAATATTTATCAAAGCAAAACAATATCGGAGATTCCTAATGTTTTGACAATTTTAGTTGATCCTATATCAGGCTTTAAGTTAAATTATCAATCCAAAGCGATTGGTGATCGTCAAGATTTACAAAAATTTTCTTTAACTCGAGAATTTAATGATACTGAACGTCAAAAAATGCCAGAAGCTTATCAACGTCTTTTTCATGATGTTTTGAACGGAGATAAGACTAATTTTGTTCAATGGAATCAATTATGTGCTTCTTGGAGGATTACTGATCAAGTGATTAATTGTTGGAATAAACAGCAAATACCAACTGATTTCTTTTATCCTGCTGGTTCAATGGGACCGAAAGCAGCAGATAATTTATTAGCTAAAGATCATCATTTTTGGGTTTTCCGTGGATAATAAAATAGAAAAGAAGGTTTAGTAATGAATGATCAAGTAGAACAAATTATTAAAGAAATTAAAGCACATTACAAAATCGTTGTTTTACGTCATCAATCACCAGATCCTGATGCTCTGGGATCGCAGCTTGGATTAGCAAGTATTTTACATGCTTCTTTTCCAACAAAGGTAATTAAAGTTGGTGGAAAAAACAATGGTTCTTTGAATTGGATAGGTACAATGGATCAATTAACTGATGAGGATTTTAAAGATGCATTAGTTATTGTTACGGATACAGCAAATACGCCCAGAATTGATGATCAACGCTATAATTCAGGTCATAGTTTAATTAAAATTGATCATCACCCTGATGATGATCATTATGGATTTTTAAATTTTGTTTTTCCAGAATCTTCAAGTACCTGTGAAGTTTTATGGGATTTAGTCAAACAATCAAATGGACAGTTAAAGATTAATGATGCTGCTGCTCGTTATTTATATATTGGTTTAGTTGGAGATACAGGTCGTTTTCTTTATTCAAATACTTCCGCTAACACTTTTAAAGTAGCTGCTGATTTATTAACATATAATTTTAATGCCAATAAAATTTCAGAACGATTAAGTGAAATTACTTTAGCTCAGGGACGTTTACAAGGATATGTTTTAGATCATCTTACTATTAGTAAAAGTGGTGCAGCAATGGCGATCATTTACTTAGACACATTAAGAGAATTTGGTTTAAATATGGATCAAGCTCATACAATTGTTGGAGTTCCAGGACTTTTGAATAGTGTTAAAGCATGGGTCATTTTTGTACAAAAACGTGATTTAAGTTTTAGAGTACATCTAAGGTCTAAGGAAGTTCCAATCAATGAAATTGCTAAAGAACATCATGGTGGTGGCCATAATTTGGCTTCAGGTGCTGATGCAGAAGATGAACGTGAATTAGAAAAAATTTATAAAGAATTGGAAAGAGCGGTAGAAAATTATAAATAATAAAAATTCATTTGCTAATTTTAAATTTAAGCCTGAATTATTAACTGTAATTACTAAATTAGGTTTTAAAAAGCCAACTAAAGTTCAAGAAAAAATTTTTTCAAGCGCTTTAAAAAAAGAAAATGTAATTGGTGTATCTGAGACAGGTAGTGGGAAAAGCCACGCCTTTTTATTGCCTATTTTTAATAATTTAAATTTAAATAAAAAAAAAATTCAGGCAATAATTGTTTTACCTAGTCGGGAATTAGCTGAACAACTCTATCAGATGTCGCAAGAAATTAATAACTTTTTATCAGAATCTTTCAAGATTCAGCTTTTAATTGGCGGTAAAGATATAAAAGAATTACAAAAGAAAGTTTGTCATAATCAGCCACAAATAATAATAGGGACTCCGGGAAGAATTGTTAGCCTTCTTTCAGAAATTAAAGCAAACATGGCTGATTTTGTAACTTTAGTTATTGATGAAGCAGATATGACTTTAGATTTGGGTAATGCTCCAGATTTACAGCTTATTTTGGAAAGCATGCCAGTACATTCTCAATTTATGTTTTTTTCGGCGACAATAAATCAACAGTTACAAACATTAATTAAAAAATATTTACATAGTTCAATAACTATTAAGCAAACTAATTCACATCAAGTAATTAATAAAAATGTAATTAATTACTTGATTGATCCACATAATTTAAGTCATGAAGAGTTAATTTACCGTTTAATTACCCGACAACCGGAGTATTTGGTTTTTATTTTTGCTAACACTAAAACACGTGTAGAAGAAATTTATCATTTTTTACATGATAAAGGCTTAAAGGTTGCTCAAATGCATGGAGATCTTCCAAGTCGTAGGCGTCATCAAGTTATGAAACGAATACTTAACTTAGACTTCAATTTTGTCGTTACTACTGATTTGGCTGCAAGAGGTATTGATATTCCAGGAATTTCTTTAGTAATTAATGATGATATTCCAAATAATTTAGAATACTTCGTTCATCGAGTTGGTCGAACTGCTAGAATGGGGAAAAAAGGTTTGGCAGTTACTGTAATTAGTCGACATGATCAAAAAGTTCAAAAATTACAAGAAAAAGGAATTAAATTTCAGGAAGTACGTTTATCTCATGGGCAATTTCAAAAAATTGCATTACGTAAAAAGCGACAAGAACGTCAAAAAAATTATTATTCAAAACAACAAAGTACGGTGGTTATCCCTAGACGGATGAAGAAAATAAAACCTGGGTATAAACATCGCATCAAATCTTTTAAAAAAAGACAAATTCATAGGAAGCTGAGGAAATGACAAAAGAAAGGGATCTACTGAATGCAAATGGCTGGAATAGCCTTGCTTTGAATCAACAAAAAAAAGTTCTGCAGCAAATTCTTCGCTATTTTGTAAGTCCCTTAAGCGAAGTTCAAAATTTAGAAGTAGTAGAACATCGCTTTAAAAATGAATTACATCAAATTTGGCAAGTTGTTATTGATGGGTTGCGCTATATTTTTATTCCTGGTAAAGAACATTTCCAAACTTCATATAATTGGGAATATTTTGTCAAAATGAACCAGCTACTTTTTAACCATAATGGAAGAAAAGACTTGCCAGAAGCTAATAAATTTTTTAAGTATGCTAAAGATTATACGATTAATAATCAAATTAAAAAAAGAATTGATCCATTTTTAGTATCTGTAAAAGCAATTCCAATTGAAGGAATACCTGTAGGTTATTATAATTTATATGATGGACGTCAAATTATACCCAAAAAATATTTGGATAAAAATGGACAAGAGTTAAATATATTATTTAAAACTCATAAATCTACTAACCACTTTATGTTAATGGAAAATACATTAGAAAAAGAGGCTATGGTTTTGCAAAAAAGCTTAACTTTACCAGGTCAACTAATGGAAAAATTTTCTAAAAAGGGTGTAAATTTTATTAGTGCAGATGAATATTATTATTTAAAAGGTAGTTCTGAAGCAAGCTTCTTTCCTTGGGGTGATAGTTTAAATCCTCATGATATTGACCGTTTGTTTTATCTACCTAACCGTTTTGGTTTAAAAATTGAAAAAAATGATAATCGCTATTTGATTACTGATAATCCATTTCGATATTTAGAGGGTCCAGTGCTTCCTGAAGGCATTTTGATTAAATATTTAAAATATGCAAGTTTTTTTGATAGCGGTTTTATTCCTGATTTTGATTATTTTAAAAAACCCATTTCTCAATGGCAGATGGAATATCGTCCAGTCATTAGAATAAAAATTGATTAGGTAAGAGGTAAATTTTGAAAAATTTGACAAGTACACAAGTCCGAAGAATGTTCTTAGATTTTTTTAAGTCTAAAGGACATGAAATTGAACCTAGTTCTTCTTTGATTCCTAAAGATGATCCTTCTTTACTTTGGATTAACTCTGGGGTGGCTACAATGAAGAAATATTTTGATGGTAGTATTGTTCCCCTAAACCCTCGAATGGCTAGTTCACAAAAAAGTATACGAACAAATGACATTGAAAATGTTGGTAAAACTGCCCGACACTTAACTTTTTTTGAAATGTTAGGAAACTTTTCGGTTGGTGACTATTTCAAAAAAGAAGCAATTGCTTGGGCTTGGGAACTCTTGACTAGTCAACAATGGTTTGCATTTGATCCTCAAAAACTATACGTTACGGTTTATCCAAAAGATCATGATACTCGTAGCTTGTGGGAAAAAAATGGAGTAAAGGTTGATCACATTTATTTAAATGATGATAATTTTTGGGATATTGGTGGAGGACCTTCTGGTCCAGATACTGAAATTTTTTATGATCGAGGTCAAGAATTTAATGATGTAAGCGAAAATGATCCTGAAAATTATCCAGGCGGTGAAAATGCTCGATATTTAGAAATATGGAATATCGTTTTTTCTGAATTTAATCATTTACCAGATGGATCTTATATTGAACAACCGCATAAAAATATTGATACTGGTATGGGATTAGAACGAGTAGTTTCTGTATTTCAAAATGCTCCAACCAATTACGAAACTGATTTATTTTTGCCCATTATTCATCAAATTGAAAATTATACTGTAAAAAAATATGGTGATTCAAAACAAAGTGATAGTGCTTTTAAAATTATTGCTGATCATGTTCGTACATTAACTTTCGCAATTAGCGATGGAGCTAAACCCTCGAATTCAGGAAGAGGGTATGTTTTAAGACGTTTATTACGCCGAGCAGTACTAAACGGTCATCGATTAGGAATTAAAACACACTTTTTAGCAAATTTAGTACCAATAGTTGCAAGTAATATGAAGGACTACTATCCTGAATTAAGTCAGAATCAGTCTAAAATTCAAACTGTTGTTAATCAAGAAGAAGTAAAATTTTCGGCAACTTTAAATGAAGGTTTAAAACTTTTAAATTCGGTTATTTCTTCTTCAAAGGTTCAAAATAAAAAAATTATTTCAGGTGTAGATGTTTTCAAATTGTTTGATACTTATGGCTTTCCTGTTGAATTGACAGCAGAGTATGCTGGAGAACAAGGTATTAAAATTGACCAAAATGGTTATAAACAAGAAATGGCTAAACAAAAATTGCGAGCTCGTAAAGCACGGGGAACTCAGGTATCTATGGGTAGTCAAAATAAAAATCTTTTAGATTACCAAAAACCAAGTGTTTATTTAGGTTATACTCAATTAGATGTTGCTAGCTGTAAGTTAGAGCTTTTATTAAGCAATAATGAAGAAACAAATTTTGTTAAAGATGGTTCAGCAATTGCTATTTTTGATAAAACGCCTTTTTATGGTGAGCGTGGAGGACAAGTTGGTGATACTGGTTGGATTTATGATCAAAATCAAAAACTCATTGCTAAAGTCACAGATACAAAACATGCCCCAAATGACCAAAATATGCATTTTTTAAAAGTATTTGAAACTATTACAGTTGGTGAAAGTTACCATTTAAAAGTTGATGCAGTTCGTAATGAAAGAATCAAACGTAATCATACCGCAACTCATTTATTGGACGAGGCTTTGAGGGATGTTTTAGGAAAGAGTAGCCATCAAGCTGGTTCTTTAGTTGCACCGGATTATCTTAGATTTGATTTTACCAGTGACAATAAACTTAATGATGAGCAATTAATTCAAGTTGAAAAAATTGTTAACAAAAAAATTTTTGCTAATTTACCTGTCACTAAAGAAGAAATGTCTTATCAAAAAGCGATTGATCAAGGCGCTGTTGCACTTTTTTCAGAAAAGTACGGTGATATTGTGCGAGTCGTAAAGATTGGCAATTATTCTACTCAACTTTGTGGTGGAGATCATGTTGACCATACATCGGAAATAGGAATGTTTAAAATTATTGAATCAAGTGGAATTGGATCCGGTGTTAGAAGAATTGTTGCTTTAACAGGTGATTGTCTTTATGAAAACTTACTTACTCAAGATGAGCAAGTTCATCATTTGCTTAAAGAAATTGGTGTTTCAAAAGTAGCAGATGGTATAGAAAAAGTTCAAAATTTAAGTCAGCGTCTTAAAAAAACAGAAAAAGAATTAGCGAGCATTGAAGAACAATTAGCTATTAAAGAAGCACAAAGTCTCTTTAAGAATGTTAAAAAAGTTGGAAATATTTCTTATATTGCAGGTATTTTGCCCGGTTTAAGTGCAAAAGAGTTACGTGAAGTTTCTGATCAATGGCGTAATCAAAAAATTTCCGACCTTTTAATTTTAGCTAGCAATAAAAACGGTAAGGCTGCTTTTTTAGTTGCTTTTGCTAAAGATAAAGCGACTAAGACATTTAATGCAAAAGAATTAATTAATAAATTTGCTCAAATTTTTGATGGTCACGGCGGAGGTAATATTTTATTAGCAGTTGCTGGAGGTAAAGCTTCTTCTAAAATTCAAGATGCAATAGAACAAGTTTCAAAAATTATTGCAAATTTTAATTAAATGCATATAATTTTTTAGGTTAATTTTAAAAAGAGAGGTAAATTTATTGATTGATCTTGAAACCTGGTTAAAAAAAAGTAATGCTTTCATGGCTATATTGGGTTTCTATTTACGACGCCGTCCTTGGCGTTTTTGGATTTTAATACCAATACTTTGGTGGCGTCTGTTACTTTTAGTTAAATATTATACTGAGCCAATGTATCAAGAAAAAGTTTGGGATTTGATTCTAAAAAAGCCCTTGTCAGTTAAGACATGGAAGAAAATGAGACCGCACTATTCTAGTGTCTTTTCTTTTTTTAAGCCAGAAATAGTGATAGGGAGAATTCCAGAGAAATTAATGGCTATATTGGTTGGTCCTCAAATTAAAGTCAGTGGATTACCAATCGATCTTGATGGCAAACCAATTGACAAAATTAATTCATTGAATCTAACTTTAGCGGAAATATCCACTCATTTATATGTGATTATCTCACCGCATTTTTATCGAGCTTACGGTCGAAAATTACTTAATAAACGTAAATCAATGATTTATTCAGGTGATAGATTGTATCATAGTTATGCTAACTACCAGGTAAAATCTTTATTAGTTAATTTACGGGATATTGTAATTTTAGGATTTGCTGCTTTATTTATCACAATTATTGGAATAATGATCGGTACTAGCCGTTTTAATTTACTAATGACTCAAGATGTTATTAGTAATACTGAATTATTGTTTTTTAATTGGTTACCCGTATGGCTTCTTTTTCTAATAGCATGGACTTTATTGGATAATGTCGGTTGGGCGATGATTTTAGGTAGCATTATTCCCCTTACAATTGCAATCGTCAACTTCTTTATGTTTAAATATCGTAATTATCCATTTTCATTTTCAGATATATTCTTAGCTAGTGAAGCAAAGAATATGGGTACACGATACAGTTATTTACTTCCTTATAAACAGTTATTAGCAATCCTTATTTTTATAGTATTTTCATTAATTATAGCAGAAGTTTTAAAAAGTGTAGATAATGGTAAAATTCGTCGAATATTTTTTGCTTTAATTTTTGGATTTACTGGCATTTTTACTTTAAATCATGTTTATCAAAACGATAATTTTTATACTAATATAAAAAAAATAACTCGTGGTAATATGTGGAGTTTTCCTAACCGATATGCCACAAACGGAATTTATTTTTCATTTTTGAATACAACTAATAAGGGTGGTTTAGATAAACCTAAAGGCTATAACAAAGCAGAAGCTTTAGAAACTTTAAAGAAATATTCCTATGAGAATATTCCTAAAGATAAAAGAGTTAATTTTATTACTATCCAATTAGAGGCTTATAATGATTTTAGTAAGTGGTCAAATATTCAAATAGATCCGTCAGTTTATTCTGATTTAAATAAAATTAAAGAAAAGGGTATGTCAGGAAACTTGACGACGACAATTTTTGGTGGTGGTACGATTGACACCGAAAGAAAAATGCTAACAGGTTACCCGAGTATTGAAACAATTAATCATCGGATGAATTCTTTTGTAGACTATTTTAATGAGCAAGATTATGATACTTTAGCACTTCATCCTGGATATGGTTGGTTTTATAACCGTCAAAATGTGGATTTATATTTAGGATTTAATAATTTTTTATATAAAGAAAATTATTATGATAAAAATGTTGACGGAAATTTTATTGTTCCTGATAGTAAGGTTTTTCCTGATTTATTAAAACATTTTGAAAAAGTAACCGAAAAAGGTCATAAATTGTTTAATCAAACTGTAACTTATCAAAACCATGGTCCTTATGCGACTACATTTACAGGAAAGCCTTTAGTTAAATGGCAAAAAGGGTATAATAAACAAGATTATGCAATTATTAACAATTATTTAACCGGAATTAAAGAAACAAATCAAGCTTTATTAAAGTTAGTAGAAAAGTTGGATAAATCTAAAGAACCTGTTGTGCTAGCTTTTTGGGGTGATCATAATCCTTGGGGTGGTTCAAATAATAGTACTTATAAAATGTTAGGAATTAATCTTAATTATCGCTCTAGCCAGGGATTTCATAATTATTTTGATACCCCTTACGTAATGTGGGCAAATTCTGCTGCTAAGAAAATGATGGAAACAGATTTTAATGGAATCGGTCCAAATATTTCTCCAATGTACATTTTGCCAACAATGTTTGAGCATATTGGGATTAAAGGAAGTTCCTATATGCAAATGTTATTAAAAATGAAAAATGATGTTCAAGTGTTCGGATATGAAGCTTATATTCATCAAGATAAATTACTACGTAAATTACCCAGGTCTTTACAAAAAGAAGTAAATCAATTAGAAAAAGTAGTTTATTATTTGAAAACCAATCCAGTTAAAAGTCAAGAAAAATGGAGTAAATAATTTTATATATTAATCCCAATAATTAAATAATTTTGGGATTTTTATTATAATTAAATTATTTTTAAAAAAGTTGGATCTTGTTTGTTTTAATTAATTAATGACAAAAAGTGGTAGGATAAATAGATACAGTTTTTCGGAAAGAGAAGTAAATTAATGCTACCAATATTGTTGATTATTTTTAAGACAATTAGTTAGTATAGCAGTAATTGCACGTTGCATGAAAAAATATAAAAGTAGTCTAGTAATTATTTTTTGATATATTTTCATCACATTATTTTAAAATTAAAAGTAATATTTATAATTTTATATGAATGAATAACATAGAATAGAGGTTAAATATTTTGTTTTTATTTTAACATTATATTTGTTAAATTGATAGCTATAAAATGTTTTATCCGACCTTAAAATTAAAAAATGTTATTAAATTTTAATATTTACTAATTAACGTTGCAATATAAATATTTTTAGAACTTAATGATTATTAATTTTTAAAACTATGATATGTGATGCTAATGTAATTTCGTTGCAGTATGGTAACTACGGAACTTTGATATCGTTAATTGTTATTCCAATTCTAATGACTGTAATTTAATTTATTAGATAGGAGTGAAAATGTGAAAGATAATATTCAGGCAAAACGAAACTTAGTGGTTTTAACCATTGGAGTATTTATTGTTTCAATGAGCTTAAGTGAGGTAACCCCATTTTTATCTTTATATATTGCTGGTATGGGGCATTTTACTAAAAGTAGCCTAGGAATTTATAGTGGAATAGCTTATGCAGCCGCTTTTTTTGCTATGGCAATCTCCTCTCCGTTTTGGGGAAAACTTGCAGATCGGTCAGGACGCAGAGTAATGCTAATTAGGGCTGCTTTAGGTATGTGCATTGCTTTTACTTTGATGGGTATGGCCACTAATATTTGGGAAATGATTATTTTAAGGCTTTTTCAAGGATTTTTTGGTGGTTATGTTAGTAATGCTAATGCTTTAATTGCAGCAAATACTCCTAAAGAAAATGTTGGAAGAGCTTTGGGAATTATTGTTACAGGGTCAACTGCAGGTGGATTTTTAGGACCGTTGTTAGGTGGTGTTTTTGCTTCTATATTTAGCTTACGTCATACTTTCTTTATTACCGGTTTAGGTTTATTTTTAGTTTTCCTAATTACGATTTTCTTTATTAAAGAAAAATTTAAACCACGTAAAAAAGAAGAATTAACTTCAGGTAAAGAATTTTTAGCTAAAATGGCTAATCGCAAGTTAATAATTAGCTTATTTATTACTACAATGGTGATTCAAATGATAAATCTTTCAATTAATCCAATCGTTTCATTGTATGTAAAGCAATTAATGAATAATAGAGGCAATATTGCTTTAATGGCAGGAATTGTTTCTGCAGCACCTGGGATAGCAACTGCTTTAACAGCACCAATTTTTGGCCGTATTGGTGATCAGATAGGTGCTGAAAAAATGCTCTTATTTGGTTTTAGTTTTGCTTTCTTTATTCAGCTTGGCACGAGTTTTGTTAATACAATTTTCATGCTTATTATTATGCGCTTTTTAATTGGTTTTAGTAATGCCACAATGTTACCTTCAGTTAATTCTTTATTAACGAGATATACTAGGCAAGAAGATATTAGTAGAGTATTTGCATATAATCAAAGTTTTATGTCTTTAGGCGCTATGGTTGGCCCTTTAATAGGTTCATTTATTTCTGGTATTTTTGATTATCGTGGAATCTTTTTAGCTAGTGCTTTTTTAGTTTTAATTAATATTTTAATTAATTTGTTTAGTCAAAAAAAAGTAAATAAATCTTAAGAAGAGTAATAAATCTGCTACAATTAGATAAGAAAAACTGGTAGGAGCTTCAATAAATTTGAAATTTAAAACTAGAATTACAAGAATTGGTAATCAGGCATTGAACAAAGATGACCAAATGGTAGTTTTATTTGGTGATAACGTTACTGGTGAAATTGCTCATGTTTCGATGAGTCAAAAATTTGTCGTTCCTGAGTTACAACAGAAATTCGAACTTAAAATTGGTCAAAAAGTGCTTATTGGATCCCAAGTACTAAATGTTAATTATGTTGGATCGTTAGTAGAAGAAAATATGCGAACAATTTGTCATGTTAATTTGTTTTTTGGCAAGCAAAATGGCCATTTAGCTAGTGCAGTTTATTTAGATGGTAATTTAAAATCTGAAGAATTTCAGGTTGGTAATATTATTACTTTTAATGATGAATAAAATACCTTCTCAAAAGTTAAATTCAATAAATCAACAAAGAAAATCATGGTTTTATCGTCGCTTTTTAAATAATAAATTTACTATAATTTTAATTAATGTAATTTTATTTTTAATTGCAATTTTTCTATTAATTCAGGTGCGAGGAATTTTTAATCCAATCCGCCAATTTATTTTAGCCATTTTTGTCCCAGTTTTAATTTCTGGATTACTTTTTTATTTACTTAATCCAATAGTTGAATTTTTTCAAAAAAAATTTCACATTAAAAAAGTCATTACTATTATTGCACTATTTATCATTATATTCTTAATTTTATTGTTTCTAATTTTTTATATAATTCCAATGATTGTTAGTCAAGTAGTCGCTTTAGGTTCAAGTATTCCACATTATTATCAAATTTTTGTTAACTGGGTTGCTAATAGATTTGATTCTCATATGGTAAAAGGAATATCGGATAATGTTTATCAATATTTGGGTAATTATTTTAAATCATCCTCTTCACAAATAGCTCATTTAGTTCAAGAGGTATTAAAAAATTTAACCGGTATTTTAGGTAAAATAGCTTCAGCATTAGTAAATATTGTTACTGTTCCATTTATTCTTTTCTTTATGTTAAAAGATGGTCCTAAATTAAAAAGATCGGTTGGAAATATAATTCCAGTTAAATATCGATTGAGTGCCATTAAAATTTTGGAAGACATCAATCAACAAGTATCTCTTTATATTCGTGGACAACTAACTGTCGCTTTTTTTGTCGCAATTATTTTTATAATTGGCTATACAATTATTGGGTTGAGATACGGCTTACTTTTAGGAATTTTGGCTGGAATTTTTAATGTTATTCCATTCTTTGGATCTTGGCTTTCTGAAATTCCTACTATCATTGTTGCCTTTTTTGTTTCGCCCGTAATGGTTGTAAAAGTACTAATTGTTTTTATAGTTGAGTGGCTAATTGAAAGCCAATTAATTTCTCCACTTGTAATGAGTGCTAGTATGAAAATGCACCCAGTAACTACTCTTTTAGTTCTTTTAACTGCTGGTAATTTATTAGGGTTATTTGGAGTTATTTTTGGAATTCCCATTTATGCAGTAATAAAGATTATAGTTAGTCGAATTTTTAATTGGTATAAAGTTCACAGTGGTGCATATGAAGAAAATGAAGAAAATGAAGAAAAGGATGTAACAACTCATAATGACTAATCATATTGTATTATTTGCTCCTGAAATTCCATCTAATACTGGTAATATTGCTCGAA
Organism: uncultured Lactobacillaceae bacterium; assembly: GCA_945285405.1. GTDB lineage: Bacteria > Bacillota > Bacilli > Lactobacillales > Lactobacillaceae > Xylocopilactobacillus. The sequence goes on along the minus strand of CALYQJ010000002.1, from coordinate 67,722 downwards.
CTTGCGCTGGAACAGGAACTCATTTGGATTTAATTCGCCCTTTGGGTTTTTCGACTGATGAAAAGCATTTAAAAAGAGCGGGTTTAGATTATTGGAAATCAGTAAAAATTACGTATCATGATTCTTTAGAAGAATTTATGACTAATTTTCCAAGCGAAGCGCATCTTTTTTTAGTTACCAAGTTTGCTAGTAAAATTTATACAGAAGTTAATTATCCAACAGATCAGGATAATTATTTAATGTTTGGTAGAGAAACTAAAGGTTTACCTGAGAAATTTCTACGATCTAATTCTCAAAAATGTATTCGAATACCAATGACAGATCAAATTAGAGCTTTAAATTTAGCAAACAGTGTTGCAATTGTTTTATTTGAAGTGTTAAGACAACATAATTTTGATGGTCTTGAATGTGTTCATCACTATGCTTACGATAAGTTAAAGTAAAAACGAGGTTATTATTATGCATTTAAAAAGACAGCCAATTTTTGTCCAAGCTTTTCATTATGATCTTTCTCAACGTAAAAGTTCTCAAACAAGTGGGATTGGAGTTCAACTTCATAAACTAAATTTAGAAGAAATTAAAAAAAGTATATCAGTTAAAGTTCCTGAAACAGATTCTGTTATTGAAGTTATAGTGCCTTTTGATTTTGTCCCACCACAACAAAATTTTGCAATTTCTGGTTTAATGAAGCAACTTGTATGGATAGAGGGCTTTTCAGGAATTGAAAGTGAATTACCTCCTGAAGCCATAAAGAAATTATCACGTCCAATTATTGAATTGATTGAAACTTTAACTTATGAAGTGACTACATTAGTTTTGGATCACGGAATTAACTTGAATTTTATCGCAAAAGCTGGAAAAGATGAAAATGCTGATTCCCTTTAACAAATTGAATTAAAATGATAATTAATATAGAGGATAGATGGCCAAAAAAATAACAAAAAGAAAAAATCAAAAAAAAGTAAACTATGCGGTAAATGTTAGCGGATTAATCTTAATTTTAATTGGAATTTTTGGTATTACTCAAAGAATAAGTGGCCCTTTTGGAGTATTCATGGCTAATATTGCCCGATTTTTTGTTGGTGATATTTTTTTTATTTTTGATTTATTGTTAATTTTAAGTGGAAGTTATTTATTTATTAAAGGACATTTTCCAAAGATAAAATTTAAAAAAATAATTGGTTCTTTACTTGTTTTTATTGGAGTAATGCAATTTTTAGGAGCAATCATTTTTCCTTTAAATCAAATTAATAGTGATTTTTTATCAATTACTTTTAATCATATTAAAAATAATTTTGTTCATGGATCTTTAAAACATTCGACCTTTATTGGTATGTTGGGGGCTTTAATATATAGTGGATCTTATCATTTTTTTTCATGGATTGGTACATATTTAGTCAGTATACTTCTTTTAATTTGGGGATCTATTATATTGTTAGATATTCCTTTTCAAAAAATTGTTAATTTTTGTCAAGATTTAGGAAAATTTTTTTATGATTTGTTTGATCATACGCCAATGATTGTTTCATCAGATAAAAAAATAAAAAGTACTTCCTCCAAGAGTAATGAATCTGAAATAACTCCAGATCCACTTGCGAATACTTTAATGCAATTACCTTCTAAAAAAAATTTAGCTAATTCAACTTCATCAATAGATAATGAGGAACAGAATTTAGATGAAATATATTCAAAAACCATTAATTCTCATTACTCTAATTATCAATTACCGTCAATTAAACAGTTAAATCCTACAAAAGCAATTAAAGGAGGGTTAACTAAAGAAGAACTTAAAGACAAAGAAGAAAAAATTGTTGATACTTTTGCTGAATTTAAGATAGCAGTTCAAGTTACTGGAGCAAGTATTGGCAGTTCAGTTACCCAAATTGAAATTGAACCACCTCACGGTGTAAAAATTAGTCGTATTTTAGGTCTAAGTGATAATTTAGCTTTAGCTTTAGCTAATCCTGATATCCGGATTGAGGCACCTATTCCAGGAAAATCGCGAATTGGGATAGAAGTTCCAAACTCTAATCCGACACCCGTTTATTTTAGAGATACTTGGGAAGAGTTTTCCCAAATAAAAAATACTCAAAATATTTTAGAAGTTCCTTTAGGCAGAGATATTAAGGGTGATGTAGTAGCGATGAATTTGGCTAAAATGCCTCACTTATTAATTGCAGGATCGACAGGTTCTGGAAAATCAGTTTCAATTAATGAAATTTTGATTAGTGTTTTAATGATGGCACGTCCAGATCAGGTTCAATTAATTTTAGTTGATCCTAAAAAAGTGGAATTAAATGTTTATAATGATATTCCTCATTTATTAACTCCAGTTGTTACTGATCCTAAAAAAGCTGCTGGTGCTTTAAATCAAGCAGTTATAGAAATGGATCGACGTTATGAATTATTTAAAGAAACTGGGTCTCGAAATATTAATGAATATAATAAAAATAAACTTAAGTCTGATGATGCTCAGGATATTTTGCCATATATTTTGATTATAATAGATGAATTGTCTGATTTAATGATGGTAGCAGGAGCCAAAGTAGAATCAGCAGTTATTCGCTTAGCGCAATTGGCTCGCGCTGCTGGCATTCATATGATTATTGCTACCCAACGACCATCAGTAGACGTAATAACTGGGTTGATTAAAGCAAATATACCATCAAGAATAGCTTTTGCGGTGTCGAGTGGAGTAGATTCACGAACAATTTTAGATGCAAATGGTGCAGAAAAATTAATTGGTCATGGAGATATGTTATTTCATCCAATGGGAGCATCTAATCCTATTAGGTTGCAAGGTGCTTATATTTCTACGGATGACGTCGAATCTATTATTAAATTTGTTAAAAAGCAAGGCAGGCCAAAATATGATAATAAATTTGATGTTTCAATTGATGAAATAGATGAGGTTAAGGAATCTCATAATAGTCAAGATGAACTTTTTGAGGATGCGTTAAAGATTGTTTATGACAAACAGGCTGCGAGTTCCTCTATGTTACAACGCTATTTCAAAATTGGTTACAATCGAGCGGCTTCTCTAATTGATGAAATGGAGCAAGAAGGATTAATTGGTCCTAAAAATGGATCTAAGCCTCGTGAAGTTTTTTTAACAAAAATTGATAGTTATTTTTACCAAAAAAAATCAAATTTTTCAGATAATAATTTAGTTAAGGAGCCAAAGTCGGCAAATGAGAATAAGTAATCATGCAAACAATAAGAATTAAAAAAGGTGTTAATTTTTATCTTAATGAAAGGGATAAATTTAATACAGCTATTTTTCAAGTTGATCTAGTTTTTCCTACAAATGCCCAGTATTTTGCTGATTTGAATTTACTTAGTGGTCTCTTAAAAAAGCATTCCACAAAATTTAAGTTGCATCAACAGATTATCGATTTTTTAGAAACGCATTATGGGGCAAATTTAGATATCGATTATGACTTTTTTGGAACAACAGCTGATTTTTCTTTTACATTGAGTTTTGTTCATCCACGTTTATTAAAAGATTCACGATATTGTTTTTCGGATTTAATTAATTTTTTACAGGAAATTATTTTTGATCAAAATGATCGAGTTCAAGAATTTTTTGAAAATGAAAAAAAGTATTGTAAAAATATTTTAAAAGATAATTTAACTGATCCTCAAACTTTAATTTTTTATCAAGCATTACCTCATTATATTTCTTCAAATCAATTAAATGTTCCTTTAAGTGGAACTTTTACACAATTAAATTCAGTTAAATTAGATCAAGTATATGATCTTTGGCAACATCTTCTACAAACTTCTTGCATTAATATTTATTACGATGGTTTTACTTTAAGTTCTGAAAATCGTCGTGTAATTCAAAATTTTTTAGAACGTTTTTTTCCACGGTTAGGATGGGATTTAAGTAATCCCTACTACATCGAAACTAAACCTTCCCAAGCTTTAATCGAAGAACAAAGGACTACTTTTAAAGAAAGCATTCTTTTACAGCAATATTATCTTAATGGGCATGCTCGTTATCGTGGGGAACATTACGCAGCGTGGTTAATCTTTAATCAAATATTTGGGGGAGATTCTGAATCTTTTTTATTTCAGGAAATTCGTGAAAAATGTCAATTATCTTATGAAGTTTATAGTAGTTTAAGTTTTGGTTTAAATTGTTTTTATGTTTATGCCACACTTAATGAAAATCAGTTTGAATTGGTAGATCAAAAAATCGAAGAAACTTTTAAAAAAATAAAAGAAAATGCATATAAAACTGATATTTTGAAAAATGCGAAGGAAGCCATAAAAAACTTATTACTTTATCAAAATGATGGTCGATTGTTTGATTTGGAACAGCAAAAAATGAAATTTATTGTTCCTAATTATATAAATAATGAAGACTTGATCAAAGAAATTCAGTTGGTTACTCCTGAGGATTTAATATCTTGTTGTGAACAAATTCATCCAGGAATAAAAATGTGGTATCGGGGAATTTAAAATGAATTTTGCATCAGAAAATCGTTTTACAATAAAAAAATTAAAAAATGGTTTAACAATCAAATTAATTGAAAAACCAAATTTTAAAGTTTTTAATGTTCAATTAATTGTTCATTTTGGTTCAAGTAATATAAAGCTTGGAACTAAATCGGTTCCTGCTGGAACTGCACATTTAATGGAGCATCTTTTATTTCATAAGAAGAATTATGAAATTGATTCACTTTTTTCTAAATTAGGAATTAATGTAAATGCATATACTACATATAACTCTACTGATTTTTTTTATACGTGTTTGAAAAGAGATCGTAATTATTTTCAACGGAGTATTGAATTTCTTTTTGATTTAGTTTGTAATCCTTATTTTTCTTCTGAAATTATTTTTAAAGAAATTAGTATTATTGAATCAGAAATGAAAATTACTGATGATGATGCTGAATCTCAATTGTATAGTAAACTTTTAGCTCAATTATATCCTGGAACTCCTTTAGAAACAGATATTTTAGGCACTACTCAATCTTTACAACAAATAAACTCGAAATTATTACAAGAAGTTTATAATAGTTTTTATCAACCTGAGAACATGGTTTTATATGTTTGTGGGCCTATTACAATGGAGCAACTTTTAGATTGTGTTAAAAAATTCAATTTAATTACTCCCCAAAAAAATAAATTTGATGTTGACCAGTATTATTTTAAAAAAGTGCCTGATATTTTTAATTTTCCTCATCATAAATTAGTGAAACTATTTTATGGCTGGTCCTTACCCCAACAACATTTAAGTTATCAGGAAGCCTTGTCTTTTTCTCTTTATTTAGAAAATATGTTAGGTAAACGCAGCCATTTCTTTCATAAAATGTATAATCAAGGTATTATTAATGATGACTTTTACTATGATTTTGTTGTTGAAAAAAATTTTACATTAATTTATTTTTCTTGTTTGACAGAATTGCCAAAAGAGGTTATTTATAATACAGAAATGACTTTACTAAGTCGTTTAGTGTCCACCGAAAAATTTGCTATTACAATTAAAAATTTTATTGGAAAGTATATTCAATCATTTGACTCAATTAATGAAATAGCTGCTTGGGAAAATGATGGTAAATATAATTTGGAAGATGCAGTAAGTTCTTTAAACTTTGTTAAGAAGCTCAGGGTGGATCAAGTAAAAGAAACTGCTGCAAAAGTTTTTTCTGATTACCAACTTGGATGTACGTGGAAATTAATTTCTTAAAAAATTGATTATTATTTTTTTCAAATTAAGTGTTTAAATAAGCAATATGTTAAAATAATTCAAAATAGATTGTTGGAGAAGCTGTGGATAATATTGGAAAAGTACTTCGGCAAGCTCGTATCGATCAAGGGATGACGATTGATGACTTGCAAAAGAAGACAAGAATTCAAAAAAGATATCTTATTGCTATTGAAAATGGTGATTTTGATCAATTACCAGGACAATTTTACGTTCGTGCTTTTATTAAGCAATATGGCGAAAATGTTGGAATAGATACGGAATCATATTTTAAGACGGCAGAAAAAACTGAGCAATCAGACGAAAATGACTCAGTAAAACAAATAAAGTCGGAAGAGGAACAAACTTCTAATAATTTAAATGCAGAAAATAGGAGTTCTTATTTAACACGACAACAACCAAAAAATCGTTGGCATTCTTTAATACCACAAATTTTGGTAATTGCAGCCGTTATTTTGGTTGTTTTTATAGTTTGGCTTTTTTATAAACGTGCTAATCCTAGTCCTTCTGGTATTTCGGAAAAAGGAAAAGTTACAAGTGTTAAAAGTAGTTCAGTTTCCAAAATGCGCAGTAGTAAAAGCACGAGTTCCAAAACAACATCTAGTAGTAAATCAAGTGTGGGATCTCAAAGTCAAAGTGTTTCTAGTTCAAAATCATCAGAAAAAGAGCCTACCCAAAGTGTTGCTTTAAAATCTCAGTCTGGATCAAATTATACTTTTGAAATTACAGGATTAAAAGCTTCTGGAAATAAATTAATTCTTAGTGCAGTTAATAGTAATGCATGGGATAAAGTAATTGTTGATGGATCAACTTTATACAGTGGCTTGTTATCTGCTGGTCAAAGTACCACGGTTAATTTACCTGATGGAGCTCAAATTATTACAATGACTTTAGGAGCTACGGCTAATTCTAAAGTAACGATCAATGATCAAATAGTTGATTTTTCAGCAATTACAACACCAGGTGTATCAAATTTAACTTTTAATATTGTGAAAAAATAGAAAGATGTTTTCAATCCGATGAATTTACCAAATAAATTGACACTTTTACGAATTATTCTCATTCCTTTTTATACAGTTCTTTTATGTTTACCAATTCATAGTAAAATTATTTTTTTAGGAACTTCAATACAAATAACTTATCTAATTGCAACGATTATTTTTATAGTTGCTTCTTTTACAGATTATTTAGATGGTCAAATTGCTCGAAAAAATAATTTAGTAACAAACTTTGGTAAATTTGCTGATCCACTTGCAGATAAATTATTAGTGTTAACAGCCTTTATTTTTTTAGCTGTTGATAAAATAATCCCTGCTTGGGCATTAGCAATTATTATTTGGCGAGAATTAGCAGTAACTGGTTTGCGCCTCTTATTAGCTGATCATGGTGAAGTAGTAGCTGCTGCAATGCCGGGTAAGATCAAAACTTTTTCTCAAATGATTTCAATAATTTTTTTGAATTTAAATAATGTTGGTTTTGCTTCAGTGAATATTCCATTTGCGCAAATTGTATTTTATATTTCATTATTTTTTGCTGTTTATTCAGGAGCAGATTACTTTTATAAAAATTGGAGTATTTTTGAAGATTCGATTTAAAATTTATTGTAATTAAAAATAATTTTTAGAATCAAAAATGGATCTGAATTTCTTTTTATGTTCAGATCCATTTTTGAGTTTATTTACCGAAAGTAGAAAGTTTTTACAATTAATGCTTGAAAAACATATTTATAAATTAAAATAACTAAAATATTTAAGAGCTTTTATAATTTTTAACTTTTCTTAGGGTTTGGAACTGAGGATTCATTTTCAATAATAATTTCCTCGTTTTCATTGACATTTTGATTAATAGTAACATTTTTATCATGAGGTGTTCTAATCCATTTACCTTGTTGGCGCCAATTTAGTAGGCCCCAGAATTGGTCTAATAAATATGTCCAACTATAATACGGTAAGCCTAAAAAAATAAAGGTAAATATTTTCTTTTGTGGTGCATCAAAAATAGTAGTAAATAAAGGCAATAAAATAAACTGATAGACTCCTAAAAAAATAGCAATTCGGTTATAGGGGATTATCATTTTTATTAATTTGGTAAATAAAATTAAACTTCCTTGATTACCCACTAAATTAAATAAAATATTATAGATAATTGCTAATAAAAAAATGAAATACTCAATAACTTGCCCCATACTGAATAAATACATTATTTGATCAATATTGCTAAAATTTCCACTCTTAAAAAAATGAATTAGGAGTTTATAGAAATTAGTAAAGCAAACATACCAATGTCCTTTTGCCCAACGGTAACGCTGAACCATGGCAATTTTTAACTTATCCGGCTTTTCATCATAGATTTGAGCAAAATGATTCCATAAAATTCGACCATGATCTTCTACAATTTGAATTTCCATTTCAAGATCTTCAGTTAAAGATTTGTATTTAAATCCTCCATTCCAAATTAACCAATCAATTCTAACAGCAAAACCGGTACCTCCAATAGAAGCAGGTAAATGAAGGCGCGATTTTGCTAACTGAAAAAAACGATTTGTTGTCCAGTAATTAATTGCATAACCGGCAGATAGAATACTATTCCAGTTTTTAACACCTAAATATGTTTGAATTGCTTCTGGTTTATCATGGGTAAGCCATTGGGAATTAATTTCGCGTAGAATATTTTTATCAACATGATTATCTGCATCTAAAATAAATAAAAGATCATACTTTTTTAATAATTTATTAAATCCAAGAGCTCGCAAGGCATATTGAATTCCGCCTGGTTTACCAACTCCTTCTCTTGGAAACTTTTTTTCAATAGTATTGATGTGTGCAATTTTATGCTCATCACAAATTTCCCCGGTACGATCTGTAGAATTGTCATTAACTACTACTATTTTATATAGATTAGGATCATATTCTAGATTTTTTAAATCGTCTAATGTATTACCAATTACTGCTTCTTCATTATGGGCTGCAATTAAAATTAAAAAGCGAGCTTGATCTGGTTGGATTTGATAATCTCTTTTCGGCTTTTTAAATCCAAAAATTGAAAGGAGAATAAGATAAATAAATTGTATTAGAACCAAATAACCAAAAAATTTTAAGAACCATTCAATTGGATGTTTTAAAAAAGAAAAAGCAGGAATAAAAATAGAAAAAGTGACTATTATCAGTACAAAGATAAAAAAAAGATGATATTTGCGAACTATTTTTCCTATTTTAATCATATTAATATTGTAACCTGTTTCCACTCTTAACTGATATTTTTTTCAAATTTTTGTGTCATTGTAATTACAAAAAAAATTTTAAACCTCTGATATGGTAGAATATTTTTCAATAGGAGACAACCTTATGGAAAAAAAAATAAAAACTTTCTTAATTCTAAGTTTAATTTTCAGTTTGTTTTGTTCAATATCAGATTCAATTGATATGGTTAATGCTGAAACTAGCCAAAGTGAAGAAATTAAAAATAATCAAGAAAAAATTGACGTTTATTATCAATCAGGAAATCAAAAAATTAATTTACTCTTTCATTCAATTATACTAAGAGATCAACTTAGTTCAGAAGATAAGAAACTTTTTACTATTGATCTGAGTAATTTTAATAAAGATTTAGCTCAAATTAATAACTTTATTAATTCTCCTAATGGTTTGATTACTAGGATTAAGATAAAGAGTAATAAAAAAGAAACTAAGGTTAAGAAAATAATTCCCTTATTAGATGAAACTAATTTAGATCAAACAAAATTAACAACAGGATTTAATTATCAAGTATTAGTTTATTTAAGCAATTGGAAAAAAGTTTCTTTTTCACTACCAATTTCCATAAATAGACAATCGATTAAACTTGATGATGCACCATTTTTAAATTATCAACCAACATTTTTAATTAATCCAACAATCAAAGTAAGTAAAAATGGTTATAGTTTGGTTAGAGGTATATCTGCTGATTCTGTAAATTCTTTGCAAGAAATTACGCCGGTTTCTTTAAATGATTGGAGAATAACTTCTAACGAAGGTTTTATAAAAGATAAATGTTTCTTAGATATAGAAAAACCCGGAATTTATCGAATAGATTATGAAATTGTAAATTCAAATTCTAAAAAGGTTATTTCATTTTCTCGAAAAATTACAGTTTTAAGTAATGATCAAAGTGAAGACAAGGATAATTTTATACCTTTACCACAAACAGAATTGGTCCCGATTAACCGCTTAGGATATGTTAATTATGTTCCTAATTATGGTGTTCGCGTCTTTGATGATTACGGTGATGAGGCTACTGCTACCGGTGATTATATTGATACTGGTTCACAATGGATGATTTTGTATACAGCTTTTGATACTCATGGAAGAGAATGGTATTGTATTGGAACTAATCAATGGGTACAAGCTGCTTATATAGTTTTTGAACCAAATAAATTATTACAGCCTTTAAATTTTAATGCACGTGTAAAAGAAAAAAATGGTGCAAGGCTTTATTTAGGCTATGGTAAATTAGCAGTTTATTCAGGTAGAGTTTTAGCACAAAATTCTGATTGGAAAGTATTGGGTGAAGTGAAATCAGATGATGTATTTTGGTATAATTTAGGAGGTAATCAATGGGTTGAGGCAACTAAATGTCAGAAAATTCCTAAATAATTACTTAGTAATAGTTATCAATTAATAATTAATAATCTTAAAAGGAGAAATTAAATGAGGATAAATAATAAAATTGTTGGTGGGGCAGGAGACTTTCAAAATAGTGGCGAAACATCTTTGAAAGATAATTTATATTTGAATGTTAATGGTAAATGGTTGGAAACAGCTGAAATTCCAGCAGATCGGCCAAGTACTGGTGGCTTTTCTGACTTAAGAGATGAAGTTGAAGATAAATTACAAAAAGATTTAGCTAAATTTGCTCAAGATCAACAAGATATTACTGATCCCTATCTGAAAGAAGCGGTCAAGCTTTATCAGTTAGCTCATGATTATGATCGACGAAATCGAGATGGAATTAACCCGGCCCTTTCAAAATATAAATTTTATAAAAATTTGAAGGATTTAGATGATATTAAAGCTAACATTAAGCAACTCGTCCTTGATGGAAGTTTTGCCTTAACTTTTTGGGTTTCGCCAAATATGAAAGATACGGCTCATAATTTACTATATGTTGGTGCACCTGCTTTATTTTTACCAGATAAACAATATTATGGAACACCTAGCGAAAAAGCATTGATACCGGTTTTACAAAAAATGAGTAAACAAGTTTTAACCGCATACGGTGAAAGCGAAGAATCAGCAGAGCAAATTATTCAAAATGCTATTGATTTTGATAAAATCTTAGTACCATTAGTTAAGTCTACTGAAGAGAAAGCTGATTATACTACTCAATATAATCCAATTGATTTTGACCAATTTAAATCGGATACTGCTTACTTTAATTTAGCTCAAGTAATTACTGAATTAGGTGAAACTACTCCTAAAATAGTAAGTTATACGGAACCACGCTATATTGAACAGTTATCTAAAATTATTAGTGAAACTAATTTTGCTAAATTTCATGATTGGATGTTATTAAACAATGCAATTTCAATGACTCCTTACTTATCAGATGAATTAAGAATTATGGGTGGCATATTTAACCGTGCTTTAAGTGGAACAAAAGAAGCTAGTAATCAAGATAGAAGTGCTTATCAAATAACTAATAGTATTTTTAGTGAAGTTTTAGGCATTTATTATGGCGATAAATATTTTGGTAAAAAAGCTCGAGAAGATGTAAAAACTATGGTTAAAACTATGATTAAAGTTTACAAAGAGCGTTTACAAAGTAATAGTTGGCTTTCTGATAAAACAATTGAAAAAGCTGTTGCTAAATTAGATGCAATGAAATTAAAAATTGGTTATCCGGATCAACCACGTGAACTTTATCAAGAGATAAAAGTAGATTCAAAAGCATCTTTATATCAAAATATGGCTAAATTTGCAGAAATTTTAGTTCGAGATAATTTTAAGGATTTGAGTCGTCCAGTTGATCATACGCGTTGGGAAATGCCAGGTAATCTAGTAAATGCTTGTTATGATCCTCATGTTAATGATATTACTTTTCCAGCAGCAATTTTACAAAAACCATTTTATTCATTAGAACAGTCAACTTCACAAAATTATGGTGGAATTGGTGCAGTTATTGCTCATGAAATTTCACATGGTTTTGATAACAATGGTGCAAAGTTTGATGAATCGGGTAACATGAATAATTGGTGGGCAGAAGAAGATTACCATGAATTTGAAAAACGCTGTCAGAGTATGATTAATGAATTAGATGGTGTTAAATTTGGACCAGGTAAAGTTAATGGTAAATTAGTTGTAAGTGAAAGTGTCGCTGATCAAGGAGGATTAAGTTGTGCATTGGAGGCGGCTAAACAAGATCCAAATGTTGATTTAGCAGAGTTCTTCAAAAATTGGGCTCGAATTTGGCAAACTAAAAGTTCATCAGCTTATATAGAAATGTTATTAACTAATGATGTTCATGCTCCGGCACCATTGAGAGCTAATGTCCAAGCTCAAAATATGGATGAATTTTATACAACTTTTAATGTTACTGAGGGTGATGGGATGTGGTTGCCTAAATCAAAGCGAGTAGCAATTTGGTAAAGAAATAGGATACATAATTATGGGCGGTTTAAAACAAAATCGCTTTTTTTATTAATAAGTTGAATATTAAGTGTGGATTAATTTAAACTTTGATGAAATAACTCGACATTTATTTAAATTATGGTAGAATAAACCTTAGATTATTTTGTGAGGATATTTATGCGCATTTTCCAAATATTGTTAATTATTGACTCGATTTTGATTGTTATTGCAGTAATGCTCCAACCTCAAAAGCAACAGGATGCTTTAAGTGCTTTATCAGGTGGTGGTAGTGACCTATATAGTGCTAAAAAGTCACGTGGTTTTGAAGCATTTATGGAGAAAGTAACATGGATCTTGGGAATCATCTTCTTTGTTTTATCCATGATTTTAGTATATATGTCTTCCCATTAAAACTTTTTATTATAGAAAGTAAGGGAAGTAGGGACGGGTGATTCGATTTATTTGAGTCACCCGTTTTTATTTCCTCAGAGATTTATGAACGAAAAACAATTATTAACTAAACTTAAAAAATTAAAAAATTATAATGAGCAAAAAATTATTAACTTAAATGATTTTGGCGATTCAAATCGATCAATTATAGATTCACTTAAACATCTTTCTCAGCAGCATAGAATATTTCTTCTAGATTTAGATCATGTGGTTTTTAATGAAGATGCAAGAGATTTAGTTGGAATTTTTAAAGGAACAGATAAAGGCTTTGGATTTGTTGATTTACCAGAAATTGAGTTATCAATTTTTATTCCTCCAAGTAAAACTCATTTTGCTTTAAATGGTGATGAAGTTAAGGTTATATTGACAAATTCTGCTGATTTGGAAGCACATCGAGGTGCTTCAGGTTATGTAACCCAAATTAAAGAACGTAAAAAAACTGAAATCATTGGTGAGTATTTAGCGACTACTAATTTTAAGCGATTAAGTGAAGGTTATGAAGGCTATTTACGTCCTTTAGATAGTAAATTGAGTAAGATACCCTTATATTTAAAAGATAATTCTTCAAACTTAAAATTACATGATATTGTTGTTGCTAAAATTACTGATTACCCTTCTCGTAATCATCCTGATGCTTTATTGGGAATAAAAAAAGAAGTTTTAGGTAATAAAGATGCTCCAGGTGTTGATGTTTTAAGTGTTTTAAAAACTTATGATTTACCTTTGGAATTTCCTGAAGATGTCAAAATACAATCAGAAAAAATTCCAGAAAAAGTACAAGATATTGATCGAGTTGGACGAAAAGATTTAACTGCTGAAACTGTAGTTACTATTGATGGTGATGATTCAAAGGATTTTGATGATGCAGTTGGGTTAAAAACTTTACCAAATGGAAATTATTTGTTAGGTGTACATATTGCGGATGTTGCAAGTTATGTTAAAGAAGGATCTCCTTTAGATCAAGAAGCATATAAACGTGGAACAAGTACTTATTTAGTAGGTGAAGTAGTGCCTATGTTACCTTTTAAATTGTCTAATGGTATTTGTTCTTTAAATCCTGGTGTGGATCGATTAACTATGACTTGTGAAATGGAGATAGATTCTCAAGGAAAAACGGTTAATCATTATATTTTTCCATCAATAATTAGGTCTAAAGGTCGTTTAACCTACAATTTAGTTAATGCTACTTTTGCAAATGAAGATGTACCTGAAATTTATCAAAAACTTCGAACAACATTGGAAAACATGAAATCTCTTCATAAGATTTTAAATCGAATGCGTTCTAAAAGAGGTGCAATTGAATTTGAAGAGCATGAACCGGAAATTATTCTTGATAAAGAAGGTCGTCCAATTGATATCAAAATCAGGGAGCGTAAAGATGCTGAAAAAATGATTGAATCTTTCATGTTAGCTGCTAATGAAACAGTAGCTAAAGCTTATTTTGATCAACATTTGCCTTTTATTTATCGTGTTCATGAGGTTCCTGATGCTGATAAACTAACCGACTTCTTAACGTTTGCTAATACAATTGGTTATCAAAGACCTAATAATGTGGATCCGAAGTCTCCTAAAGTTATGCAATCTATTTTAGAACAAGCAAAAGGTACTAAAGATGAAGAAATTGTTATAACAAAGATGTTACGTTCAATGAAGCAGGCACATTATGCTAGGGAACCTTTGGGACATTATGGGATTGGAGCAAAATATTATACTCATTTTACTTCTCCTATAAGACGTTATCCTGATTTAATTTCTCACAGATTAATTCATCATTATTTAGCTCAAAATGCTTCAGATCAGACTGATAAAACTAAAATAGTTAATAAAATTGATGATATTGCGGAACAATCTTCAATACGAGAACGTGTGTCTGTTGATGTTGAGCGGGATGTATTAGATTTAAAAAAGGCTGAATTTATGGAAGATAAAATTGGTCAAGAATTTGATGGTGTTATTGGATCGGCAGTTAGTTTTGGACTTTTTATTACTTTACCAAATACAGTCGAGGGATTAGTTCATATTTCTACATTAAAAGATGATTACTACAATTTTTCGGAAGATTTATTAGCTTTAGTTGGTGAAAAGAAAAGAAAAATGTATCGCGTTGGACAACCTGTTAGAGTTAAATTGGTTAATGTAAATGTTGAATTACACCAAATCGACTTTGTTTTAACGGAGGATACTCAAAGTGAAATTGCCCCTGAATTTATGGGAGTAAGTGATTTTACACATCCAGAAGGACGGCACTTTATTAATGTCAATGAAAAAAAATAGCAATAATATATTAGCTAGTAACCGTCAGGCAAATCATCTTTATATAATTAGTGACACTATAGAAGCAGGGATTGCATTACAAGGTACAGAAATAAAGTCGGTAAGAGCAGGAAAAATTAATTTACGTGATGGTTATATATCGATAAAAGAAGGGCAAGCTACATTAAATAATGTTCACATTAGTGAGTATGAACAAGGAAATATTTATAATCATGATCCTGTAAGACCTCGTCGCTTATTACTTCACAAAAAGGAAATTTCTCGTCTAAATAAAGAAACAGTTGCGGTTGGAATGACAATTGTACCATTAAAAGTTTATTTAAAGCATGGATTTGCTAAAGTTTTAATTGGTGTTGCTAAAGGTAAAAAGAATTATGATAAAAGAGAGAGCCTCAAACGTAAAGAATTAAATAGGGAAATTAAACGTAGTTTTAAGTTTAGTCAAGTTCATTAAATATTTAATTATATTAAAAAGCCAGAAATTATTGATTTCTGGCTTTAAAAGTTAAAGTAAATCTTGAATAAAATAAAAATCATCATCTTCATCAGTATTGGAAATACTATAACCATTAGCTTCAATTTGCAGAATACGCGTTGAGCCATTAAAAGATTCATTTTGATTAATAAGTGATTGAAGCTTTGACATTTTGTCTCGAGTTCCATAAGTAATGATAGATGGTCCAGAACCTGAAAGATATGTTCCATGAATTCCGATTGTATGAGCTAGTTTACGAATTTCGTCTAATTCTGGTACAAGTTTCTTACGAAAAGGTTCATGAATTAAATCCATTTCCATCATTCGAAAAACTGTTCGATAATCCTGATTATATAAAGCGGTAATCATCATTAAAGATGCTGAATTGGTCCGAATTCCATTCCAAAATGGGATAGTATCTGGCAGTATATTACGAGAAATTTTTGTTGAAAGCTTTCGATGAGGAATAAATGTTAAAGCGTTCCAAGATGGAATTGGAAGTTTTTCACATATCAATTCTTTTCGTTTATGGAAATACATTGCACTTGTTATTCCACCATAAATAATTGGAGCGACACTGTCAGGGTGTCCTTCAATTTCTACAGCTTTATTAAGAATATCTTCATCAGACATTTTTAAATTGCTAATTAAATTAGCCATTATAATACCGGCAACTAAAGCACTTGATGAAGAACCTAATCCTCGAGCAATTGGAATGTCTGAGTGAATAATTAGATGGTGGGGTTTTAAATTTTTATCTATATTTAATGCCGATTTGACAATATAGTTATGTTTATCAGTAGGCATATATTTGCCATTATTATGCTCAACAACCCATTCATCTGTTTCTTCGCCAATCTCGAGAGTTAAGTAGAGATTTAAAGCTATTCCTAATGTATCAAATCCTGGGCCAAGATTTGAACTAGAAGCTGGAACTTTAATTTTATACATAATTCTTATTTTCCTAACGATTAAATTTTGCTGTACTTTTTATCGGGAAAAAATATTGTTAAAAAAGTTATAGCTGAAAAATTTTTGAGATGTCAAAAATGTTACAAAAACAAAAATAATATTAATTTTTAATGGTTTGCGAACATTTTTTGATAAACTGAGACCATTAAAGAGAGGTACATGGTAAGATATGTTTAAACTGGAATAAATTAAACTAAAAGCTTTTAATTAAAGTTGTCATTAATTAAAAATATTTAGATTTTAGTTTAGAAAAAGTTAAATAGCTAAGTACCAATAATGCCCGAGTTTAATCCTATTGCTAATTGTTTTTCCTGATAAATCTAATGTATCAAAAGAAACTTAAAAAGACAATAATAAACCGGGATATTCTAACTTTTTCAGGTTTTTTAAAAAGGAATTATAAATTTTAAGTAGTAATTTTATTTTAGTTTAGATTAAAATATAAATAAATTTTGAGATGTTTCAGTGAGGTGGCAGATGAGTAGTTTTGATAGTACGATGCATTTTGAATTTCCAGAAAGTGATGCAAAAAATGTAAAAGAAACTTTGCAATCGGTTTATCAATCATTAGAAGAAAAAGGTTATAATCCAATATATCAAATTGTCGGCTATCTTTTATCAGGAGATCCGGCTTATATTCCCAGGCATAATGATGCTCGTAATTTGATTCGAAAGCATGAACGAGATGAAATTATTGAAGTATTGGTTCGTAGTTATTTGAAAGATAATCATATTCAATGAAAAGATATCTTGGACTAGATTTAGGTACAAAAACTTTAGGAGTTGCTTATAGTGATTTAATGGGATTTACTGCGCAAAGTTTAGAAATAATTTCAATTGATTCAGCGAATAATAATTTTGGATTGAAACGTCTAAAGGAAATTGTTAAAGAATATCAAATTGATGAGATTGTTCTCGGTTATCCTAAAAATATGAATAATACTATTGGTGTACGAGCAAAAGCTTCTGAAGCTTTTAAAAAAAAGCTTGAGAATAAGTTTAAATTACCAGTGCATTTAATTGATGAACGTTTATCAACAGTTGCGGCAAATCGTGTTTTGGTTAAAGAGGCTGATGTGTCTAGACGAAAGCAAAAAAAAGCAGTTGATAAATTGGCAGCTTCTTTTATTTTACAAACATATTTAGATCGTAATTACAAATTAGGTGAAAAAAATGACTGAAGAAAATAATAATAAAGAATTAGGGGAAAATTTACCCCAAAATGATGAAAATTTCCGAAAAATTGTTTTAATGGACGATAAAGGAAATAAAATTGAATATACTGTTCTTTTTGCCTTTGATTCCGAGGATTATGGTAAATCATACGTTCTAGTTTATCCAACAGTCGATGAGGAAAAAGGAGTAATTAACGTCGAAGCGTATTCTTATACTCTGGAACCTGAGGGTAGTGGTAAGTTTGGTGACTTAACAGCTATTGAAGATGATGAGGAGATGGATATGATAGAAGAAGTTCTAAATACATTTCTAGATGATGAAAATCTAAATCAAGGTTAGACTTAATCGTGGGTAGTTTAATAATTGTTGGGTGGATATTTTATTCTGTTTATTTTGCCGTTAAAAGGGGATTTAAATTAGAAATTAGCGTTTTTCTGGGATATCTTCTTGCCGGATATTTGGCATTTTTTATTTATCCTTTTTTTTGGCGTACATTTTCACTTTATATTCCTTATGTCTCAGTTACGAATGAAAAGCCTTTATATTTTTATTCTCAAGTCAATGTTTTTAAAATTGAAGAATCTTTTTATAAGATTGTTTCTTTTATGATTTTTTATTTCAGTTTTTGCATGTTAATTCGATTTTTAGAAGTTTTTATTAAGGGTTTTCAATTAGTCCCTACTTCTAGGTTTTATCAAATTTGTGCGGGTATTATGGGATTAATTACAGCAATGTTTGGAATTTATTTAGTTTTAAGCGTTTTGGCAATGTTGCCGTTAAAAGGATTGCAGAATTCTTTGTCCCATTCATTTTTAGTCAATTTTATTTTAAAAGGACCAATGGGTTGGATATTTAACCGCTTTTGGTTTTAGATGGAGCATAGTATTTTAATTGAATAAAAAAGTTTTAGAGATTTTAGAATTTGCAAAAATTAAACAACAAATTGCAGGTTATGCTATAACTGATCCTGCTCAATCAAAAATTAATCGATTAATTCCCCAAAAAGAACAGAAAATTGTTCAATCAGCAATAAATCAAACCACAGACGCAGTAAATATTTTACGACTTTTTGGCGGTTTCCCTATTAGCAAAGTTGCAAATATTATTCCTATAATTAATCGAATCCAGAAACAAAGTATTCCTTCTGGAAGAGAATTAGCCCAGATTTTGTTAGTTTTGCGAATTTCTAATAATTTAATTGAATTTACAGCTAATTTAAAAGAAAGAAAAATAGATTTAATTTTTTTTAATGATTTTTTGGTTCATGTTCAAGTTAATCAGGAACTTTTGGCACGACTTAATCGTTCAGTAGATGAAGAAGGAAATATTCTTGATCGCGCTAGTAGTGAATTATTTAAAATTCGCCGAAGGATTAATAGTCTAAAAAATGAGCAAAAAAAATGTTTAGAACAGATTATTCATGGTCCAGAAGCTAAATATTTAAGTGAACCATTAATTACAATTCGTGATAATCGTCAAGTTTTACCTGTAAAAGCTGAAAATAAAATTCATTTTGGAGGAATAGTTCATGATCAAAGTGCTACAGGGCAAACTTTATTCATTGAACCGCAAATTATTTTAAACTTAAATAATGAATTACAGCTAGCATTTCATCAAGAAAAAACGGAAATTCAAAGAATTTTAAGTGAAATATCTCAAGATGTGTTTGAAGAATCAGATTCTTTAATTTTTAATGCACGTTTAATCTATGATTTAGATTTTGCTCAAGCAAAAGCATTATATGCAAAACAAATAAATGCTACTTTACCGATAATTTCTCAAAATCAGGAAATTAAGCTTAAAGCAGCTTTTCATCCATTAATTGATTCCAAAAAAGTTGTAAAAAATGACTTTTTTTTGGGTGGAAAAAATCTTCAAATGGTAATTACTGGACCCAATACTGGTGGAAAAACCATTACTTTAAAAACTGTTGGGTTAATTCAAATCATGGGACAATCTGGTCTTTATATTCCTGCTAATGAAGGAAGTGAAATCACTATATTTTCTGATATTTTAGCAGACATTGGAGACGAACAATCAATTGAACAAAATCTTTCAACTTTTTCCTCTCATATGAAGAATATTGTAAATATTTTAAAAGATTGCAGTAAAGATTCGTTGATTTTATTTGATGAAATTGGAGCTGGGACTGATCCAGAAGAGGGAGCCAGTTTAGCTATTAGTATTTTGAAATATTTAAAAAAAATTGGATCATTTGTTATTGCAACTACACATTATCCCGAATTGAAACTGTATGCATATAATACGAAAGAAGTAGAGAATGCTAGTATGGAGTTTAATTTGGATACATTATCTCCTACTTATCATTTATTAATTGGAATA
This sequence comes from uncultured Lactobacillaceae bacterium, assembly GCA_945285405.1. GTDB lineage: Bacteria > Bacillota > Bacilli > Lactobacillales > Lactobacillaceae > Xylocopilactobacillus. The sequence goes on along the minus strand of CALYQJ010000002.1, from coordinate 47,711 downwards.
CCAGGCCGTTCCAATGCTTTTGCTATTTCAGAACGCCTAGGTTTAAATATGAATATTATAAAAAATGCAGAGGATTTAATGGATAATGATACTGTTGGAATTAATGAAATGCTAGATAATTTAGAAAATGATCGAAAACAGCTCCAATTAAATAAAGCAGAAATTATTAAGCAAAAAGAACGTTTAGTACAGATTCAAACTCAGTTAGACTTAGCTAAAGAACAGTTAATGCATCAACAAGATAAAATAATAAGTCAAGCTCAGCAAAAAGCCTCTCAAATTGTAACTCGTGCAGAAAAAGAGACACAGCAAATAATTAATAATTTACAGCAACAAGGTAAAAATAATAATTTAAGCCCTAATACAATTATTGATGCAAAAACTAAAATGAAAGCACTAAAAAATCCACTATTAAAGAATAATCCTGTTTTAAAGAAAGTAAAAGCGGACAAAGAATTAAAAAAAGGGGATACGGTTTATTTGCCAAACTATGAAAAAAAAGGTGTCTTACTTAAAAAAATGAGTAATAATTCATGGTTAGTACAAATAGGTATTCTCAAAATGACTGTGTCAGCTGATCAATTAGAAAAAACCAAAAAAAGTAATGATACTTTTGTAAAACCTAAAATTAAAAGTAAGATAAAATCGGGTTTAAAGAGAAATAGTGAAATACCAAGTGGTCGTTTAGACTTAAGAGGCAAACGCTATGATGAAGCACAAAATGAATTGGATCATTTTATCGATGCCAGTCTTTTATCTAATTATCCTTCCGTAATTATTATTCATGGTTTTGGTACAGGAACAATTCGTAATTTAGTACATGAAACATTAAAAAATAATTCACGAGTTGCCAATTTTCATTATGCTCCAGCAAATGAAGGTGGTCATGGTGCTACTATAGTTAATTTTCAATGATCTTACTAATTGATTTTGAAAATTAGAATTTTTATTAATTTTTTATATTTAGAACTAAAAACAGGTTATTGTTTAACCTGTTTTTAGTTTATGATAATTTTAAGTAAAAGTAATTAAGTACAGTAAATTTTAGGTACTGGTATTAATATCATAAACTTCTTAAGATATATTTTTGTAATTTATAGAAAAATACAAAGATTAAATAAGATTTAGATCTTAATTATGAACAGTAGATTTTTATTAATGTCACTCTATTACAAACTATTTGTAGTAAAACTATGCGAATTATTAAAAATCTGTCCTAAGTTTTTATACATAAAATTTAACTTTTTGTTTTATTAAAAATTAATCATTCTAATAATCCAACCCTTTTAAAAATTTCGTCAACATGCCTTAGATGATAATGGTAGTCAAAAGCCTCATCAATTTCTGAACTGCTTAAATGAGTATTAATTATTGGATCTTTTTCAACTAAAGGTCTAAATTGCTTTTCTTCATCCCATGCTTTAGCTGTTAGTGGTTGAACTAAATCGTAAGCCTCTTCTCGTGTAAGTCCTTTGTTAATTAGTTTTAGCATTACTCTTTGACTATAAATAAGGCCATAGGTTAAATTCATATTTTCCATCATTCTTTTTGGAAAAACCGTTAAATTTTTCAAAATATTATTAAAACGATTAAGCATGTAATCTAAAAGTGTTGTTGCATCAGGTAAAATAATTCTTTCAGCAGATGAATGAGAGATGTCACGTTCGTGCCAAAGAACCATATTTTCATAAGCTGTTTGAACTTGTCCGCGCAAAACTCTTGCTAAACCACAAATATTTTCTGAACCAATAGGGTTTCTTTTATGCGGCATTGCTGAAGAACCTTTCTGTCCTTTGTAAAAGTGTTCTTCAACTTCATGAATTTCAGAGCGTTGTAAACTTCTAATTTCAGTTGCAAATTCTTCTAAGCTAGTACCAATTAAAGCAATGGTAGCAATATAATTAGCATGTAAATCTCTTGGTAAAATTTGGCTAGTTATTTCTTGAGCTCGTAAACCTAATTTTTGACAAACATACTTTTCAATAAATGGTTGAACATTTGCAAAAGTACCTACAGCTCCACTAATTTTACCAGCTTCGATTTCTCTGGATACAGTTTTGAAGCGTTTCTGGTTTCGTTTCATTTCCGAATACCATCGTGCAAGCTTTAAGCCAAATGTAATTGGTTCAGCTTGAACTCCGTGAGTTCGTCCAATCATTACTGTATTTTTATATTTTAATGCTTGAGTTTTTATTGTGTTTAAAAACTTTTTTATATCATCATTTAAAATAGAATTTGCTTGTTTGAGTCGATATCCTTGAGCAGTGTCGACAATATCAGTACTTGTTACTCCGTAATGAATCCACTTGCTTTCTTCACCAAGGCTTTCAGAAACATTTCGAGTAAATGCAACTACATCATGATGAGTAGTTGCCTCAATTTCAGCAATTCTTTTTTCATCAAATTTAGCATTTTTCTTGATTTTCAAAAGGTCAGATTTTGGAATTTTTCCCAATTTTTCCCATGCTTCATCAACCGCAATTTCAACTTTGAGCCATGATTGATATTGATTTTTTTTTGACCAAATTTGGATCATTTCTGGACGGCTATATCGCTTTAACATTTTTTGTAATTTTTCATCAGCTTTCTACAGTTTAATTTAACTTTATCATAAAAAAATTGAAGATGGTGGGTAATTAATTTTTTACTTAAAATAATTATTTATAACTTGATTTATTTTTATAAATTGATATATTGGGCTTTGTGCTGAGTATTGTTCTCAGTAATTTAACGGATGAGGTGAGAAAATGTCGTCAATTGTTGTCGTTGGAAGTCAATGGGGAGATGAAGGAAAAGGAAAAATTACCGATTTCTTGAGTCATGATGCTGACGTAGTTGCTCGTTATCAAGGTGGGGATAATGCAGGCCATACTATTGTTTTTAATCACGAAACTTTTAAATTACGCCTGATTCCATCAGGTATTTTTTATGCAAATAAGATTAGTGTAATTGGCAATGGAGTGGTTTTAAATCCAAAATCTCTTGTGAATGAGTTAAAATATTTGCACAATCGAGGAATTTCAAACGATAATTTAAAAATTTCAAATAGAGCTCATATTATATTGCCTTACCATATTTTAATTGATCAATTACAAGAATCTGCAAAAGTTAATAAAATAGGAACGACAAATAAAGGTATCGGTCCAGCTTATATGGATAAAGCTGAACGAATAGGTATTCGGGTTGCTGATCTATTAGAAAAAGAAACTTTTGCTGAAAAATTAAAACAAAATTTAACAGAGAAAAACCGTTTACTATCAAAAATGTACGATCAAGAACCATTAAAATTTTCTGATATTTTTAATGAATATTATGAATATGGCCAAATTTTAAAACCATATGTTACTGATACCTCAGTAATAATTAATGAAGCGTTAGACCAAAATAAACACGTATTATTTGAAGGAGCTCAAGGTGTAATGTTGGACATTGATCATGGTACTTACCCTTTTGTAACATCTTCTAATCCAGTAGCTGGTGGTGTCACTATTGGTAGTGGTGTTGGTCCTTGGCGGATTAATGAAGTTATTGGAGTTTGTAAAGCTTATACTTCGAGAGTTGGTGAAGGTCCTTTTCCTACAGAATTAAATGACTCAACAGGAGATTTTATTAGAGAAACGGGCCATGAATATGGTACGGTCACCAAACGACCTCGAAGGATTGGGTGGTTTGACAGTGTTGTTATGCGTCATGCTAAACGGGTCTCCGGGTTAAGTCATTTATCTTTAAATTGTTTAGATGTTTTAACCGGCCTGAAAACCGTTAAAATTGCTAAGGCATATAAATTAAATGGCAAAATTATTTATAATTATCCGGCCAGTTTACATGAAATTGAACAATGCAAACCTATTTATGATGAACTTCCTGGTTGGAATGAAGATATTACTCATGTTAAAGATTTTTCAGATTTACCATTAAATGCTCAAAATTATGTTAAAAGAATTTCTGAGTTAGTCGGAGTTAACTTGGCAACTTTTTCAGTAGGTCCTGATCGGATACAAACTCATGTTTTAGTTGATATATGGCATGAATTAGATAATAAATCATAAAGCTTAAAGGAGGGTTGGTCTTTGATTCCAACTGAAGTATTTGATTACGAAGATATTCAATTAATTCCAAATAAGTGTATTATTTCTAGTCGTTCTGAAGCTGACACTTCGGTAAAATTTGGACCAATGGTTTTTAAAATTCCGGTAGTTCCAGCAAATATGGAGACCGTAATCAGTGAATCTTTGGCAATTTGGTTAGCTCAAAATCAATATTTTTACATTATGCATCGTTTTAAACCGGAAAACCGGCATAATTTTGTTAAAATGATGCATCAAAAGAAGCTTTATGCTTCAATTAGTTTAGGAGTAAAACCTGAAGAACATAATTTTGTTGATGAATTAGCAAGAGCTGGAGATGTTCCTGAATACGCTACAATTGATATTGCTCATGGACATGCGGATTCTGTAATTAAGATGATTAAACATCTTCACCAAGCTTTACCTAATACTTTTGTTATTGCTGGAAATGTTGGTACTCCAGAAGCAGTACGTGAATTAGAAAATGCAGGTGCAGATGCTACTAAAGTTGGAATAGGTCCAGGAAAAGCTTGTATCACTAAGTTAAAAACTGGTTTTGGAACTGGAGGGTGGCAACTAGCAGCTGTACGTCTTTGTTCCAAAGCTGCACAGAAACCAATTATTGCTGATGGTGGAATCCGTTATAATGGAGATATTGCAAAATCTATAAGGTTTGGTGCAACTTTAGTTATGGTGGGTTCTTTGTTGGCGGGTCATGAAGAATCGCCTGGTAATAAAATAGTACTTGACGGAAAAACTTATAAACAATACTGGGGTTCAGCATCAGAAAGACAAAAGGGAGCTTACCGTAATGTTGAAGGCAAGCAAATGCTAGTTCCATATCGAGGAAAAATATCTGATAGTCTTTTGGAAATACAACAAGATTTACAATCAGCAATTTCTTATGCCGGAGGGCGTAAATTAATTGATATTCGTTATGTTGATTACGTTATTGTTAAAAACTCAGTTACTAATGGTGATCATTATTAGTGAAAAAAAAGCTTAGGATTTCAAAATCCTAAGCTTTTTTAGTGTGAATTATTTTTTAAATTGTTCTGGTATTTTGTTAACTTTTTTAAAGCCCATGCATAATGATTGGCACCACTATCTATAAAATAACTTCCTAATGTCCTATTTTCGGTCCAAGAATAAATATTTTTTGTAAAAAGTTCTTTATTTGAAAAAGTATTAATAAGTTCGATCATTGCCTGGTGACTTTCTGCTAACAATTCTCGAGCTTTTTTAAAAGAAGTATTTTGATATTTTTCCCAAATTTTTTGATTTAATTCACCATAGTTTTGCCAATTGTAGCCTTTAGGTAAAAATGATTTTGATTGTCCCTTTTGATTGTCAAAAACCCAATTTAATAACATTTCTTGCCATTCATAAAGATGGGTTAAGATATCTCTAATATTTTTATCTCGATGCCAATCAGCGGAATCTTTACTATTTAATTGAAAATTAAAGGGGGCTATTTGTTCTTCGGGACTGAGGCTATTAATAATATTATTGATCTTTTCGTAATTTTCGTTAGTAAATTTAATTAATTCTTTTTTATTAATTTTATTTTCCATTACTATTTTCCTTTGCTACACTATTACAAAATTAAATTAAGTATATTTTAATATATTTTATAAAAAATTAAATAGTAATACGTTAAAAAATAATAGATCAACATTAATACAAAAAAGAAAGGTATATTAAAATGTGTCAAATAGTTCTAAATGCTAAGGAACTATTGAGGTCTCAAAAGTAGTTCACAAAGGTAAAAGAGCTTAAATAGTTTAAAAATAGCTATTACTTAATTTCCCATCATTTAATTTTAAAAAGATTAAATGGAATTAATCAATTTCACATAGATATTGGCTTGAAAATAAAGAAGTTCAATAATTAGTTAAATTTTTTAAATTTAACAGCTATCATAGTTGAGAATTGAAAAAAAATTCAGTTAACATAAAATATACTATACAAAATGAAAGACTGAAACTTAAGTTTATTTTGAATATCCGTTAGGATGTTTTTGTTTAAATGCCCAAGCAGTTTTAATAATTTCAGTAATGTCATTATATTGAGGATGCCAGTGCAAAATTTCTTTTGCTTTAGTAGAATCAGCAATTAATGAATCGGGATCACCTAGTCTGCGAGGAGCAATTTTTACCTTAAAATTAATTCCTGTAGCTTTTTTAGCAGCTTCAACAATTTGTTTTACTGAAAAACCAGAGGCAGATCCTAAATTAAAAGCTGTTGACTGTCCACCTTGTTCAAGATATTTTAAAGCTAATAAATGGGCTTCAACTAAATCCTCGACATGGACATAATCTCTAATGTTAAATCCATCTGCAGTGTGATAATCATTACCAAACATTTCTATATAGGGTCTTTGTCCTGCGGCTGCTTGTAAAATAATTGGTATCAAATGTGTTTCAGGGTGATGATCTTCACCAATACTGCCGTCAGCTTTACTACCTGCTACGTTAAAGTATCTTAAAGCAACCCATTTGATATCGTAAGCTTTACCAGCCCAATAAATTTGATGTTCCATTTCAAGTTTTGATTCACCATATGGATTAATCGGGTTTTGAAGATCATTTTCTTTAATTGGACAATGTTTAGGAATGCCATATGTTGCAGCTGTTGAGGAAAAAATTATTTTATCTACATTATTTTGCTGCATTGTTTTCAAGATATTAGTCATTCCGACTGTATTATTATCAAAATATTTTAATGGGTTTTTCATTGACTCTGGTACTATTGAAAAAGCAGCAAAATGGAATACAGCGTCAATTTTGTTTTCCTTAAAAACTCTATTTAATGCTTCAGTATCACGAATATCAATCTGATAAAATGGAATAGATTCTGGTATAGCTGAACGATGTCCAGTTACTAGATTATCAACTACAATTACTTCTTTTTGTTTATTTTTTAATAAATCAACCATATGGGAACCGATATAACCAGCTCCACCTAAAACTAAAATTGCCAAATTATCACCTCATATTAATTTATGTTAATAATTGTATTACTTTTAATTCTTTTACAAAAGAACTTTAGTTAACTCATGAAGATTGATAAATTTTACTCTTCTGTTAACGTAATGAAATGTTTTTCTAATGCAATTTGTTTATCATTAAAAAATTTGTGACATTCATTTAATTTTATTATATTTTAATTAATTATCGGATGAAGATGTTATTGAATCATAATTTTGTAAAATATATTCAAAATTATTGGTTTGTTAATGACTCTATTGTAAAATTTATTACATTTAATAAACTAATTTTTTGTAAAAATTTGAGAATTTAAAATGTTTGACTTTTTTCAACTATTATGATAAAAGAAAGACAACATCATAGCATAATAAATGGACTTTTTGTAAAAGATAAATCAAAATTAATAAGCATTTTGGAATTAATAAATAAAAACGAAATAAAGTGATATACTATAGTTACTTTTAGTAAGTAAGGAGACAAGTGAATGATAACTGAAATAACTGATCAAAATTTTGATGAAGAAACAAAAGATGGGGTTGTATTAACTGATTTTTGGGCTACATGGTGTGGACCTTGTCGGATGCAAGCTCCAATTTTAGATGAATTATCTAGTGAACGTGACGATGTTAAATTTACTAAAATGGATGTTGACCAGAACCCTAAAACCCCTCAAAGTTTTGGAATTCAAGCAATTCCAACTTTATTGATCAAAAAAGATGGTGAAATCAAAGAAAGAGTAGTTGGATTTCATCCTAAAGATCAATTAAATCAAATTTTAGATAAGTATGCTAAATAAACTAATTAATATTCTGTAGTGAAAACTACAGTTTTTTTATAAAAGGTATAATTTTTACACTTTTTATAGTCCAAACTTTAAATATTTAGAAATTATTGGGAGTAAAAATGCATATTTCTTTTGAAATGGGTTTCACAATTTTAGGAATAATTTTTTTTATTATTGCACTTTCTTGTTTAATTGGTTTGATATATCAGTTAAAAGTTGAGCCTCGTACTTTAAAAATAGGGATTTTAGCAGAAATTTTTTTTGTTAGTCTATTTTTTTCATTACAATTTATTTTTTTTGTAACTAAAATTCGAACATTTGCAATACGTAGTGAAATTATCGTTTTGACACTAATTTTTGCAATTTTTCCATTTATTTTTGCTTGGTACATTCTTTATCAGTTGATTAAAGTTTGGTATCGAGAAGCGCATACTTTATCTAATTTACTTTTAACTTTAGCTGTATTTGCTTATATTGTTTTATTAGTTTTATTTGGTGTAATTAACCAAAAATTGCCTCTATGGGGGAAAAGGATTTTAATGTTTATGCCATTATCTATGGCTTATTTAACATTTACATTTTTAAATTTTTTTCTTTCAAGTTATATTTATGGATTAAAAATGCATTTTAAAAGAAAATTACCTACTCAATGGTTAGTAACATTAGGAGCAGGATTAATTAATGGTAATCAAGTTGGAAAATTACTTGCTAGTAGAATTGATGTAACAATCAATCAAGCAAAAAGAAATGACAATTTAACCGAAAAAGAAGCAATGATTATTTTTTCAGGTGGACAGGGCGTCAAAGAGACTACCTCAGAAGCTCAAGCAATGTTTGATTATGCTAGAAAGAAAGATCATTGGCCTTTAGCTAAGAGCCGTCTAGAAACGAGATCGCGAAATACGCGTGAAAATTTGATTTACAGTGCCCAATTATTAGCTCAGGAAAAACAAAAAGTGGAATTTACATTTTGTACAAGTGATTATCATGTCTTTCGAGCTGCTCTTTTATCAAAAAGATTAGGAATTGCAGCTAATGGAATAGGCTCTAAAACACCTATTTATTATCGTGGTACTGCTTTCTTACGAGAATATATAGCAATTTTAGTTATGAATAAAAAAAGACATTTAATTGTAGCATTTATCTTTATTTTAATTTCCATAATATCAGCAATTTACTCAGCATTTACATACTAATTGTTTGAATTAAAAATTCAACTAATTTATTTTTTTCATTAATCTTATATTGGCCTTCAGCAGTTAGTGAAGTTGTTAAATTTATTGCCTTGGCAATAAAACCAGTTTCTAAAGCAAATTCCGATTTAGAGTTAAAAGCAATTCTTTGATTAATTATTTCTCCACTTGCTTCAAAAAAATAAGCATTTTTTTTAACTTTGGATAAAATTAATTCACCTAATCCTAATTTTTTAAACAAGATGGTTATTTCATCAATTGATTTGAACGTAAAGTTATTAGCTAAATCTTTACCGTAATAATATAGAATTTCTTTTTTATCTTTACCAAAAATATCACAAAGTAAAATTTCACGTATATAAAGGGAAAAATCGCGTTTGTTATCAGGCAAATTTAAATAGTCAATAATTTTAGAATTATTCATTGATTTGATTTCTCATAATAATAATTGGATTTTTGGACAAGGAAACTAATTGGTCTTTTCGATTATATGCTGTTACAGTGTAAGTTCTTTCATCAATTGTTAAAACTACATAAGTACCACCTTCGTTTACAAAGTTACGAGGTTGAGAAATGCTTCCAGGATTGATTACTAAAATTCCTTCAATTACTTTTATTGAAAGACGATGTGTATGTCCGTAACAGATTATATTTGCTTTCAGTCTTTTGCCTTCAGAAATGAGGCGGTTTAGATTCTGATTTACGCCAAAAAGATGGCCATGGGTCAATAAAAAATTGATATTTTGGTCGCTGATAACACGAGTTAAAGGGAACTTTCCGTAATCCATATTACCATTGACTCCAATAAAATTTTTAAATAATAAATTGGTTTCAGATAACTCCGAATCTCCCAAATAAAAATAGTGATCAAAGTTTGGATAACGAGATAATTTATCAATTAAAATATCTTGGTCTCCATGAGTATCACTACAAATTAGTATTTTCATTCAGTTCTCCTTTTAAATAAAGTGGCCAAGCAGTAAATAATTTCTTTATTGCTTTTCCACGATGGCTAATTTGATTTTTTTCATTTTCTGACATTTGAGCGAAGGTTTTTTCTAAAGGAGGATAATAAAAAATTGGATCGTAACCAAAACCATTGTTACCTAAAGGTTTATCTAGTAATATACCATTAACTTGACCAATATTAGTCATTTTTCCTTGAGGTCCAATTGTAACTAAAGCTGTCACAAAATGTGCGGTTCTTTTATCTTGGGGAATTGGAATTATTTCTTCAATAACTTTTTTTAAATTAGCTTGATCATTGTGATTACTGGCATAACGAGCCGAATAAATTCCTGGACGGCCACCTAAAGCATCAACAACAAGTCCAGAATCATCAGCAATAGTAATTTGACCATATTTTTGAAAAATTTTTTGAGCTTTAATTGTAGCATTTTCAATAAAAGAATGACCATTTTCAATAATTTCGGGAGAATCAGATAATTCGTTTAAAGTCAAAATTGTGTAATTACCCGGAAGCTTTTGGAATAAGTTTTTAAATTCTTTAGTTTTACCTTTATTTTTAGTAGCAATAATTATTTTTTTCATGTATTTATTCTAAATCTAAATGATTAACTTTAATGGTAGAATTATCTAAAAAGTTACTACCTAGTGTTAAAAAGTGCTCGATAGAACCTGTGGTATAGAAAACGTGGTTATTACTTTTAACATTATTATTTGATAAAAGTTGCTTTTTAGTTAAAAAATCTTTGAGATTAATAATGACTTCATTACCAGGATCTACTAATTTGAAACGATAATTTGTAGTTTCGTTGATTTGTTCTTTTAATATTGGGAAATGAGTGCACCCTAAAATTAAAGTATCAGCTGAAGTTTTGCTTAAAGGTGCTAACACTTGGTAAATTTTTTTAATTATTGGTTTACTGCTATAATCACCGTTTTCTACAATTTTTACTAGTTCTTGAGTTGCTAAATCATTAATGATTAATTTTGAATTAAGTGATTCCAATTTTTCATTATATTTTTTACTTTTAATTGTTGCTTTAGTAGCGATAATCATAATATGTTGGTTTTTGGTAATTTGATTTGCTTTTTTTGCACCTGCATCAATTACTCCAAAAATTGGTAAATTATAGATCTTTTTTAAATGTGGTATTGCTATAGCACTTGAAGTATTGCAAGCACAAACAATGGCTTTAACATTTTGTTTAATTAAAAAATTAATGATTTTTTGAGAATAATTTGAAATTTCCTTAGAACTTTTAGTCCCGTAAGGCAAATTAGCTTCATCAGCAACATAAATAGTAGCTTCATTAGGTAATAATTTTAAAGCAGATTTTAAGGCAGTTAATCCCCCAATTCCTGAATCGAAAAAACCAATGGGTCTTTCGTCCATGATTGCCTCCTTAAATAAATATTTTATCTAAGGATAATTGAAAATTTAAAGTTTTTCCAGCATAATAAAGTGGTTTATAAAATTATTAATTTGCTGTTAAAGTAAGGATACAGAGGCAATAATTTTGAACAATTGTTGATTAATTGCCATAAACTTAATTTTATGATATTTTTTAGAGCGGAGGTCGTTATGTCTGGAAGTGAAATCGCATTGATTATTATTGCAATTGCTTTTGCTCTAATTGCTCTTTTTGTAATTATATTTCTTATAAAATTATCAAAAACCGTTTCTAAAGGATCAGAAACAATTGTTGAAGTACAAAATACCGTTAAAGTTGTTACGGATGAGTTACAAGTAATTTCCAAAGAACTTCAGGATATTCTAGCTAAAACTAATTCACTTATGGGTGATGTTAATTTAAAAATGGATGAAGTAAATGATGCTTTTGTTGCTGTTGGTGATTTAGGTAAATCAGCTTCAGAGCTTAATTTTGCTACAAAAAATTTAATCAAGAAAACAAATAAAAAGGGAAAAAATAGCTCTGGAATGAAAGCATTACGTCTCTTCAGAACCATGTTTTCTCGTCGAAATAAAAAAGGAGAATCATAAAAATGTCAAAAACTGGTAATTTTATCTTAGGATTTGCTATGGGTGTTGGTACAGTTTTAGCAACTACAAAATTCTTGAGCTCGGAAGCTGGAAAGACTATTCGTAAACAAATGCAAGAGATGGGTCAAGACTTAAAAGAAAGAATAGCTGATTATTATGAATACGCTGGGTCAGCTGCTGAAGATGTTAAAGAAAACGCATCCGATAAGTGGGATGAAATTAGTGGTCATTTTAAAAATAGTAGATCAAATGATTTTGACGATGATAATCAAGATTCTGATATAGAGTTCGATTTAGATGAAAATGGACAGATGCATCCGTCTGTTAAAGAAGATACTTCAGAATTTCAGCAAGCAACAACAGGTACTGAAAAAGAATTAAATCAGTAGTTTGTTACTTATATTTTTACAAATTAAACCTCGCTGTTAGAATCTTTATTTTTATAGTTTAATAGCGAGGTTTATTTTAAAAGATTTAAATAAAAATAAAATAACACTGTTTCTTTATAATTGAATATTTTTGAAAATAACTTTAATATTTGTAATCAAAAAATTGTTTTTAAATTTTAATTAGTCCAGACTGTTCCCAGTTATTAGAGTTAATAATCGGACGTAAAGATTTTTTCATAATTGAAATGTCACCTTTGACTCCTGTCCATATTTTAAAACTTAATGCTGCTTGGGCTATTAGCATCGGAATTCCGTTTAGGGTCTTTCTTTTATGGGCGGCAGCTATTTGTAGAAATTTGGTTTGGTGAGCATAAATTAAGTCAACAAAAACCGTACTGCGTTTGGTTATTGAAATTTCTGAACTAGTTAAAAGGGAAGGATCAGTATTTTTCATTCCAACTGTAGTTGCGTTAATTACTAAATCAACTTCTTTTAAAATTTTAGTTAGATATTTACGGTCATTTAAATCATGTAGTTGTACGTTTGCTAATTTTTGAGTTGAAATTACTTTTTGTTTCCAGTTTGTTCCATAACGATTAACTACTGTAAGCTGTTTAACACCGAAATTTGCAGCATTAGCCATAATTGATCTTGCAGCCCCACCAGTACCTATTAATAAAGTTTTAGCCGTATTAATTTCTTTTAGACTTTGCCAAAATCCAGGTCCATCAGTTGAGTATCCTTTTAAGTGGCTGTTGGTTATTTTTACGGTGTTAACTGAATTTATTTTTCCTGCAGCAGGATCAATCTTATCTAAATAATTAATAATATCAGCTTTAAAAGGACTTGAAACATTAAAGCCTTTAATACCTAATGAAATCATGCCATTAACCGCTTTATAAAAATTGCTAGGCAATACGTTAAAAGCTATATAGTGTGCCGGAATTTTTGCTTTATTAAAGGCAGCATTCTGAATTTTTGGTGAAAGAGAATGAGTTGCCGGATAGGCGATAAAACCATAAAGTTGTTCGTTAATAATTGTTCTACCTTCTTTTTATTTTAAATATTTTTGAAAAATTAAAAATTAATTAATCAAAGTAGTTTTAACAAAAATTGAGAAAAGTATTTTTGTTAATTATTCATCAGTTTGAATGTAAAATAAAGGATAAGTTTTAATTTTCTGAATTTTGGGAGGTAAAGATGAATAGTAAATTAAACCGATATTTAGGTTTAATACTAACTTTTAGTTTAATTTTATTTACTGGTTGCAGCAATAAGGATAATCAGCAAAGCCAGGGATGGAAGGATAATCCGGATCAGCAGATAAAAGGTAAAATTAAGTTATGGATGGATTCTGATTTAATTGGAGCATATTCTCAAATCATCAATGATTATCAAAAACTTTACCCACATGTTAAAGTAACCATAGAAGCTAAAAATTCTGACCAAATAAAAAAAGAAGTAGCGAGGGATCCTTCGCAAGCTGCAGATGTTTTTTTAATGAATAATACCCAAATTGGCTCAATGGCGGACAATGGGTTACTTTATCCTTTGAGGGATCAAAGAGAACAAAAAGTTAAAGCAGAACAAACTGATTATGCTAGTACAGCTGTAACTTATCAAAAAAACATTTATGGTTATCCAACGGCTTTGGAGACCTCTTTGCTTTATTATGACCGTAGTAAACTTAAAAAGCAGGATGTTAAAAATTGGAATAATTTAATTAAGCAACATAACATTATAGTTAATTTTGACAAATCAGGTACAAGTTTAATTTTTGCCCCATTATTTTTTAATGAATCTTCTTATTTAGATGTTAATAAATTTTCAGGATTAGTTAATGGTTCAAAGGTACTAAATTGGATAAGTTCACAAAAAAATAATCCTCACGTTATATCATTAGATAATTCAACTGAACCTAGAATGAAACAGGCTGCAGCTGTTATTGCTAGTAGTAGGCAATACTCTTCAATTAAGAAAATTTTACAAAATAATTTAGCTGTATCTTTTTTACCACAATTAAATATTGATAATAAAACTAAGCTTTGGAAACCATTTTTAATAATTAAATTATGGGGAGTTAATCAACAAACTAAATATCCCAAAGCTGCGATGTCTTTGGCTAATTATTTAGGAAATAAAGATACTCAACTAAAACTTTTTAAGTTAAAAGGATTAATTCCGACAAATCAAAGTGCTCAAAATGATGAAAAAGTTATGAATAATCTTTTAGTACAACAAATTTTTAAATGCATTAAGACTTCTCGTATTGTTATTGCTCCGAATGATTTAAATGATAATAGTTTTTGGCTTAAAATGGATCAATTGATTAAGGATACTTATCAAGGAAATATTAAATCCATTGATTATTCGGACAATTTAAAGGAAATTGAGCAAAAAGTTAAATAGGTGATTAATGAAAGAAAATAAAAAATTAGCGATTATTGCAGGTGTTTGTGTTGATAAAGATCCACAATTTCATGCTAGAATGAGTGAATTAGCGGGATTAGCGGCAGCAAATAACCTTAAAGTTGTGTTAACCATTACTCAAAATTTACCTCATCGTATAGCCGCGACTTATTTCGGAAGTGGAAAATTAACCGAAATAAAAAATGAACTCACTTTAAAAGATGTAAACATATTAGTAGTTGATGATGAACTTTCTCCGACCCAAATTCGTAATTTAGAAAAGTTTTTAAAAGTGAAAGTAATAGATCACACCGAGTTAATTTTAGAAATTTTTGAAAATAGAGCACGAACAAACGAAGCTAAAATTCAGGTTGCTATTGCTAAATTACAATATGAGATGCCACGAATTCATCCTTCAGAAGGTCAGCTTGATCAACAAGGTGGTGGTAGTGGGGTACATAACCGTGGATCGGGCGAGACTCAATCTGAGATTAATCGTCGGACAATTTTAAAACAAATTAATGAGTTAAAGGCACGTTTAAAAAAAATTAAAGCAGTTTATAAAACTCAAAAAAAAGATCGTTTAAAATCTGGTATTCCTAGAGTGGCTTTAGTTGGCTATACAAATGCAGGTAAATCGACAACTTTTAACAACCTCCCTAAAGCTTTGGGTGCTAAAGAAAAAGCCGCAAGTAATGTTTTAGCGGCTGACCAACTTTTTGCGACATTAGATACAACAATTAAATTTGTTAAATTACCCAATAATCAACAATTTTTAATTAGTGATACAGTTGGTTTTATTTCTAATTTACCTCATCAACTAATTGAATCATTCCAAACAACTTTACAGGAGGCAAAAGATGCCAACCTTTTAGTTAATGTGGTTGATTACGCAGACCCTAATTGTGATGAAATGCTTATTACAACTAAAAAAGTTTTAAAAGAAATTGGAGCATCTGAAATTCCAATGATAACCTTTTACAATAAAGCTGATCTATTACCAGAAAATTCAGGATTATTTGTTAAGGATCAAGCAGTTTTTGGCTCTGCATTATCCAAATATACTTTACAGGCTTTAGGAAAGTTAATTATTCATAATTTATTTAAAGATTTTCAACAATTTAAATTATTGATTCCATTTAGCCAAGGTAAAGTTTCTTCTCAAATTTTGAAGAATTATCCAATTATTTCTTGTGATTATTGTAAAGAGGGTACCAAAATTATCGCAAAATTAAGTCCAATTGCTTCTAAGCAATTGAAGCAGTTTATAATTAGGTAAGGTTTTAAAAAACTCCATTTTTTACTTCTGAAACATTATATGTAGTTAGAAATGCTTTTTTATCAATTGCGAGTATTCCGTTAACTAGATCTGAATAATCAGTATTATTAGTAACAACCATGAGCATTTCCTTTCCTTCAGAGTTTTTTCCACCTCGTACATCAAAAATGGTGTATCCTTGTTCGTTGGTTTTATCAATCAGACTTTTTATATCATTTAAGTAATTTTCACTCATTATATTAATCATAATCTTGTGATCAAATCCTAATAAAATATAATTCATTACCATCGATGTAATAACGAGAGAAAATGTCGCCATAAAAAAAGCGTTAGTACCTTTTACAAATAAATTAAAAAAGGTAACAATTGTATCAATTACTAGAAGTGTAGTAGAAGGATTAATTTGAAAATATTTCTTCAAAATCAAAGGAGGAACAGCAGTTCCACCCGAAGAAGCGTCAACGTGATACAATAAAGCTACACCGAAGCCAAAAATAGCTCCACCAATTATCATTGCTAAAATATCATCTTTAACAACTTTAAAACTAGGAGTAATTGCCATAAATAAAGGTAACAAAAAACTTCCAATGGCAATCTTGGTAACTTCCTTTTTTCCTAGTAAGAAGGCCGCTAAAATGATCATTAAGATGTTAATAGTAAAAACTACAATTGAACGATTCCAGCCAAAAACAGCGTTAGTTAAGATTGCAATTCCAGTGGCTCCACCGGCTGCAATATTTATAGGAGCGTAAAAGAAATTAATACTAATTGAAATAATTTCAATGGCAACGCAAATAACAATTAGTTGAGTATAAAAATTCTTATTAAGATTTAAATTGAGTTTATTTTTCATTAATTTAACCATTAACTGTAAGCCCGAAGGCTCATTCAGTTTTCCTTTCTTTGAATTGAGGTGGAGAAATTTATTTTGCACTAGACAAAAAGAATAACAAAATATACTTTATTAAAATTAAGTTTCATTAATTGGGATTTAATTCTAATAAAGAACATTTATTACTTACTAAAGTATAGCAAAAAAAGATTAAAATGAAAACAAATGTGTTATTTTCAAAAATAGATTAATCAATTGTTAGTTTATTGTAGCTTTTAACTTTAATTTGTCCTAAAGAATCTAAAATAATGGTTGTAATACTACCATTGCTAGGCTGTTCAGCTATTACCGGAAACTTTTTTGGCGCATAGTGATCAACAATACTTCTAATTGTTGTGCCATGAGTAACTAATAAAATGGGATTATTAGTTTGATCTGAGACTTGTTCACTTAAAATTTTAAAAGCTTTATTAATTCTTTTCCAGTATTCAAAAGATGTTTCAGCTTCATGAAAAGGGTCTGCTTCATTCATAAAATCCTTAACTTGATCAAAGCCATATTTATTAGTTAAAGTTTTAAAAGTTTTATATCCTTTTTTTTGTCCAACTATAAACCAAGTTTTAAAAGCATCATCTCCCTCAAAGTAACCATAGAAACTTTCACGGAATTCTGGAATTTCGTGAACCTTTAGCTTATTGCAATTATTATTTTTTATAATAATTTGTGCCGTTTGTCGAGCTCGATGTGCATCACTTGAAGCAATGTAGGAAAATTGGGTGTTTTCAAAAATTTTTCCAACTCTCTGTGCATCATGAATTCCTTGCTGAGTAAGGGGAGAGTCCGACCAGCCCTGCATTTTATTATATCGATTAAAGTAGGTTTGCCCATGTCTTACTAAATAAACAATTGTCATTTTTTACCTCAACTTTTTAAAATTTTTAATGGTTGTTTTTAATTTGCTGGTAAAGTCAATTTTAAACTTTGGTAAATTTCCATTTTTTCTTTCTTTAACAAGGATATTGTAACGTATTTTTCTAATTTTTTTTGTATAAGGGTAGAAAAAAATCCATATTAAGCTATAATATATATCAGGGCAATGGTATGCCGTTGAACCGTGTCAGGTCCGGAAGGAAGCAGCACTAAGGCGGAGGTATCATGTGCCTTTTTAGTATCCAAGGAAAATATTTATGTCATATCAAGCTTTATATAGAAAGTACCGACCACAAAATTTTAAATATATTGTAGGTCAACCAGTTTTGGTTCAAACATTAAAAAATGCGGTAATTACTGGTCATATTTCTCATGCCTATCTTTTTTCTGGACCAAGAGGGACAGGAAAAACAACAACTGCTCGTGTTTTTGCAAAAGCAATTAATTGTCATTTTCATCATAATGGTGAGCCATGTAATCAATGTGAAACTTGTCAAGGTATTAATCAAGGAACTTTATCCGATTATATAGAAATTGATGCGGCTTCTAATAATGGTGTTGATGAAATTCGTAATATTAGATCACAGATTAAATATGCTCCATTAGTTTCTGACTATAAAATATATGTAATTGATGAAGTCCATATGTTGTCATTAGGTGCTTTTAATGCTTTATTAAAAACTTTGGAAGAACCACCTAGTTATGCAGTATTTATTCTTGCAACAACAAATCCTCAAAAAATCCCGGCAACAATTATTTCTAGACTACAAAAATATGATTTTCATCGAATGCAAGAAAGTGACATCGTTTATCAATTAAGTAGTATTTTGAAACAAGAAAAAATTAAATTTGATCCTACTGCTTTACAATTAATTGCTCGTTTGTCTAATGGGGGAATGAGGGATGCTTTAAGTATTTTAGATCAAGCGGTTACATTAAATAAAGATGAAATTTCTTTTGATTTAGTTAGCGATTTGACAGGTACAACAAAAAAAGAATCGCTTTTTAATTATTTAATAGCGATAAGTAAAAGTGATGTGAAATCAGCAATTTCAGAAATTGATCAGATTCTTCTTGATGGCAAAGACTTAGGACAATTTATTCAAGATCTAATTTTATTAATTAAAGACATTTTACTTTTTCAAAATAAAATTGAACCTTCTACTTTTTTAGTCTCAGATTTAAAGGAATTCAAAAATTTATCAGAAACATGGTTATTTAAATCTCTTACAATTTTAACTGATGAAGATCAACGATTAAGTCAAGTTGTTTATACGGATATCTTAGTTGAAATAATGACCGTTAAACTAGCACACGTTAATCAAAATATTTCTAGAAAAAAAGAGATGTCTCAAGTAGAAGAAAATTTAATTAGTAAAGAATCTCTTACAAATATTTATGGAGGAGAGAAAAAAACAAATCAAACTATTTCTCAAAATATTTCGGAAGATTTTAAACCAATTAAGCATACTATAGAACCAATAAAAACTAATAATAATGCTAAAGAAGAAGTAAAGGTTGATAATAGTTCTGATTTTACTAATCCAACTATGTTAAACCAGGTTTTAGCTCAAGCCACTCGTCGAGATCTAGATAAAATGGTAAATAAATGGGATCAAATTATTCAAAATGCTCCGCAGCAATTAATAGCTTTGATTAAGTATACCCATCCAATAGCTGCATCAAATGATGGTGTAATTATTGCATTTAAAATTAAACAATTTTTGGATAAAATAGAATCAGATTTGGATTTACAAAATTCATTAAAAAAATTAATTAGTGAAACTAAGGTTTATGGAATTTTTGCTGATGAATGGCCAGAATATCGTAAAGATTATTTATTACAACGGCAAAAATTATCTGTAAAATCTAATGATACAAATTTATCAAAATCAACCTCAGCTTTTACGTCTGAACAATTGTCAGGATTAACCGAAAATATGGAGGCAATTATTAAGTTTTTAGGGCCAGAAAACGTAAAAATAATTGATGATTAAAATGCAATATCCAATACAAATTTCAAAGTTAATTGATAGTTTTATGAAATTACCAGGAATTGGAGAAAAAACCGCTGCACGAATGGCTTTTTTTATTTTTGATTTACCAGAAAAAGATGTAACTGATTTTGCTAACAATCTTTTAGCAGTAAAGAAAAATCTTCACTATTGTACGATTTGTGGGAATATTACCGAAGATAAGGTTTGCGAAATTTGTTTAGATAAAACTCGCGATCAAAGTAAGATTATGGTGGTAGCTCAGCCCAAGGAGATTATTTCTTTTGAAAGAAGCCGTGAATACCATGGATATTATCATGTATTGCACGGCTTACTTTCACCATTAGAAGGCACTGGTCCTGAAGATATAAACATAGTTAGTTTAGTAAAACGATTACGCAACGATCAAGTTAAGGAAGTTATCATAGGTACTGATGCAACTCCTGAAGGGGAGGCAACTGCAAGTTATTTATCCCGTTTAATAAAACCAGTTGGTGTTAAAGTAACTCGACTAGCGCATGGATTGGCGGTAGGTAGTGATATCGAATACGCTGATGACTTAACATTAATGCGTGCTTTGGAAGGGCGAACGGAGCTTTAACAAATTGAAAAAAATAAAAAGAATTCATGAAAAATATCAAAAAGAATTATTTTTAAGTGTTCAAAATCAGTTAGATACTTTTCAAAAAATAGCTTATTATGATGAGCTAGCAATTGATAATAATGAAAGAATGCATGTGATCGAATTAATTCATCAACATCTTTATTTTTTTTATTTACGTCATTTGCGCGAAGAAAAAATTTTGATAAGTGAAGTCTATAATGAAAAAGCAAAAAAAATTGAAATAAAATATGAGGCTAGTGCAAAATAATGTTAGTTGCTTTTGAAGGTATTGATGGTGCGGGCAAAAGTACTGTTTTTGATCGTATAAAAGAAGAAACTTCTAATACAAATTTGGGAAATCAATTAGTATTTACTCGTGAACCAGGAGGAACTCGTATTTCAGAAGATATTCGTCGATTAATCATTAGTCCTGATTACGAAACAATGGATCCTAAAACTGAAACTCTTTTATATGCTGCAGCACGCCGTCAAAATTTAATCGAAAAAATTATTCCGGCACTAGATGCTAATAAAGTAGTTCTAGCAGATCGCTTTATTGATTCCTCCTTAGTATATCAAGGTATAGGACGTAATATAGGAATACAAGTTGTTGCTAAAATTAACCAATTTGTTTTAGGAAACGTTATGCCAGACCGAGTTATATATTTTGATATAAGTCCTCAAGAAGCAGTGAATCGTTTAAAAAAAAGGAAGCAGGCAGCAGATCGTTTCGAAAAAGAGAATATTCAATTTTTTGAACAATTATCTTTGGGATACCATAATTTAATTAGTAAAAATCCTGCTCATTATGTGGTAATTGATGCACAGAAATCGCCTCAAAAAGTATATGAATCAGTTAAAGAAGTATTAATACCCTTAATAAAGGAGGCATTAAAATGAAATTAATTATTGCAATTGTTCAAGATAAAGATGCTAATGAATTAAGTAATGCTTTTATCGAAGCTAATATAAGAGCTACTAAAATATCATCCAATGGTGGCTTTTTACGTTCAGGTAATACTACTTTTATTATCGGTATAGCTGATGAACGTAAAACTGAAGTCCTATCGATTATTAAAGGTGCTTCAAAGTCACGGTCTCAGATGATGAATCCATCTTTCACTAGTCCAACAGCATTAGAAGATGGGTTTCAAGAGCCTATTAGAGTTCAAGTGGGTGGGGCTACTGTTTTCGTTTTACCAATTGAGGAAATTCATCACTTTTGAAAGATAATCAATCCTATTTAAGTATTTTTGAACATTTAATTAACCAAAAAAGCTTGAATCATGCTTATTTATTTAATGGTTTAGATGTTCTTTTTATGCAAGATATTGTTCATAAAATAATTCAATATTATTTCTGCACATCACCACAAAAAAGCGAAAAAGGTTCTTGTCAACAATGTAAAAATTGTTTATCAATTAAAAATCAAGATTTTTCGGGAATAATGGAAATTAATGACCCAAAACAAATGATTAAAATTGATCAAATACGTAATTTAACTTCTGTTGCTGACTATAGTGACTTGAGTCAAAAAACTAATTTTTTTATTATTAATCATGCTGAATTGATGAACGAAAATTCTCAGAATGCATTATTAAAACATCTTGAAAGTCCTGCAGATAATCGATATTTCTTTTTATTAACTCAAAATAAGTATTTATTATTACCAACTATTGTTTCCAGATGTGAAATAGTTTATTTTAAAAACGATTTATTATTAAATAAAAAAATAGAAGATCCATTAATAATGGAATTTGTGAGACTATTAAGTATTAAGAATCCCTTAGCTTACATTATTTTAACGACAAATTTGAAGCCTAAAATCAAAGAACAAGGTACGGAGTTTTTTCTCTACGCTTTATTGAATGCTTACCACAAGATTAAGGATACTTCAGAAAAATCACGTCAATTAATTTTACTTAGTCAGAATTTACCACAAGTTAGATTGAATATTGATTTTGAACGTTTAATGGAAATGTTTTGCTTGGAAGTTCTAAGTGAGGACTAAATTTGAATCATAACCATCGAAATAAGAAAGATATCAAAATTAAAGGACATGTTTCTCGTCCATTAATCCTAAAAGAAATGTATCAACAAGGACTTCATATTTGTAGCGGCTTTTTCGGTGATAAAAGAGCTGGAGATTGTTTGTTTTGTTTAGAAATTTTAGCAAGGATGAAGAATGAAGCCAAAAAGTAATTCTGAATGGGGTAAGCTATTTTTAATTCCTACACCTATCGGTAATTTAGCGGATATTACACTGAGGGCTTTGGAGACTTTAAAATCAATTGATTTATTATTATGTGAAGATACGCGCCATACTCAGATTCTTTTGGATCATTATCAAATTAAAGTGGCAAAACTAAGTTTTCACGAACATAATGCTCAACGTCGTTTACCAGAAGTACTTCATAAATTAGAATCAGGTTTAAATTTAGGTTTAGTTAGTGATGCTGGGATGCCAATAATTTCTGATCCAGGTTTAATTTTAGTAGAGAAATTAAGACAACTGAATCAGTCTGTAATAGCTTTACCAGGAGCTAATGCTGCCCTTACAGCATTAATTGGTTCAGGCTTTTTAGCAATTCCATATACTTTTTTAGGTTTTTTGCCTCGAAATTCACAACAAATAAAAAAAGACTTAATGGCAATTAATAAACAAACTATTATTTTTTATGAATCTCCATATCGTTTAGTTAAAACGCTAAAGGTTATTTCCCAAATTGATCCGAATTGGCAAATTTGTATAAGTCGGGAATTAACTAAAATTCATGAAGAATACTATATTAATACAGTTGAATTGGCAATTGATTACTTTACTAATAATCAGCCCAAGGGCGAATTTGTTGTAATTTTAGCCCCACATTCTTTTATAAGTAATCCACCTCAGCAAAAAGAGTGGTTTTCTTTAATTTCTAAAGAAATTAGTAGTGGAGTTTCTCCAAACGTAGCAATAAAAAAATTTGCTCAAAAGTATCATTTATCGCGTAAAATTGTTTATGATGTATATCATCAAATTATTCCTAAAGGAGATTGTGAAAAATGAAAGTATTTAGACAGCAATTTCGAATACCTTTTTTTGATTGCGATCAATTATCCCGAATGAAACCTACAGCTATAATAGATCGAATGATTTTGGTTTCGTTTCGTCAATTAGCTGATTTGGGTTTTGATGAAAAATGGATGGCACAAAAGAAACAAGGTTGGGTTGTTACCCAATATGATTTAAATATTGAACGAACACCTAAGGAAGAAGAAGAAATTATAGTTTCTACTTGGATTGAAAATTATAATAAATTTTTTTCTTACCGTAATTTTGCCTTTGATACTTTAGATGGCAAGCGCTTAGTTACTTTAAAATCAGTTTGGGTGACTTTGAATTTGGAGAGTCGTAAATTATGTGTTTTAAATCCTGAAATGATGGAAAAATTAGCAGAACCAAGTAATGTTGTAATTAGGACTCCTAAAATAAAAATTGATGAAAAAAAATTGCAAAATAAACAAAATTTTGCTATTCGTTTTGAAGATATTGATACTAATCAACATATAACGAATACTAGTTATATCAAGTGGATGATTGAAAGTTTAGGAATAAATTTTTTACAAAATCATGAATTAAAGAAATTTCAAATTCGCTTTGAAAAAGAAATTCAAGAACTTGACTTTATCCAGGCTAGTTACTATCGAGAAACTACTGGTTCACAGATTAAGTTTTATCATCAAATTGCTCAGGGTTCTAAAGTTGCTTGTCAATCAATGTCACTCTGGGATTAAAAATTAAAGTTAAACTATGGAGGCTGAATGAAAAATAAAAAATTATGGCAAGGTCCTAAAATTACAGCTTTTTCAATTGCGCTCTTGGGAATATTAACAGCTTTACGTTTAGTAGTAAGTAGAATTGGTTCTATTCGTTTGACTCGTGATATACGTATTTCTTTAGCATTTATTGTTACAGTAATTATTGCTTATTATTTTGGACCACTGTGGACAGCTGTTTTTAATGGAATTATGAATTTACTCATTTTTTTCCTTTTTCCAACTGGTGATCCCTTTTTTATAGGATATACCTTATCTGCTATTATCGGTGGGTTCATTTACGGATTATTTTTATATCCTTACCAATTATCATGGATTCGCACAATTCTTGCAGTTGTTTTAGTTACTTTAATCGTTAATTTATTTTTAAATGCTCTTTGGGCAACTATGCTTTATCAGGTTCCTTTTTGGATTTCAATTAGCAGTAGATTAATTAAAGAGTTGATCCAACTAGTTCCTCAAATAGTAATTAGTTATTTAACTCTTCAAGTTGTTTCAAAATTAAAGATAGAATCGAAGTTGAATTAAATATGCTTTCATTAGGAATTGATTGTTCTGAATTTGGTGTTAGTGTTGCTTTGGCTAATGACAAGCAACTAATTATGGAGCAGTCTACTACAGAAAATAAACGGGCAAGTCAATTTTTAGTACCACAAATTAAAGCCCTTTTTAAAAATACACCTTATAAATTGGCTCAAGTAGAATCAATAGCAGTGGCTCAAGGGCCAGGAAGCTTTACAGGTTTGAAAATTGGAGTAACAGCTGGTAAAGTATTAGCAAATGTAAATCATGCAAAGCTATTCGGAATCTCTAGCTTAGTTAATCTCGCTTTTCCTTTACTGACCACTGGGAATCCGGTTTTGACTTTAATATCAGCACGTCATCAAAATTTTTATGCAGGAATATATCAAAAAAAATCTGGAAAAATTGTAACATTATTACCTGATTCTTACCTGAATTATTCCGTATTAAGAGAAAAAATAAAACACTTTAATGGCTTGTTAATTATGGGAGCGGGTTTAGAAGATGTTAAAACTGATCTTAAAGAATTTGGAATAATAATTCCGGTTAGTTCTGGAAACTTATTTCCACGTGGTTATAGTGCAATTTTGTTGAGTAAAGGAGAAAAATCGATTTCGCCTGACCAATTCGTACCAAATTATATTAGAGATCCGCAAGCAGTATTAGCTTGGGAAAAAAATAATCCAGAACATTCTGTGATAAATTATGTGGAAGAAATTTAAAAATTGGACAACTAATAATTTTGATATAGTTAAATTTGAGCCGGAAATCGTAAGATTAGGAACACAAATTTTTACTTTACGCAAAGCAACTTCCTTGGATATTAACCAATTCCTTTTCATAGAAAAAGAAAATTATCAAGGAAAAACGCCTTGGGATTATAGCGCTTTTATAAGAGAGTTAAATCGTAGACAGTTTTCGTTATATTTAAGTTTGGTTCAAGGGAATCAAATCATTGCTTTTATTGGATTTAATTGGAATTCTAGAGAAGCACATATAACTAATTTTGCAATTAGTCGTACAAAGCAACATCAAGGTATTGGGAAATGGCTATTACAATATGTTATTAATTATGCCAAAAAAATACCAGTATTTAGAATCACTTTAGAAGTTAGTGTTGATAATGAGATTGCGATCAAACTTTATCATTCTTTATCTTTCAAAGATGGTCGAATTAAAAAATTTTATTATAGTTTTAATCATGGAGATGCCATGAATATGTATTTAGATTTGGAGCAGAGTTGAAAAATAATCAACAAATTATTTTAGGTATTGAATCTAGTTGTGATGAAACTAGTGTTGGAATTATTTCTGGCAAACATCAACTTTTAGCTAATGTTATTACTTCTCAGATTAAAAGTCATCAACGTTTTGGAGGAGTAGTTCCAGAAGTTGCGAGTAGACACCATGTAGAATATATTAATTTTTGTATTGAGCAAGCAATGCAACAAGCACAAGTAACTTATTCTGATATTGATGGGATTGCCGCTACTTATGGACCTGGATTAGCTGGATGTTTGATGGTAGGATTAACCGCTGGCAAGATGCTTGCTGCTTGTTTAGAAATTCCTTTTTATGGCGTAAATCATATGGCTGGACACATTTATGCTGCAGCAGTTGATCATCAAATTCAATATCCGGCTTTGGCCTTGTTAGTTTCAGGAGGACATACTGAATTTGTATTTTTAAAAGATGAGACTAGTTTTGAAATTTTAGGAACTACTCTCGACGACGCTGTAGGTGAGGCTTACGATAAAGTGGGTCGACTTATTGGATTTAATTATCCAGCAGGAAAAGCGATTGATGAAGCTGCTCAAAGAGGAAGACAAACTTATACATTACCGCGACCAATGATCAATCGATCAGATTTAAATTTGAGTTTTAGTGGTTTGAAAACAGCAGTAAGAGATTTAGTAGCACATGAAAAACAAAAAAATACTTTAAATGTTGATAATATGGCTGCCAGTTTTCAAAATGCAGTTATGGATGTTTTAATTGCAAAAACTAAAAAAGCCTTAACTCAAATTAATGTTAAGGAATTGATTATTGGTGGTGGTGTTGCGGCAAATTTGTCTTTACGTGATCGAATGGCTAATCTAATTCATAATGATTTTCCACAATGTAAATTAACAATTCCACCTTTACGATTATGTGGTGATAATGGCGGAATGATTGCAGCTTATGGTGCCGTTTTAGCACAACATAAAAATACTTCACAATTAGATTTAGATTGTAATTCTAGTTTATCATTTATAAATGCTGCTGGTTAAATTGCTCAATCTCTTCAGAAATTTCTCCCCAAACATTCATTGCATCATCAATTATTTTTTCAGTTTTTTCAATTTCATTAGTTAAATCATTTAACTTTTCTAAATCATAACCGTTTTCTGGTTTGGCAGCTTCAGCTTGTAATAAAGCAAGCTGCTTTTCGTTTTTATTGATAATTTCTTCATAATTAGAACTTTCTTTTTTAAGTTTTCTTAAACGTTTTTGTTCATTAAAACTCAAGCTTGAAGAAAGATTAGAGGAAGTTTGAGTTTTATTTTGATTATTAATTTTTGGCTTTATTTTATTTGTTTTTTTAGGTTTTTCAAGCTGATGAGTTTTCGCATAATAATAATCCCAATTTCCTAAATAGGTGTTTGAGCCCTGTAAGGTTAGATCAACAACTTTATCAGCTATTTCATTAATAAAAAATCGATCATGACTAACGAAAATTACTGTCCCATTGAATTTAATCAGCGCTTTTTCTAAAACTTCTTTAGAATCGATATCTAAATGGTTAGTTGGTTCATCTAAAATTAGAACATTAGCTTTTTGTTCAATTAAAATAATCAAAGCTAAACGAGCTTTTTGCCCACCTGAAAGTTGGTTAACTTTAAGTTGTAAAACATCACCCGTTAATAAAACAGAAGCTAATTTATGTAATACTTCTTCTTTTTCTAAATTAGGAAATTTATCCCAAAATTGATCAATTACCTTTTTATTTTGTTGAAGCTGCTTAAAACCTTGATCGTAATATCCTAGTTCTACGTTTGAACCGAAATGATATTCACCAAAAATAGGTGGTATTTGGCCAATTAATGTTTTTACCAAAGTAGATTTTCCACGCCCATTAGGTCCAATAATAGCTACTCGTTCACCAATTTTTACTTTAAAGCTAATTTTATCAATTAAAGTCTTTTGATCATATCCTATCGCTAAATTATCAGTGGTTAAAACAATATTACCGGTACGTTTTACTTTTGGAAAATTTAGATGAATTGTTTTATCAGGACCCACAGGTTGGGTCATGATTTCCATTTTTTCTAACTGTTTTCTTTTGCTTTGAGCCCTCTTAGTAGTTGAGGCTCGTGTAATGTTTTTTTCAACAAAAGTAGTTAACTTTTTAATTTCACGTTGCTGTTCATTAAAGTGTTTTTTTAATTCATTATCTTGTTTTTGTGATTCTTTCAAATAAAATGAATAATTTCCGGAATAAGATTTAAAGTTTCCATGGTGAAAAGCTAAAGTTTTTGTAGTTACTTCATTAAGAAAATATTGATCATGAGATACGATAACTAAGGCATTATGGTATGACTTTAGGTAATCCTCAAGCCATATCAGAGTGTTTAAATCTAAGTGGTTAGTTGGTTCATCTAAGAAAAGTAAATCGGGTTGTTGTAATAGTATTTTAGCTAAAGCTAATCGAGATTTTTCACCGCCGGATAATTTAGTTATCGCTTCTTGATAACGAGATTCAGGGAAATTAAATCCATTTAAAATTTTGCGAATTTTAGCATCAATTTCATAACCTTCGTGTTCTTCAAATTGAGCCATTAATTTGTCATATTTAAGCAATAAATTTGGAATTTTATTATCACTTTTCGGTAATTTTGAAATTTCTTTTTCAAGAATTTGAGCTTGATTTTGAATTTCGATAATTTCTTTAAATACCAGCTTCATTTCTTCATAGATGCTATTTTCACTGTTAAGTAAAGCATCTTGAGCCAAATAAGCAACTTTTAAATTTGCAGTAGTTGTAATCTTACCAGCATCTGCTGTTAATTTATTAGCTAAAATTTTAATTAAAGTTGATTTACCAACACCATTAGGACCAACTATTCCAATTTTTTCATGCTTTTCAATTTTAAGATTTAGATGTTCGAAGACAATGTTGTTATTAAATTCTTTTTTTAGATCTTTTGCTTGTAATATACTCATTTTTATTTAATTTTATAAAGTCTAATTTTTAGTTTTCTATAGTTTATATTTAAAATCATAACATGAAGTTGGCTTTAGCGGTAAATCCAAAAAATTATTTGAAAAATGTTATGATATATGAGCAAATAAATTTAAAATACAGGTATATACATCGTGATTAAAGAAGACAAGAAGACAAGTTTTGCAATACATTCACAAGTTAAAATTTATCAAAATCAATTATTATCAAATTATACTTATACGTTAACTGGTGGTAATGCAGAATTTTTGTCTATACCCAAAAACTCTTCAGAGTTAGTTTATCTTATTCAAAGAAGTATTGCTTATAATATTCCATATACTTTATTAGGTAATGCGAGTAACGTAATTGTTTCAGATTATGGATTAAAAGGATTGGTTATTATCACCACTCATTTTTCTCAAATAAAAGTCACTGGTCATGATTTAATTGTTGATGCCGGAGCTTCACTTAAAGATATTGCAAATGCAGCTGCTCAAGCCAGTCTAACGGGATTCGAATTTGCTTGCGGTATTCCTGGAACTTTGGGTGGAGCAATTTTTATGAATGCGGGAGCTTATGATGGAGAAATTGGTAATATAATTAGTGAAGTAACAGTAATAGATGAAAAAGGGAAAATTAAAACTTTTAGCCATGAGGAATTTAAATTTTCTTATCGACATAGTTTAGCTCAGGATTTACATTTAGTAATCTTGCAAGCTAAAGTCACCTTAAAATTAGGTAATCAAAAAAAAATCGTTAATCTAATGCATGATTTAAATACTCGCCGTGCAGCTAAACAACCTTTGGATTTACCTTCATGTGGTTCAGTTTTTCGAAGGCCACCGGGATATTTTGTAGGTCCAATGATTCAAAAGTGTGGGCTACAAGGAAAAATTGTTGGTGGAGCACAGGTTTCTTTAAAACATGCGGGATTTATTGTAAACATTAATCACGCTACAGCTAATGATTACATTACTTTAATTAAATTAATTCAGGAATCAGTCTTTAAAAAGTTTGGTGTTCACTTGCAGACTGAGGTTCGCTTTATTGGTTTTAATGATAAACTTTCACTTAAATGAAAGTTTATTTTTTTTGAAATGGTAAATAATCTTTACTGGGATGTAACATGGCTGGAATACATGTAATAGCTTCTAAAGCTGCAATCCAACTCCAAATAGTTAAGTTGGGAAAAGTATTGTTAACCCAAATAAAACCTATTATTGCGGTAAAAGTCATTAACCATCCATCAATTGCTATTCCTACCATGGTTTCTGGATAACGAAAACGCCAATCGTTAATTCCTACGCAAATGTAAAATACTCCCATTATAAAGATGGGAAGTGAGTAAATGGATTCATTTATGATCATAATACCAATAAATACGTTTATTATCAGATCAAAAATGGCAAAGTGTTTTAAATTTTTTTTACTAAACATTCTTGTTTATCCTTTATTTATATTTAAAAAATAAATTAAATTATTTGTTTTTTTTGTTTTAAATATCTGAGTAAAATCTATATAATAGGTTTTACTATCTTACTTAATTAATTGTACTAATAAAAATTGTTTTTGTAACGTTTAGAGTTAGAGCTTATAAAAACTCGGAGGTAATATGATTGACCGGAAAAACGATCGTTGAGCTGAAAAATATCAATGTTATAATTGATGACTTGCAAATTTTAAAAAATATTAGTTTTGAATTAGAAACTGGAAAGTTTTATACAATGCTTGGCCCTTCTGGTTCAGGGAAAACCACTATATTGAAGGTTATAGCTGGTTTTTCACAGCCAACTAGTGGTGAAGTATTTTTTAATGGTAAAAAGATTAATCAGTTGCCACCAAATAAACGGAAAATTAATACAATATTTCAGGACTATGCTTTATTTCCTAATTTAAACCTTTTTGAAAATGTTGCATTTGGGTTGCGCTTACAGCATAAACATAATTCTGAAATTTCTGACAGAGTAAGTCAAATTTTAGATTTAGTGCAGTTAAATGGTCTAGAAAAACGAAGTGTTGAGGAGCTCTCAGGTGGTCAACGCCAACGAGTAGCAATTGCGCGTTCACTCGTTTTGAATCCCAAAATGTTACTTTTAGATGAACCACTTTCAGCATTAGACGCAAAATTACGTAAAAAAATGCAATATGAATTACGTAATCTTCAACAGAGATTAGGTATTACATTTTTATTTATTACTCATGATCAAGAAGAGGCTTTAGCCATGAGTGATTTTATTTTTGTAATTAATAATGGTGAAATCTTGCAGAGTGGGACTCCAGTTGATATTTATGATGAACCAATAAATCACTTTGTAGCAGATTTTATTGGTCAAAGTAATATTATTGATGGAACAATGGTACGTGATTTTGTCGTTAAATTCGTTGGTAAAACTTTTGAATGTTCTGATGCAGGAATGAGACATAATGAGCCTGTAGAAGTGGTTTTAAGACCTGAAGATTTAGATATCACGGAAGTTAAAAAGGGTAAGCTTACAGTTAAAGTTAAAAGTCAAATATTTCGTGGTGATTATTATGAAATAATTGCATATGATGAAGATCATAATAAATGGTTGATTCAATCAACTAATCCGGTTAAAGATGGGGCAATAGTTGGAATTAACTTTGATCCTGAAGATATTCATGTAATGCGTTTTGGTGAAAAAGAGCAGGAATTTGATGCTCGTTTGGAAACATATGAGGATTAGTTAGTGGCAAAATTTAAACATTTTTTAGTGGCAGCTCCTTATTATTTATGGATAGGGTTATTTGTAATTTTACCTATTGGATTAATTTTTATTTATTCTTTTCATGATCTTAATGGGCATTTTACTCTAAATAATTATTTAAATTTTTTTAAAAATCAAACCTATTTATTAATGGCTTTCAATTCCCTTTGTTTTGCAATAATTATTACTTTCATTTCTTTAATTGTGGCCTATCCAATTGCATGGATTATAAGCAAGTTT
The DNA here is from genome assembly GCA_945285405.1 of uncultured Lactobacillaceae bacterium. GTDB lineage: Bacteria > Bacillota > Bacilli > Lactobacillales > Lactobacillaceae > Xylocopilactobacillus. The sequence continues at coordinate 15,761 of CALYQJ010000002.1, read as the reverse complement.
CAGAATTCACGCGATTTTTTGATTTTACTTGTTATTATGCCAATGTGGATTAATCTTTTATTAAAAACTTATGCTTTTATTGGTATTTTCAGTCGTAATGGCACTTTGAATAATTTGTTGGCTAGTTTGGGATTGGGTAGACATCAATTTTTGTTTACAGATATAGCATTTATTTTAGTCGCTGTTTATGATCAATTACCATTTATGATTTTACCAATTTATAATTCGGTTATAACTATCAATCATTCATTAATTAATGCAAGCTTTGATTTAGGGGCTTCTAAAACTCAAACATTTTGGCGAATTATTGTTCCTTTAACTTTACCCGGAATAAAATCAGGAGTTCAAGCCATCTTTATTCCTTCTTTGTCTTTGTTTATGATTACTCGTTTAATTGGTGGTAATAGAGTTATTACACTAGGTACAGCTATTGAAGAACATTTTTTAAGTACAATGAATTGGGGAATGGGATCAACTATTGGGGTTATTTTAATTATTGCCATGATTTTAATCATGTTATTAACTAAGGAATCAAAATAATGAGTAAATTTAAAAATGGCTTTTTCTTATTTTTTATTTTTTTAATTTTATATCTTCCTATCTTTTATTTAGTTTATTATTCTTTTTCCAGTGGTAATAATATCGCCAAATTTGAAAATTTTTCTTGGCAACATTATTTAAATTTATTTGCTGATCGTCGTTTGATTGGAATTGTTTTAAATACAATTTTAATTGCTTTAATTTCTGCAACGATTGCTACTACTATTGGTACTTTTGGAGCTATTTATCTTAATGATTTAACGCGTCCTTGGGCAAAAAATCTTACTTTAACTTTAAATAATATTTTAATAGTTTCTCCAGATGTTATTATCGGTGCCTCTTTTTTGATTCTTTATTCAGCTATAAAACTTCACTTAGGATTTTGGTCAGTTTTAATTAGTCATATTGCTTTTAGTGTACCAATCGTTGTTTTAATGGTTTTGCCTAAATTAAAAGAATTAACACACTCATATATTGATGCAGCTTATGATTTAGGGGCATCTTCACAGCAGGTTTTAACTAGGGTTATCCTTCCATTTATAAGTTCTGGTATTTTTTCGGGTTTTTTTATGGCTTTAACTTATTCATTAGATGATTTTGCAGTTACATTTTTTGTTACGGGAAATGGATTCTCAACTTTATCTGTTGAAATTTATGCAATGGCCCGTCGAGGAATTAGTTTAGAAATCAATGCATTAACTGGAATTATCTTTTTTGTTATTTCTATAGCAATGGTGTTTTATTATTTTGTATTACAACGAAATAAAAAACAAAAAAGGATTAATTAATAATGAAAAAATTAGGAAGTGCTTTATTAGGTATTATTGTTCTTTGTGGTTTATTATTCCTTTTTAACTTTAATTTAAATCGCAACACTTCTGGTGCTCGAGAAAAAGAAAAAGTTTTAAATATTTTCAACTGGGGTGATTATATTGATCCTTCTTTGGTTAAAAAATTTGAACGTCAATCTGGTTACAGAGTTACAATTCAAACTTTTGATAGTAATGAATCGATGATTGAAAAAATTCGTCAAGGTGGTACCACTTATGATTTAACGATGCCTTCAGAATATATGGTTGAAAAAATGAGAAAAATGAACTTGCTTAAACCGATTGATCATCGAAAAATTAAAAATTTAAATCAAATTGATCCGTTATTTCTAAATCAAAGTTTTGACCCTAAAAATCGATATTCACTTCCTTATTTTTGGGGAACTTTGGGAATAATTTATAATGACAAATTTATAAAACCTAATACAATAAAACATTGGAAAGATTTGTGGTCATCTAAATATAAAAATGCTATTCTTTTAATTGATAGTGTTAGAGATGTTTTTGCTATTTCGCTAATTTCTCAGAATCAATCAATTAATACAACTAATTTGAATATTTTACATCAAGCAAAAGAAAAATTAGTTAAACTTACTCCTAATATTAAAGCTATTGTTGCTGATGAAATTAAAATGTATATGGAGCAAGAAGAGGGCTACTTAGCTGTAGATTGGTCAGGTGAAGCAGCAGAAATGATCAGTGTTAATCCACATTTACATTATTTTGTACCTGAAGAGGGAAGTAACTTGTGGATTGATAGTTTTGTTATTCCAAGGACAGCTAAACATTTTGATGCGATTTATAAATTTTTAAATTTTATGAGTGAACCAGAAAATGCTGCACAAAATGCTAAATATGTTGGCTATTCGACGCCAAATCGTGGGGCTAAAAAAATATTACCCCCAAAAATAGTTCAACAACGGGCTTTTTATCCCTCAGATCAGACAATGAATCATCTTGCAACTTATCGAGATTTGGGAGCAAAAGTTGTGGAGGAATATAATGACCTTTATTTAGAGTTTAAAATGGCACGTCAATAAAAGGAGGTCGGGAAAATAGATTTAACAAAATTTTTCTCATTATCAACGTTATCCAATATTATTGATATTTTGATTGTTTGGTATCTTTTTTATTGGCTAATTTTAATGATTCGTGGAACTAAAGCAACTCAATTGTTACGGGGGATTGCTTTTATTATTGTGGTTAAATTAATTAGTTGGTATTTTAATTTTAAAACACTTAATTATATAAGTGATCAGGTAATTAATTGGGCAGTTGTTGTTTTAGTAGTTATATTTCAACCGGAAATTAGACGAGGTCTTGAACAGATTGGGCGCGGTTCAGTATTTGCACCCTCAAATGTAAAAGAATTAGCCATAAAGAAACAAATTGATGAAATTGATACAGCGCTTCAATATATGGCAAAGCGTCGAATAGGAGCTTTAATTACTCTTCAAGGAACTACCGGTTTGGAAGAATACATTGAAACTGGTATCCCTTTAGATGCGGTAATTACAAGCGGGTTGTTAATTAATATTTTTATTCCTAACACACCATTACATGATGGAGCAGTAATTATTCAAGGCAATCGGGTTGCTGCAGCTGCTGCATTTTTACCTTTATCTGACAATCCTGATATTCCAAAAATGTATGGAACACGTCATCGAGCAGCTGTAGGAATTAGTGAAGTTACAGATGCTTTAACGATTATTGTTTCAGAAGAAACAGGGGGGATATCGTTCACTAAAAATGGTAAGTTAATTACAGGAATGACTCATGATGAATATCGAGATTTCCTTTATAAAGAACTAGGACCTAAGGAAAATAAGCAAAAATCATTTTTGCAAAAACTTCAATCTCATTTTCATCAAAATTCACAACGGAATTCAGGTGAAAATAAATGAATCCGGAAAAAGTGGACTTAAAAACGAAAATTATTTCATTATTTGCGGCTTTTTTTGTTGCTGTGTTTTTATTTATTTATGTTCAGAACCAAAAATCACAAAATGTAACTAATTCTGATAATAATAAGCAAGAACAATTAACTGCAACTAAGATCACTACAGTTAAAGTGCCTTTACAGCTAAATGGAAATACCGATAAATATTTTGTTACAGGGTATCCTCAAAAAGTAAAAGTTCGATTAGTTGGACCTACAGCTTTAGTAACAGCGACTGCTAATACTTTAAATTTTCGTGTAATTGCCGATATTGAAAACCGATCTACGGGTATTCATAAGATTACTCTTAAGGAAGAAGGGATTAATAAATCCATTCATTATGAAATTATTCCATCGCAAGTAACTATTAATATTCAAGTTCGGAAAAATCGCAAAATGGCAATTCAAACGGATTATAACAATGATAGTATTGCTTCAGGTTATGAAGCGGGACAACCAATCTTAAGTCAAGATACAGCGGAAGTTACTAGTGCTAAATCCGAAATTGAAAAAATCAATAAAATTGTAGCAAAGGTAAATTTAGTAAATGATACTAAAAAAACTTTTAATCAGGATGTTATCGTTCAACCTTTAGATGTTAATGGAAATATTGTTAATGCTATTGTAAATCCAGAAGTAGTGCATGTTCGTTTACCAATAAAAGTTTTACCACATAAAAAAGTTAAAATTAAATTTACTCAAGATGGTGCTGGAATAAGTGGTAAAAGCTATACTTTTAAGTCTAATATTAGCGAATTGACAATTTATGGTAAAAAAGAAGTAATTGATCGCATAGGTACTTTAGCTGTACCTGTTGTAGTTGATGGCGTATCTAAAAATGTTCAACGAATAATTGAACTGCCAGAAAAAGATGGCATTAGTAAATACGGTAAGCAATCAATACCTGTTGATATTATAGTAAAAAATACAAATAAAAAGTGAGGAAAAAATGACAAAATATTTTGGAACAGATGGTGTAAGAGGAGTTGCGAATCAAAGCTTAAAACCAGAAATGGCTTTTAAACTTGGACGTTGTGGTGGTTATGTATTAACAAAGGGTAATACTGAGTATGCTAAAGTTGTAGTAGCAAGAGACACACGTGCATCAGGGGAAATGTTAATTTCAGCATTGATTTCAGGACTTTTATCTGTAGGAGTTGATGTCGAAAATGTTGGAGTAATTACTACTCCTGCTTTAGCATATTTGATAAAGCAATTTAATTTATCTTCTGGAATTATGATTTCTGCTTCTCATAACCCAGCACAGGATAATGGCATTAAATTTTTTGGAAGTGATGGAAACAAACTTTCTGATCAAAAAGAAGAGGAGATTGAAGCTTTAATTGATGATCCAAAAGATAAACTGCCTCGACCTAGTGCTAAGGGTTTGGGAAAAATGATAAATTTTTCTGAAGCTTTAAATAGTTACATAAATTTTTTGAAAGCAAATGCGATTGATTATGATAATAAATTAAATATTGTTTTAGATACCGCTAATGGAGCGGCTAGTAAAGTAGCACCATCACTTTTAGCACAACTAAATCTTCAATATAAAGTTATATCTAATCATCCAGATGGAATTAATATAAATGATCATGTTGGTTCAACTCATCCAGAACAATTAATCCAAACCGTTAAATCACAACATTTTGATGCAGGTTTTGCTGTTGATGGTGATGCTGATCGCTGTATTGCTATTGATGAATTTGGAAATATTATTGATGGCGACAAAATTATGTTTATAATTGGCGAATACTTCAAAGAAAAAGGTGAATTGGCCGCAGATACAGTTGTAACTACAATAATGAGTAATATTGGTTTGTTTAAAGCTTTCAAAAAAGTTGGGATTAAATATCAAGTAACTAAAGTTGGAGATCGTTACGTTAGTGAAAACATGAGTAAAAATGGATTTGTTTTAGGTGGCGAACAATCAGGACATGTTATTTTAAAAAATTATCATAATACTGGTGATGGATTACTTACAATGATTATGTTGCTAAATATTATGGTTGAAAAAAATAAAAGTTTAAGTCAATTGGCTGCTCCAGTGAAAACTTTTCCACAAAAATTAATAAATATCCCAGTAAAAGATAAAAAGTCTTGGAGTAACTCACAAGTTTTACAGAAAAAAATAAAAGAAATAGAAAGTAAATTAGGTGATGATGGTCGGGTTGTAATTCGACCTAGTGGAACTGAAAATTTACTGCGAGTTATGGTTGAAGCGCCAACTGATGATGCTGTTAATAAATATACCGATCAGCTAGCTAATGTTGTTCAACAAGAGTTAAACTAAATCAAAAATGTATTTAGTTGGTGGACTTTATCATTTTTTATATCAGCATGGCGGCTACAGGTTTATTAATTTTGGAATAATTCGGCTGGGCTTCTTAGCTTTAGATAAAACTATAATTTATTTTATAATTTTTTTAATTTTTCGAATTCTATTTAATTTGTTATTGCGGAAAAAAAGAATTTCATTTAAAAGAGAAATTCTTTTTGATCTCTTCGTTTTTTATTTAGTTTTTGTTTTATTTTTTACGATTTTTCGTAAACAATATTGGCCTTGGCAAATTCAATTTGATTTTCGACGCCCTATAAATGAAGTTAACTGGATTCCTTTTGTTCAAACTTTAAAAATGAAAAATGGGATAACCAAGACAGCTTTAATTTATAATTGTTTGGGAAATATTATTTTATTTGTTCCTTTTGGTATTTTTTTATGTGCCATTAAAAAGAAGATTTATGCTAGAAAAATAATTACTTTTTTTGAAGGTTTTATTTTTTCAATTTTAATAGAAACTGCTCAATTTTTGATTCATTCAGGTCAAGCAGATATTGATGATGTAATCTTTAATACAATCGGTTTGATTTGCGGGATAGGAATTTATCATTTTATTTTTGAAAAGAAAGTGCGGAAACATCATAGAAAAAGGAGTTAGTTTATAATGAATATTGGCTTTATTGGTACTGGAGTGATGGGTACCGGAATGATTAATAATTTATTAAAGGCAAATTTTTCTGTTACGGTTTATAATCGTACAAAAAAACATGCAACAAATGTATTAAAAAATGGTGCTAAGTGGGCAGATAGTCCTAAAGAAGTTGCTCAAAAAACCGATTTAGTTATTACTATTGTGGGATTTCCTAAAGATGTGAGGGAAGTTTATTATAGTGATAAAGGTATTTTTGCAGGAGTTCATTCTAATATGATTCTTGTTGATATGACTACCAGCACACCAAAATTAGCTCAAGAAATTGCTAAAACTGCTGAGCAAAAAGGTATTGCGGCTTTAGATGCACCAGTTTCTGGTGGTGATATTGGAGCTAAAAATGGTACCCTAACAATTATGGTTGGTGGTAAGAGTAATGATTTTGAACGTGCTGAGCCAATTTTATCAGTTATGGGAAACTCGATAAAATTATTTGGTTCTAATGGACAAGGTCAAAATGCTAAAATGGCTAATCAGATTATGATTGCTGGGACAATGACTGGAATGACAGAATCGTTGCTTTATGCTCAAAAGGCAGGTTTAGATCTAAACTTTTTAATTGATATGATTAAGGGTGGTTCAGCTCAAAATTGGAGTATGACAAATTATGGTCCAAGAATCTTACATAGTGATTTTGCTCCTGGATTTGCTGCAAAACATTTTTTAAAAGATTTAAGAATTGCTTTAGCTACTGCAAAAGAAATGGGTCTTAATTTGCCTGCCACACAGGAAGCTGAAAAATTATATAAAAAAATGGTTGAAGTAAATAATTTGGGAAATTTAGGAACTCAAGGATTAATTAAAATTTATTAATAAAATAAACTTAGAAAAAAAGCAATCTTATCTTATATAGATTGCTTTTTTTATTCGACTAATTATTCATTTTTTCAGCAATTGCATCTAAGGTAACTGCTTGAGTATTAGGAAAAATTAAATCGGCTTCTGATAAAGTCTGTGAATTTCCAATTCCTAAAGATGTTTCATTTGCTGCATTAATTGAAGTAATTCCTGCTGCTGCGTCTTCTAAACCAATAACCTGCTCGGGAGGTAGGTTCATAATTTGAGCAGCTCTTATATAAATTTCTGGATCAGGTTTACCTTTTTTTAAAGTAGCCGGATCGACCCTTCCAACAAAAGCTTCAGTTAATCCTAAACGCTCCATTATGACGGGGGCATTTAAAGAAACAGAAGCTAAACTTAACAAGTAATGTTGAGCTTGCATACTTTTAATTAGATCAGCAATTCCTGGCAATATATCATTGGGAGTCAATGACTTAATTAATTCAATATAATTTTCATTTTTTTGAGCAGCTAGTTTTGCTTTTTCTTCAGAGGAATATTCATTCTCATGATTTCCAGCTTTTAGAATCATTTCTAAACTATCCATGCGGCTAATTCCTTTTAAAGAATCAGCTAATTGTGGAGTCCATTTAGTTCCAACTTGATTAGCAATTTTTTGCCAAGCTTGTGCATGATATTTAGCGGTATCAGTGATGACGCCATCTAAGTCAAAAGCAAAACCTTTAATTTCATTAAATTTAACCATTATTAAATCCTTTTCTTTGTTTTGATCTTTAACAATTTTAGACTTAATATCGTTATGTTTCAAATATTTAGGAATAATCGTGGTAGAATGATAAAGCAAGATTTAATTTAAAATTTGGAGATATTATTAATGACGAGAATTAAATTTGACTACTCACCTTTAACTAAATTTGTTCATGAAAATGAATTATCTGAAATGCAGGCTTTAATTAAAGCTTGTGATCAAGAATTAAGGCAAAAAACTGGTGCAGGCAGTGATTTTACAGGTTTTGTTGATTTACCAATAGAATATGATCATGAAGAATTTGATCGTATTAAAAGGGCAGCTAAAAAAATAAGAAATGATTCTGAAGTTTTTGTTGCAATTGGTATTGGTGGTTCATATTTGGGTGCTCGTATGGCATGCGATTTTTTGAATTTAAATTTTGGAAATTGGCAAGATAATCGTAAAAATCCTATTGTAATTTTTGCTGGAAATTCAATTAGTGGGACATATTTACATGAAATTCTTGAATTAATTGGTGATAAGGATTTTTCAATTAATGTAATTTCAAAATCAGGAACTACAACTGAACCTTCGATTGCTTTTAGAATTTTAAAAGAAAAGTTAATTAAAAAATATGGTAAAGCCGAAGCAGCTAAAAGGATTTATGCTACTACTGATCGCAAAAAGGGAGCTTTAAAGACAGAGTCTGATGCTGAGGGATATGAAGAATTTGTTGTACCAGATGCTATTGGTGGAAGATATTCGGTAATGAGTGCAGTTGGTCTACTCCCTATTGCAGTTGCGGGGGGTAATATTGATCAGTTAATGGATGGATTTTCTGCTGGCCGCAAAGAATATAGTAGTTTTGATTTAAACAAAAATGAAGCTTATCAATATGCAGCACTGAGAAATATTTTATTACGTAAGGGCTATGAAACTGAAATTCTTGAAAATTATGAGCCATCATTACAATATTTAGGTGAATGGTGGAAACAACTAGCAGGTGAGTCTGAAGGTAAAGATCAAAAAGGAATTTATCCTTCTTCAGCAAACTTTTCAACTGATTTACACTCATTGGGACAATATATTCAAGAGGGTAGACGCTTCTTATTTGAAACTGTGGTTAAGGTTGAGCATCCACGTTACGACTTGGAAATTCCTAAAGAAAATGATAATCTTGATGGTTTACAATATTTAGAAGGTAAAAAAATGAGCTATGTTAATGAACAGGCTTATCGAGGTGTAGTTATTGCCCATACCGATGGTGGTGTTCCGGTTATGACTATTAATATTGATCAGCAAGATGAATATACATTAGGCCAACTAATTTACTTTTTTGAAATTGCTATCGGTATTTCTGGATATCTTAATGGGATTAATCCTTTTAATCAACCTGGTGTTGAAGCTTATAAAAATAACATGTTTGCTCTATTGGGAAGACCTGGTTTCGAAAAAGAAACTAATGAAATTAAAAAAAGAGAAAATGATTTCTTTTAAGATATAGTTGATTTTTTGATTAATTAGGCTTGCTCCAGTTTTTAAAAAGTGGTATTATATTTAAGTCGCTTGAGACTTAAATATTGGGTGGCTAGCTCAGCTGGCAGAGCAGCGGACTCTTAATCCGTGGGTCCAGGGTTCGAACCCCTGGCCACCCATTAGTAGATAATTAGAGACTGTTATATGGCACTAAGGGGCTAATATAACAGTCTCTAATTTTATTAGTAGTTGCATTTTTGGTAGTAAAAAATTAGAAACATGACGGGCGAAAATATCCCTTTATATGAGAGGGATGTTTTTTGTTAAATTTTTTTTCTTCTAGGGCTCTACTATCTCTACATCACTATAAACGGTCTTGCATATTACTGTTTTATTTTTTAAGATTTTATTATGATTTTAAAACTGTTAAAAGTTATATTCTTTACTTTTTAGTATATAATACTTGAATTAAGCAATATTTAATTTATATTGTATTTCTCAACTACTATTCCATTGCTGTATTTGGAATTATCTACGAGCCAGATTTAAGATTTAAACGATTTAAATTATTTTTAAAGTATCATTTTACTTCTAGTACGTAATCGTTATAAATTACATTTGCTTTAAAAATTAAATTAATAATATTAATGTAAAACATTAGGGTAGGAATTTGCTATGAAAGAACAGTGTTCCAACTAATATTATTTTCAAATAGTGCAAACGATATTTTTCAACATACTCTTATAAGATCAATCTACTTTCTTTTTAGTACGTTAGAAATATTAGAATATTGATTTTTAGGTGACGGGGCCTGTGTTTTTGTGTTGAGCTTATTTAATTAAATATTTATGATATCCACAAAAAACTAACTTTAACATATAAAAATTGACTTAAACTTGTTGGCTATGCTAATTAATAATTCCATCATTTATTGAAATTAGTGTATTTTACTATTACTAGTTTAATATTATTGTAAGCAATAATAAATTTGAACTTAATTTAGATTTTAGTTGATCTAACAAATCCGTATCATTCTAGTATTCGATAATTAAAGTGTATCTGAGTCAGTCTCTTTTTTTAATTGTTTTAACCAGCAACGATTATATATTAAAAATTATTTATTTATTTTTAGGCTAAGTTAGAGTAATATATATTTATAATTTAATATTATTTATGGTTGAAGTGTTAAGCTTTCAAGAATTAATCTTTGGTTTGGGTTGCCAAAGAAAATTCTTGGAAGCTTTTTTATTTTGGAGGATATAAGTGAAATTTATTGGTACGCTTTGTTTAATTTTAATTTTAGTTACTTTAGCTGGTCATTTTAGTGTACGGCTTAATTTACCAGTAGTCATTGGTGAATTATTGGTTGGAATCATATTTGGGCCTTCATTACTTAATTGGTTTCAATCTAATAACTTCATAAATACTTTCTCAGAAATAGGTGTTATTATTATAATGTTTATAGCTGGATTAGATAGCAATTTAAACTTATTAAGGAAGTACATCAAATCAAGTACAATTATAGCTATTAGTGGTATAATTATTCCGATAATTATTGCTTTTTTAATTGGTATTTTTTTTAATTTCACTAATTTTGAAAGTTTATTTATAGGAATTACTTTTGCAGCTACTTCAGTTTCAATTTCTGCAGAGGTTCTTAAAGAAATGAACAGAATTAATAGTGAAGAAGGAACTATTATTTTGGGTGCTGCTATAGTAGATGATCTCCTTGCAGTGTTTCTTCTGAGCTTTATCACAAGTTCTTATGGTAATAATGAAAGGTCAATTAATCCGTTATTCTTACTTTTGCTACAAATTGCTTATCTTACTTGTCTATTTATTTTTAGCTATTGGGTAGTACCAAAATTAATGCGATTAAGTCATAAACTTTTAGTTCCTTTATCAGAAACCCTTATGGCCTTAATTATTTGTTTAGGTTTATCCTACTTAGCTGATTTAGTAGGATTAAGTTCAATTATTGGAGCATTTTTTTCTGGAATTTCCATAAGTCAAACAAGATATAAAGATATAGTTAGTGGGAAATTGGAATCAATTGGTTATTCTACTTTTATACCTGTTTTTTTTGTAAATATTGGATTAAAAATAACTTTGACAGGAATTTTTAAAGATTGGATTTTTTTTGTTGTTCTAACATTGGGAAGTATAGTTTCTAAATTAATTGGTTCGGGATTGGGAGCAAAATTATCTGGTTTTACTTGGTCTAGTAGTTTGATGATTGGTTCAGGAATGGTATCGAGAGGAGAAATGGCTTTAATCATTGCACAAATTGGAAGACAAAATTATTTATTATCACAAGCTAGTTATTCTACTATTATAGGTGCTATCATTATGACAACTTTAGTTGCTCCATTGATGTTAAAATTCAGTATTAATTTAGTAAAAAGCAATAAATATTAATTATACTAAGCATAGCTTTTATCTAAATTTATTTACACTATTATTATTTTTACATGTATAAAACTTTTTATATTAGGGTATATAATGATCTATACCTAAAATTTTAGTAACTATAACGTGAATAACTATCAATCTTGCCATCTTTTCATCGTTGTTATTAGTGGTAAAAATTTCAGATAGTGTAAGCAATACTTTTTGTTATGTATAATTGCTGGCTTAAATGAATTATCAGAATACATAAGGATTCTTCTCTATCTAAATCATTCTAAATTACTAAGTTAGCATGCTAATAAATTTTTCAACACTAATAGATTCCTGTTGATTTGTTTCTTATGCTTGCACTTGCTCCTAATTTATTAATTAGGGATGCTAATAAACTAGCATAATTTTTATATACATAATTCATTATTCACACAGAAAGCATAGCTTTACTGCATCAACGATAAAGTTTTTAAATGATGAGTTAATCCTCCTTGCTTCATATAAGGCGGCGATTTGTACATCCGATGTTGTTTTTCTCCTTACAATATATTACATTCATCTTAAGCATATTATCGCGCTTTAATTTCTCTATGCCATTCTTTATATGTGTTTGGAACTTTTGTTAAACCGTATTTTGTCTATGCGGCATTTTTGTTTTTTAGCTATTTTAAATATGTTTTCCGTTTATTTGTCATCCTGAATTTTATGTACATGAATCTTAGCTTAATTTATGAAATAACTTATTTAAATAACTTTCAAACTCAGTACTAAATAAAATTTCAGGTTTAAATATTTACTTATAGTCAAATCATTAAGCATTTTTAACTTTATTATCAATAGTTTTTTGAAAGAATGGGTTTTAATCTCATCATGTCATCGAACCTTAATGAGCTCTTTTATTTAATTAGAACTAACCCTATACTTAGTTCCGCTTTTTTATTAAGATAATCAATTATATCGAAGTAAGGCAATAGTCGGTTTCCCAAGGTATTTTTTTACTTTACTTTTATTGCTATCATTTTTTAAATACGAGTTATTTTTTAATTAATTATCTAAATTAATTATATTAATAATATTAAATATACCTTGCCTTATAGTAGGTCTAAGGTTATATCCTATAATTAGAATTATTAATTAATATAATGGAGTTAAGAAAAAATGAAAACAGCAACTTTTATGGCACCAGGTAAAATTGAGTTAAAAGAATATCAACATCCTAAAATTAAAAATTCAACAGATGCAATAATTAGAGTTATTCGTACATGTGTTTGTGGTTCTGATTTATGGTGGTATCGTGGAATTAATAAAAGAAATTACAATACACCAGTTGGTCACGAGGCCATTGGTATTGTGGAATCTGTTGGTGATAGTGTTAATAAAATAAAAATTGGCGATTTTGTAATTGCTCCATTTACTCACGGTTGTGGTCATTGTGTGTCATGTTTAGCAGGATTTGATGGAAATTGTTTAAATAATAATGTAAATGATAATGAGGTAATTGGTTATCAAAGTGAATATTTTCGATTTAAGAATGCTAACTGGGCTTTAGTAAAAATTCCGGGAAAACCACAAGATTATGAAGATGCTCAATTAAATGATTTCTTAGCATTATCTGATGTAATGGCTACTGGATTTCATGCAGCAAAAAGTGCTGAAGTAAAGCAAAATGATACAGTAGTAGTAATAGGTGATGGTGCAGTGGGTTTATGCGGAGTTTTATCAGCTAGATTATTAAAAGCTAAACGAATTATTGCAATGAGTAGACATCATGATCGTCAGAAATTAGCTCAAGAATTTGGAGCAACAGATATTGTACCAGAGCGTGGCGAAGATGGGATTAATAAAGTTAAAAAATTAACAGGTTATGGTGCAGATGCAGTTTTAGAGTGTGTTGGTACAGCACAATCAATAGATACAGCAATAAAAATTGGTAGACCTGGAGCAATTGTTGGTAGAGTTGGTGTACCTCAAAAAGATATTTTACCAGGAAATAATTTATTTTGGCAAAATTTAGGAATTAGAGGGGGAATAGCTTCCGTAACTACTTATGATCGTGAAATACTTTTAAATGCAGTTTTAAAGGGAATTATTCATCCTGGGAAAGTATTTACAAAAAAATTTTCTTTAAATCAAATTCAGCAAGCTTATGAAGCAATGGATCGGCGGGAAGCAATTAAATCTCTAGTAGTTGTAAAATAAATTAAATTTCAGTTATTTTTTAAAAAAGGCCTATATTATTACATTTAATATAGGCCTTTTTATATTTGTAAAACTGTATATATTATTAATTATTTGATGCTTTTTGATATCCATTTAAAAGTATATTTAAAATAATTGCAGTAATACTACCAATAACTATTCCATTACTTAAAATTGTTTGAATAGTTGCTGGTAAAAATTGAAATAATTTGGGTTCAACAGTTACACCTAATCCCACACCAATTGAAAGACCAATAACTAATAAATTTTTATTTGTCATTGATATTTTACTTAGAATTTTAATTCCTTGAGCTCCAACCATCCCAAACATAACTAACATTGCACCACCTAGTACTGCTGTTGGAATTAAATTAGCAATAGCTCCTACTTTGGGTACTAATCCTAATCCTATTAATAAAAAAGCTGAACAATAGACTGGTTTCAAAGTTTTTATACCTGATAATTGGACAATACCTACATTTTGTGAAAATGTAGAATATGGAAAAGTATTAAATAATCCACCAAAGATTGCAGCAATACCTTCTGAACGATAACCTGAAGCTAAATCGTGTTCAGTTAAATCTTTATTAATTAATTCAGCTAAAGCAAAATAAACACCAGTAGATTCAATCATACATGTAAATGAAGCAAAAATCATTGTAACTATAGAGGACCATTCAAATTTAGGAACCGAAAAATAAAATAGTTGGGGTACTTGAAACCAATGAGCGGTACTTAAGCTGGAAAAATCTACTTGTTTTAAAATAATTGCTAATAAAGTTCCAATGAAGATACCAACTAATACTGAAATTTGTTGAATAAAACCTCGCCCCCAAATATTAAGACATATAATTACAAAAGCAGTAATTAATCCAAGAAATAAATTAAGAGGTTTACCAAACTCTTTGGAATTAATATTTCCTCCACCAATATTTTTAAATGCAACTGGTATTAAAGTAAAGCCGACTAAAGTTATTAAGGATCCCGTTACTAAAGGGGGAAAAAAGCGACGCATTTTAGCAAAATAATGTGAAATTAATAAAATAAAAATTCCAGCAGCAATAATCCCCCCGTACATATATCCTAAGCCAAAGTTTTTACCAATTTGTTGTAAAGGAGCAACATATTCAACAGCACACCCTAAAACAACTGGTAATCCTATTCCTGACCATGGGGTACGTTTAATCTGTAAAAGGGTAGCTATTCCACACATAAAAATATCAGCTGAAATTAAATAAGTCATTTGTGAAGCATTAAATTTTAACGCTCCACCAACAAGAATTGGTACTAAAATATCACCTGAATACATTGCTAAAAGGTGTTGTAAACCTAAAAATACTGTTTTTAACATTGATTGCTGATTATTCAAAATATCACTCCTTATATTTCTTAATCTTTTTATCTTATAGAATATAACAATAATGTTTTTAGAAACTTTTTAAAAGTAATTTATAAAGAAAAATACGTGATTTTGTTAATTTCTATAATTAATTATTACCAATGATTTAATAATTTGCTTATTTATTTTGGCATTTATTATTTAAGAATAATTAATTGTAACTGAATCATAGAAATAGGCTCTGACTTTTTGGTATAAAAAAACTAAGGATTACATTAAACCATAATGAATTATATATAGTAATATAATTAAAAAAATGTTTTTATATGGTACATTAACTATTGTTTATTCATATCTATACTAATAATATGAAATAAGTCCTTGATTCTAAATCATTTATTTTAATTCAGTAGAGTTTCAAAAGTTGAGAAGATGATTTTTATTAAGCAAATATAATACAGTAATAAATAAATGCTTTTTTGATTAATAAGTCTTTAGTAACAATAAAAATTAAAAG
>CALYQJ010000001.1 GCA_945285405.1 uncultured Lactobacillaceae bacterium | reverse complement strand
TTTTAATTTTACTTATACATTTATTCTACTTATTTAATTTAAATCGCATTAATTTAACATAGTTCTGAAGCAAGTGTCGTTTCAAATCCCGTTAAAAACCAGGTCTGAACCTCATTAATTTGACATAGTTCTGAAGCAAGGTGATTTAGCGGAAAAATGTTGGGCAAGGTCTGAACCTCATTAATTTGACATAGTTCTGAAGCTTATCCAAGCACTGAAAGTGAAGGTGGGAGAGGTCTGAACCTCATTAATTTGACATAGTTCTGAAGCAGCTAACAGTAATTCTCAGCTAGTTGAAGCGGTCTGAACCTCATTAATTTGACATAGTTCTGAAGCTTACAGTGATGAGATTACATAAATTTTTGAGGGTCTGAACCTCATTAATTTGACATAGTTCTGAAGCCAATATACACAGCAACATGGTGTGGAGAACGGTCTGAACCTCATTAATTTGACATAGTTCTGAAGCAAGCGGAGTAATTGCAAGTCTTTTTTTAAAAGGTCTGAACCTCATTAATTTGACATAGTTCTGAAGCGCAAAAGGAATCATATGACTACAAACAAAAGGTCTGAACCTCATTAATTTGACATAGTTCTGAAGCCTACATAAGCAGTTTCGTAATCGGCACGGTGGTCTGAACCTCATTAATTTGACATAGTTCTGAAGCGGAACATCTGTTCGTTTTATTAATTAGTAAACTGAACAAAATCATTATCAATAAAACAAACATTTTCTTGATTATCCGCATTTTCAATACCTTCTGTCACTAAGTTAATAGACAATATTACAGTATTTTTACTTATACACTCATGGGCAATTTTCTTCCTATCTAATTTTGTTAAATATCTATTTAGATTAGTAAAAAACAAAATTCGACGATCATCTAAACAAAAAGATAGATCAATAAATTCACTAATTATTTCTAACGGTGTGTTTCCTTGATCAAAATTACAAGAAACACTCATCAATTTGATTATATCATCAAGAGACCAATTATCAGATATACTTAATGGCAGATCAGACGTAAATATCTCTTTTTTAAAAATATTTCTAATTTTTCGATCTAATAAATAGATTTGGTCAATAGCATCATCAGAAATCAATTTTTTTAATTTTTTAAAAATTTGTTTTATAAAAATCGTTTGAGGAGTTGGACAATTTATCAAATCTTCCAAAATAATTAGTTGTTTAGAATAATCCAACAAATGATTATCAAGAGTTAATACTGAAAACTCTTGTTTACCCACTTGAATATCTTTAACAACATTCCAAAATAAATTTAAATTTTGGATATTAATTGAATTTAAGCCAGAAATGATTGGAAAAGGATCATTAGGAAAAACAGTTAAAAATTTTTTCATATTACAATCAACCGATCATCAGTATTACGAACACCATCAATATTTTTTCCGGATAAAAATTTAATATTTGAATATTGTTGTTCAGTAATTATAAGAGATTGAACTACACCATCAATTGGTGCTGCATTTTTGATGCGCTCTTCTAAAAATAATGCAGACTGTTTATTTAAAACGATTCTAACATAAACCGAATATTGAATCATTAAAAAACCCTCTTTGACTAATAGTTGATGTAATTTACGATATCTTTTTCGATCATCGGAGGTTGCTGTGGGAACATCAAAAAAAATAATTAATCTCATTACACGATACCTTAAGCTCATAATCGACAATCGAATTCTGGTAATTTTTGATTTTTATTAGACATATAATTTAAACACTTACGTACAAAAGATTTCATAAAATTTGATAATAAAAACTCACCTTTACTAGTTACAATATCTTGATTTAGAAGATTAATCAATTCTAATTTATCATCCAAATCAAAAGAAGTAGAGTTCGATTTACTAAAAGCTATTTCGTCAACAAAAACCCGAAACGGTTCAATAAAATCTGAAGATAAATTATAAACATTCTCCATATTATCGTGATGTATTCCTAATTCTGTTAGATAACCTGCACTACAAATTTCTTGAGTTATTATTGAAAGTAAAACGGTATAACCAAAATTTAAATAAGCATTAATAAGATTTTCATCATCTCTCCGTTTAAAATTAATTTCAAAAAGTCGTTGAAAATAAATTCTTGCTGCAACAGCCTCTCGATTAGTTTTATCACCTAAATTAACCTGAGCTATTAAATTATTCAAGTCATCCTCTGCAGGCATCCCATTATATTTCTTTCGATTAAGCTTAGTTAATAATTTTGCTTGATTAGAAATTTTAATTTTTATTATCCGTTGCCATAACTGCTCTTTTTTCTCTTCGTCCCAAGCAATTTGATTCAAAATATTTTTATTACGATTTAAATTGCAATAATAGGGATTAAATTCACCAATTGGCATTTTTTTCTTATCAGTAAAAATCACTCTAATATTTTGTTCAGCAAGTTCCATTAATAAATGTGAAGTGATAACAACCTGAGTTGTAGCAATTAACATTAACTGAATATCTGATATTGGAATTTGAACCAAATTATCGTCAGTTTGAATTAA
This sequence comes from uncultured Lactobacillaceae bacterium, assembly GCA_945285405.1. GTDB lineage: Bacteria > Bacillota > Bacilli > Lactobacillales > Lactobacillaceae > Xylocopilactobacillus. The sequence continues at coordinate 151,957 of CALYQJ010000001.1, read as the reverse complement.
TACTTGTTCCATTCGATAAGAAATTTTTGCATGTTTAGTAACAACGATCGTTCGCCAACCCATTTACTTTTTACTTTTATTCCTTTATTATATGTATGGTAGGTTTTAAAAAGGTCTACCGTATTAAATTGACATAGTGAATTGAAGTAAAACAATCAGCTTTGGCTGAGAGTTTATGTACTGCCCCGAGAGGGGCTTTTTTATTACTCAATTTTCAATAAATCTTTAACCTTAACTTTTCGTTGATATATTCCAGATACAGAATTAAAAACAAAGATATCATCAGGTTTCAAAGTAAAACCGACCCTACTGTGAAATCGTCCAAAATCAGAACAAACTTTCAAATTCTTTGATTGAAAATTGGCATGTAACCCAGTTAATACATCTAAAATAAATTGTTTCTTATCATTAAAATCTTGTTTTAAATATTCATTACGATATTCTATAATTTTTTTCAAAAAATTATGGTAAGCTGGAAAATTTTCTTCCATAGCTTGGGTGATTTTATCAAATGCCTCAATCATGATTTCGTCTAAGTTTTGATGAGTTTCGCTTTTTAATCGTGCTTGTGCTTTTTCTAAAGTACTTGCTTTCAAAATAATTGTTAAATTATTATATAAATCATGTGGCAAGTATAACTGCTGAGCATTATGCAATTCTGTTGCAGAACCAATTGTCATCCAATTGCCATTTTTAATTACAGCCTGTTCGTTTGGAACATGATCAAGAATAATTTTTGCTCCAGGGGCAATTTCTTGAACTTTATTTACAATAAATTCTTTATTCTTTTTAATTTCAGCAACCCAAGCTCTTTTTATCCCCAATAAACGATATCTCTTTTTATAATAAATCAAAACAGAATACGCTTGTTGAGAACTATCGAAACCTCCATATAACTCAACACTTTGATTTTTATTAAAAGGAATTTTACCTTTAGTTTTTGAATCATGAAGTGAACTAGGATATCGGGTTTCGTTATATAACTTTCCTTTAGAATCACCAATTTTCCGTGTAAATAAAATATAGGGATTCTCTAATTGTCTTAACAAATAACTATAATTATCTTTAGTCCAAACAATTTCTCCTGTATCTCTATTAGTTTGTTGAATCAAGTTAGGACTTTTCATACTACCAACAACAAATCCAAGCGGATTAAGTCTATTGTTATCTTGAAATATTGGAGAATCCGATTCATTAGTATTAGAGGAAGAATTCTTTTTACGAAATTTTTTTACCCGATTTTTGTTATAACGATCAAAAGCTTCATAGGTAAACTCTCCCTGATCATCAAAACCACGCTTTTGAATGTATTCACCAACAGTTGCTATCATTAAGGCATCATGTGCATGATGATAATCATTAATTTCACGGCTCTTTAATTTATGCGTATAGCTCCTCATATCACTTGTTAAACTTGACCTAATGGCAACTGCTTTGGTTTTTCCGTCATATTTCTGGTCGATCATCATTGCAACATTTTTAATTATTTGTCGCGTTTCAACTAAATCTCGAGCAATAAAAGCTTTCTTCTCATCTTCGGTAAAATCTTCTTGACGAATAAGTAAATCAAACTTTTTTTGACTGATCAAATTTAACCTTAGTAAATGGCTCCAAAAAGGTTTCATTTTAGCAATAACTTCTGGTTTAAGAAAAATTGAATTTGATTTACGAGCATTTTCAGAACGTTTAACTAAAACTCGATTATTTAAAGAATCATCTTTTTTGTAAGAGCGTGGAATAATATGATCGATATCATAATTTTGTGAGATTTGGTCTAAGTCAATTGCATCGCCTGTATACATATCTTTACCAAGTTGCAAATAATATAAATATAATCGATCGTCTTTAATTTGTTCTTGACTTAATTCTTCTAAATCATTACTAAGCTTAGCAAAGTCACTTTTTATACTTTCATTTTGATACAGTGATTTTAAACGTTTAGTTCGTGAATTAGTAATTTTAGACATTTGAGTTTCTCTAGCAAATTCAAGGTAAACATTCTTAGGTGCAACTCCATTCATTACGCGTTGAATATCGTCCAAAATTCGAAATGATTGATGAATTCCTCGTTTAATAGCTGGTGATCCATTTAAGTTATCAATAAGTGAATAGACATCTACTTTTGAATCGGTTTTATCAACATTTTCTTCTTCAATCCATTTGTTAACTTTATATTTAGGATTGTTAATAATTTCCATTAAATTATTTGAAGTCAAATACAATAAATCCATAATACTGTAATCACGCTGTATATGATCATTTAAAATCGCTGTATGAATTTTTTTAGCTGTTAAAAACTTACGAGATAATCTCCCCCATCCTGTATAATGTTTGTAACTCAATTGCTTTATTTGAGAACGAGTTAACTTTTTTAAATTTTCTAACTGATGTTTAATCAATTTCCTATCTTCAAAAATAGTCTGAATTTCAATTATATTTTCTAATAAATCTTGACTACTTTGATATTCAACAAATTCTCGGCCAAAAATTTTTACAAAGTAATTGTACGTTTTCAAAGAATTATTAAAGTTTTGCTTATCAGAAAGGCCATATAATTTAACCGATTTACTTTCAGATTCTAAAATAAAGTCTTCAACCATAGATGCGGTAACATTTACGTGAACTTTAAATAAATTTTGAAAAATTTTTTGTTTTAAAAATGGTGACAAACGATGCCGACGATTTAATGAATCCGCGGTAAAAGAATATCTTACATTATTTAACTCCTGTAAAACTTTAAATTTTTGATAAATCATGGAGTTATCTGGTAAAGTTTCTTCTTTTATTAAAAAATCATCTTTATTGGTCAAGCGATGAATAAATTTTTTTGCAGATTCATCTAAATCAACTTTATCCGCTAAGTTCCAGGGGGTAATTTCTCCTAATTCTTTACGAACTAACCAATGATTACTAGAATCACCAGTAACTTTTTCTGGTTCTACTAAAGGACCAACATAATATGGTACTCGAAAAGTCAGTAAACCTACAATTTTATTTTCTGTTTTATTTTCTTTATTAAAAGTTTCATTTAAGAAGGGATAATATTTACCTTGTTTTTTAATAATTTGTCTAAGTTCATTTTCATGTAGTTGATGAGGAATTGCTCCATTATCTTTATTTCTTTGGGTTAACAAGAAATTATCTAAATTAATATCTTGTAACAAGCAAATCAATTGATAATCTTTGATTGCATTTGGTTCTAAATGATTAACTCTGTCCTCAATTATTTTAACAAGTTGCGTAGTTGCCTTTGCGACTTCTTTTTCATTATTACTAGTAAGCGCTTTTTTTATTTTATTAAAATCTAATTCTCCACTAAAACGATCCTCAATTGCAGCTATTATTTGTTTACGGAAATATTTTTTCCCTGCATTTTGTTTTTTTTCATTAGCAGAAAGTACATTCATATAGGCTTTATCAAAATCTTTTTTTGTATTTTTATTTCTAAATTTTTCTTTTAATAAAATTAAATCGTGATGATGATTTTTATATCGTTGGACCATTGCTTGAGAAATAGAAGTGGAATCTTTTAAAATTGACTTTAAAGTAATACCATCATATGCTTCACGTAAAACATTAATGAATTGATTTTCTTCTTGATTTAATTTTCCTGAAATTGTTTCTAATTCTTCATCAATGTTTTCATCAGAAAATTTAAATTTATAGTCTTTTTCTTCACCTTTATCAATCTCATTTTTTAGATTAAAAATGTTAATTAAATTGACTGTATTTCCTACTATACCTGTTAAAATTGCTGTTATTACTGATTTTACAAGTTTTTTATTATCTTCATGGCAAAATTCAAAGTGCTTAAGTGCTTCTTCAACTCTTTGAGTTTTAGTAAGTTTAAAATTAAGTAATTTTTCATTAACCAGTTTCTGATTTTTTAAGTTGAAAAGATCCCCATCAGGATAAAAAGTCTCATTAAAGTGCTCTAAATCGCCTGCAAATTTTTTAATATCAAAGGCGTTTTTAGGGTTAATTTTTCCGCCAGTTAAGAAATGGCCTCGATATTTTATTAAATGATGTACAGCAATATAGACTTCGCGAAGATCATGTTTTTGATCATCTTCCATTAACATCAATCTTAAATGATAAATTGTTGGATATTTTTTATAAAATTTTTTATCTGCAGCTTTATTCCCAAAAATTGTGCCACCATAATAATAATTATGATTTTTTTGATCTAAAGGATGAACCCATGAATATTTTAACCGTTGTAAAAAATTAGGATCAATTTTCATTAATTCTTCTGAAAAAATTTCATTCAGTAAACGTACTCGCCACCTACGCCGAGAAAGTCGACGTCGGGTTGTTCGATACATTCGGCGATTTTCAGCTGTACAAGCTTCTTGAAAAAGTCTTGCTCCCATCAAATTTTTTCCCCTAGCTTTAACTACGTGATATTGATCATCTATAACCGCCCATCCAACTGAACCTTTTCCAATATCTAAACCAACATTATAATTATTATTCATATTTTGCTCCCTTTATTTTTAAATATACTGTATCAAAAAATCGTTTTCATTGCATTAATATTTATTTAAAAAAGGTAAAAATTTATAATATTATTATTTATTATTTTAAAAATTGCAAATTCTCTTTAACCAGGCTAATTGTTTTACTAGTCTCTTTTTATTAATTAATATCAAACTATATCCCAGATAAAAAAATGTAAAAATAGCTAAAGATTCTAATGACTGTAAAGTTAATCTTACTGGCTGCTGTATTGGACCTTTTCCAAACATAATTATAAAATCATATAAAAAATGAAAAATCATTGGCACAAAAATCGAATTAGAAGCGATATATAAACTTACCAAAAATACCCCAGCAATAAACGCTAACCAAACCTGCATTAAAGTTGTCATCAAATCTTGTGCTATTAAATTAAATAAATGAAAACAACCAAAAATAAATGCGGAACCAAATACAGCTTTATAAACCCCCCCACAAGTTAATGTAGTATTAGGGCTTTTTACAGCAGATAAAACTTGCGGGAATAATAAACTGCGGCATAAATATTCCTCAGTAATTCCTGCAAATAAAGCTAAAGGTAATGTTTCTGGATATGTCCTCGGAATTAAAGTCTTATCTCTAATTGATAAAAAGGACATTAAAATAAGCAATAAGAAGACGATCGGTAATAGTGAGGTAATTGGATTTTCAATTTGTTTTAGATAACTTACTTTTTGGTGAATCCACCAATGATTTACTCCTATTAACCATAACAAAACTAAAATTTCCAAAATTGTTTGATAGGCAATATAATTTTCAATTGATAAACGGGGAATTAATGCAAGTCTTTGCAAAATTTGAACTATCCAACGAAAGCCCAAAAAACTAAAAACAATAATTAATACATTCTGCCAGCCTTTTTTTCTTGTCATAGTAACCTCTTTTTTAATTTTTTATATTTATATTATAAAGAAATAAATTATAATAACTTAACTACCTATATGATATAAAAAATAAAAAAACACCGTTAAATAATTTAACGGTGTTTTCTATTTTATTGGGTAGATAGGATTCGAACCTATGAATTATGGATTCAGAGTCCACTGCCTTACCACTTGGCTACTACCCACGAACAATAGTGAATTTTACTCGTAACTTGGATAAATGTCAATTAAATTCTCTATTTGTATTAGAAAATCTAAAAGCGCAACGGTACATTGTATAATTTTATCTTTAAGCTATTAATTTGTACAAAAAATTAAAAAACAAGTGTTATAATCGTTGTAAGGTAAAAGAAAATTTTTTTACAATTTATTTAAAATGAGGCATATATCATGGCAAATTTTTATACATATGAATATTTTTTGAAACAGGTTAACAGCTCACAGAACTTTAAGTTTGTTATAGCGGCTATTATAGGATTACTTCTTGTTGGTTTAGCTTTTCAATTTGCCCACCATCATGATGATAATAAATATCGTGACCTCATTATTATTGTAGTACTATGCGGAATACTCTTGTTAGGAATTCAATTTACTAATTATCAGCAATCGCGAAACACTAATAATAAATCTTCACAAATGACTTTTTTTATCAAAAGTTTAGCAAAAGATAAAAAAGTAAAACCCCAAGATATTTATTGCAATCAAACAGCTTTAACTAACCAAATGGTTGTCAAAATTCGTAAAGATTATTACCAAGTCATCTTTAATACTGACTTTTCGAGCTATCAATTAGTTAAAGCTGCATTAGTAAATAATAAAATAAATGTTGTGAAATAAGGTAGAAAAATGATTAATTATTCCGAAGTTGCAATTAAATTTGTTTTGGGTTTCATTTGCATTATTACTCAGATTAATTTATCGGGTAAAGGCAATTTAGCTCCCACTAACGTAATTGATCAGATGCAAAATTATGTTTTAGGTGGTATTATTGGTGGAATTATTTTTAATGAAAATATTACTGTTCTTCAATTTTTCTTAGTTTTAGTAATTTGGACAATTGTTGTTCTAGTTATACGCTTTTTAACTAATCATACGCGAATTGTGAAAAAATTAGTGGAAGGGTCTCCTTTAAAAGTTATATCTAACGGAAAAATTGACGTTAAAGGCTTAACTGCCAGAGGCATGACTGCTAGTACGTTAATGTTCAAACTACGAACTGCAGGAATAGAAGATTTGAAAAAAGTAAAAGCTGCTGTACTTGAAACTAATGGTCAATTAACAATTATTCAAAAAGGTGAATCAATGATTAATGCTCCTTTGATAACCGATGGACAAATTTTAGAAGAATCCTTAGATGCAATTGGTAAAGATGATACGTGGTTGCGAAATGAAATTAAAAACAATGGATATCAAGTGAACGATATCTATCTAGCAACTTATGAAGATAATAATCTGAAATTATTCCCATATAGAAGCAAATAAAAACTAGCTCAGATTACTATTATTCTTAAACTTTTTGAATAAATGACTTCTTTTGTTAGCTTTAATTATACTTATGAGCTACTTTGTAATATAATAGAATAAACTATAGACTAAATTACATCAAAGGAAGTTTGTCATGATTTTAATGAAGGATATTATTCGTGAAGGGAATCCAACATTAAGAAAGACAGCACAAAAAGTTACCTTTCCTTTAACTCAAGACGAACGTCAATTAGGAAAAAACATGATGAAATATTTAGAAATAAGTCAAGATGAAGACTTAGCGGCTAAATATCATCTTCGTGCTGGAGTTGGTTTAGCAGCACCCCAAGTTGATGTTTCAAAGAGGATTGCTGCAGTTTTAGCGCCTGCTAATGATGGGAAAATTCTATTTAAGGATATCCTATATAATCCGCGCATTTTAAGGGAATCGGTTAAACATGCTGCTCTTAATGAAGGTGAAGGTTGCCTTTCAGTTAATCGAAATGTTCCAGGATTTGTAGTTCGAGTAGATCGCATTACTTTAGAATATTTTGATATTACTGGTCAACGTCACGAAATTAAACTAAAGGATTATCCCGCAATTGTAGTTCAACATGAACTAGATCATTTAAACGGGGTCCTTTTTTATGACCATATTAGTAAAGAATCACCCTTTAAATTACCTGAAAATACGATTGTTATTGAGTAATTAAAATATTTAAATAAGAAAATAGGAGAAATATGATTTACAAAGTTTTTTATCAAGAAGACCCAAGTCACAATCCTCGACGGGAAAGTACAAAAAGTCTTTATGCAGAAGCTAAAGGAATTCCTGAGCTCAAAGAAAAAATAACTGCTAAATATCCTTACAGTATTGAATACGTTACAGAATTAGATGAAGAATCTTTAGAGTATGAGGAAAAACATAATCCTGATTTTAAGGTACTAAAGGACTTATAATGCCAACCAAAACAAAAGTAAATAATAACGTCAAAGTCTCGGCGATTGGTGGCCTTAATGAAATCGGTAAAAATATGTATTGTGTGGAATATCATGATAAAATTATTATTATCGATTGTGGAATTAAATTTCCAGAAGATGATTTATTAGGAGTTGATTATGTCATTTCAGATTATCAACATGTCATTAAAAATCGCGATAAAATTTTAGGACTATTTATTACCCATGGCCATGAAGACCATATTGGGGGTATTCCTTTTCTGTTAAGACAATTACCTGGTATAGATATCTATGCTGGGCCATTAGCCTTAGCCCTAATTAGAAGTAAATTAGAAGAAAATGGTTTAACTAAAGCTTGTACTTTAAATGAATTAAGTGAAGATTCAGAAATTGATTTCGGTGAATTAAAAGTTACTTTCTTTAGAACTACTCATTCAATTCCAGATACTTTAGGAGTAGCAGTCCATACGCCTGAAGGAATTATTATTCAAACTGGTGACTATAAGTTTGATTTTACGCCTGTTGACGGCCAACCAGCTCCTAACCTTCAAAGAATGGCTAAATTAGGATCTGAAGGTGTATTATTACTGATGTCAGACTCAACTAATGCAGAAATTCCTACTTTCACAAAATCAGAACGATTTGTTGGACGTTCAATTAGAAATATTATGGGCGGAATTAAAGGACGTATAATCTTTGCAAGTTTTGCTTCAAATATTTCCAGAATAAAGCAAGCTTCCGACGTGGCTATTGAAAACGGTCGTAAAATTGTAGTATTTGGTCGCAGTATGGAAGCGGCGATTAAAAATGGAATTGAATTAGGTTATCTAAATTATCCAAAAGATACTTTAATTGATCCTAAAGAAGTTAATAAAGTTCCGGGTGATAAACTAATGATTCTTTGTACCGGGTCTCAAGGAGAACCTATGGCGGCACTTTCAAGAATTGCAAACGGAACCCATAAACAAATTTCCATAATCCCTGGGGATACAGTTATTTTTTCTTCTCTACCTATTCCTGGAAATACAACTAGCGTTAACCGAGTAATTAATGCCTTAGAAGAGGCCGGTGCAAATGTCATCCATGGAAGAGTTAATAATGTTCATACTTCTGGACACGGAGGGCAAGAAGAACAAAAATTAATGATTCGTCTAATGAAACCACATTTTTTTATGCCAATTCATGGCGAATACCGAATGTTAAAAATTCATACAGAATCGGCACAACTTTGTGATGTTCCAAAAGAAAATTGCTTTATTATGGAAAATGGCGATGTTTTGGAATTAAATCATAAAAATGCTAAAGTCACTAGTCATTATCCTGCTAGTGATGCTTTTGTTGATGGTAACGGTATTGGTGATATTGGTAATGCGGTAATTCACGAACGACAACTTTTAAGTGAAGATGGTTTAGTAGCAGCTTGTGCTACTGTAAAGATGAAAACGGGACAAATTTTATCAGGACCAGATATTTTATCGCGAGGGTTCATTTACATGCGTGAATCTGGTGAACTAATCAATCAAGCACAAAAACAAGTTTATCACGCAATTAAACAATGTTTTAAGGATCGCTCCCGCGTTTCTGAAGCAGCAATTAATGAAGCAATCATCGATAAGTTACAAGAATTTCTATATAGTAAAACTGAACGTAAACCGATGATCATTCCCATGGTTATTAGCGTTTAACTAAATATATATTTAAAATAAAATATTAGGTTTTAAAAATGATCAATTATTTAAATAATTGATCATTTTTTTAATCATAAGGACTTATCCCTAGCATCCCAATCATGGGATCAACATTTTCGTAATTTTCAGGAGTTAAGATATATACTTTTTTAACCGAATCTGAATTTATTTCTCTTGGCTTAGATATAGCATTAGATTTATTAGGTACATCTTCTAAAGAAGCCGAAGCAATTTGTTGTTGAATTTTATCTGAAAATTTTTGTTCTTTAAATGATTGAGATAAATTTAACTGTAACTTATTCACTAAACCTGTTGTCCGAACAATTGACGGTAAGCTAGCAGCTCTAATGAAAGTTGTCAAATCCCCAACCAAATATAAATGATCCTTAGCTCTAGTTACTGCTGTATAAAGTAAATTACGGCGAAGCATTGAATCAAAACGGCCATTCATAGTAACAATTACAGTTTTAAATTCACTTCCCTGAGCTTTATGAATCGAAATTGCATAAGCCAAAGTTAGTTGATTTAATTCATCGGGTTCATAGGATATTTCATCTTCATTTTCAAAGATAACTTTCGTCAATATACGACCATGAATTCGTGCAACATTTTCAACAATTCCAATTTCACCATTATAAACATCTTTTTCAGGATTATTTTCGAGCTGAATAACTTTATCACCTACTGAAAATCCACCAATTTTCTTTTTAGGAGGATTAACTAATTGATGAATAGCTTCATTAATTTCAAAAATACCCCCTTTATTTTTATACATAGGAGCTAAAATTTGCAATTCGGTAATAGATACTCCCCGTTTAATTTCAGTTTGTACTATTTTTTCAATAGCGGGAACTATATCTGCACCGGTAGCTTGAATCATCTGTAAATCTTCATAGTTATCTTCCATACTATCGTAAATTTCACCCGAATTAACCAAATTAGCAAAATTAATAATATTGCCACCTAATTCCTGTCTAAAATTACGATTTAATGTTGTCACTGATAAAACATCACTATCAATTAAATCTTTAAATACTTGACCTGCACCAACTGATGGTAGCTGATCGACGTCCCCTAACATTACTATTGTCGGCCGAGTTTTACATGATCTAATTAGTTGAGCTAATAAGCCAATATCCACTAAAGACATTTCATCAATAATTAATAAATCTGGACTAATTAAATCAGTTTCAGAGTTACGATCCTCAACATCACGAACCTTTAATAATCGATGAATTGTTCCAGCTGGAAATTGTGTTTTATCACTTAAAGCTTTTGCCGCTTTTCCTGTTGGAGCTGTTAATAAAATTCCCGAACTTTCTTCATGTGCTTGCGCTTGTAAATCTAGATTATGCAAATTTGCAAAAATTTCAATAATTGCCTTAACAATAGTCGTTTTTCCTGTTCCTGGTCCACCTGTAATGATACTTAAATTATTAAAAAAGGCATTTTTTATTGCCTTAATTTGATAATTATCGAGTTTAATATTTACTCTTTTTTCAAAATCATTAATCTCACTATCAATTGCTTTTTTATTATTTTTTAAAGGATAATTTAAGTTAATAATTGCTGAACTAACTTCATTTTCATATTGAGCATACTCGGAAGTAGTTACATACTGATCTTGAAAGGAAAAGAAATCTTCATCATTTTCTTCTAAACATTTCGCTACTAATCCTTCATCAACGTTGATACCATTATTTTCCCCTAAAACCCAATAAGTATTTTTCAAAATTCGTTCTTTTTCAATTAAGGTACTTCCTGAACGGCTAATCATTTCAGTGGCTACCCATTTTAATGCCCCAGTAATTCTTTCAGGTTCACTAACATCTAATTGTGACATTTTGCATGATTGATCAATTTGGTTAAATGAAAGGCGAACTATCCTTCCCAGAAAGTAATAAGGATTATCATTTAAAATGTTAATTGCTTCTAATCCATAAAGATTGTAAGCATCAATTGCCGCAGATTGTGAAATATGAAAACGACTAAATGCTAAAAGAACTTGATTTAATTCAACATCTTCCGTTAATTTCTCTCGAATTTGTTTTTGACGTTCAGAATTAATTTTAAGTCCATCTAAACAGTGAGGATCATTAATGATTTTATCAACAGCATTTACTCCTAATTTACTAACAATTTTTTGAGCTGTTTTTTCACCAATTCCTGGTAATTCACGAGAAACTAAAAACTTAACTACCGCTTGTGGATCATTAGGTTCATTCACCAATTCAAAAGTAGCTGCTTTAAACTGACGACCATATTTAGGATGAGTTGTTAATTGACCAAAAAATTTATAAGCTAAACCTTCAGCTAATCCCGGAAGTATACCAGTAATTGTAATTTCTGAATCAGGAAAATCAAAAGTTAATTCAGAAATCTCGACTGAAACAATAAAAAACTGTTCTTTTGAGTTACGAAATATAATCTTTTTAACTTTACCAATTACGTATTGATTATTATTATTTTTTTGATCCATTTTAAATCGTATCTGAAGAATCCAGATTTTTTAAATGATCCGTATTATTAAAATCAATTAAGTGAGCAGTATAATCATCATTAACATCTAAACGTGTTAATGATGCATTAGTAATCCCACCATGTTTACGATAATCTTTAATTGGAATTTGCAATAAAGCATTAATCATAATATTTAAAATACCACCATGACTTACACAAATAATTTTGGAATTATTAGGATAAAAATCAACTAAACTAACTACAAATAATTTAGTCCGTTGAGCTGCTTGTTGATAACTTTCTCCATGAATTGCTCTGCCATTAAACTCTTCAGGCCTTTTAAAAAAATTAGCAACTTGAAACTGATATTTTTGAGGTAAATCTTCATCACGTTTACCTTCCATTACGCCAAAATCAAATTCTCTTAAAGCCTCGGCCACGTGAATTGGTTGAGAATATTTCATTACTTTTGCAAGATATTGTGCAGTTTCAAATGAACGTTTTAAAGGTGAAGAATAAATTGCAGCAAATTTTTGCTTAGCCAATCGATGACCTAAAGCGTAAATTCGTTGAAGATCATTTTTCAACAATGGGGAATTTTCCCACGCACCTTGTAACCGATGTTCTTGATTCCAAACTGTTTTACCGTGTCTGACTAAATATAACTTAATCATTTTAAACGTAAGCTAGCTGTTTTTCATTTTGATAAACTTGATCAATAAAAGCACTACCCAAACATTCTTCACCTTGATAGAATACTACGGCTTGACCTGGTGTAATCGCTCTTTGAGGAAGCTCATAGGATACAATTACAGAATTACCTGAAGTTTGTACAGTTACTGCTACATCTTTTTGGCGATAGCGAAACTTTGCTGTTAAATTATTAGCTTGATCAAGATTAAATTCCGGATTAACTAAACTAAGATGTGAAGCTTTTAAGCTAGTGGACATCAAAAGTGGATTATTATATCCCTGATCTACATATAAAATATTACGGTGAACATCTTTACCAACAACAAACCACGGTTGACTATTACCCTTAGTTCCTCCAATTCCTAATCCTGAACGTTGACCAATAGTGTAATAAAGCACCCCATCATGTTCACCTTTAACTTCACCATTAGGTGTCATCATGAGTCCTTTTTTACTTGGAAGAAAATTATGTAAAAAGTGTTTAAAATTACGTTCACCAATAAAGCAAACACCAGTTGAATCCTTTTTATGAGCGGTAGCTAAACCAGCAGATGCAGCAATTTTTCGTACTTCTGGTTTTTCTAAATTTCCTAAAGGGAAAATTACACGCTGTAATTGACCATCCGATAATTGAGCCAAAAAATATGTTTGATCCTTGTTTTGATCTTTAGCTCGCATTAAGTGAGTATATCCCTCAGTATCAACAAAAGTTTTGGCATAGTGTCCCATTGCAATATAATCTGCATCCAATTCTTTCGCATAATCCAAAAATGACTTAAATTTAATTTCTTTATTACAAATAATATCTGGATTGGGTGTCCTACCTAAACGATATTCTTGCAAAAAGTAACTAAAAACCCGATCCCAATATTCTTTTTCAAAATTTACAGCATAAAAAGGAATTCCTATTTCTTGAGCGACAGCTGCTACGTCTTCAAAATCTTGTGTGGCGGTACAAACTCCATCATCTTTAGTTTCGTCCCAATTCTTCATAAAAACACCGACCACATCATAACCTTGTTGCTTTAAAAGAAGAGCCGAAACAGAAGAATCAACACCACCACTCATACCTACTACTACTCTTTTACTCATTGATTTCTAAAATCTCCCGATCCAATAGATTTTGAATAATGAAATGATATTGCTCAATAGCCTCGGAATCGCCACCATTTTTAAAAATATCAATAGGTTGTAAACCCGAAGAGTCAGTTGTACTTATATCCAATTGTTTTAATTTACTATCTACTGTCACCTTTAATTTCTTTTTAGCCGTATATGGATCCATTGGATCTAAAGAACGTTGCAAAATGTAATTACCGCGTTTAGTTTTAATAAAACCAACATCACTTAAAGAATACTTTTTAATATTTGGATTAATTCGGTAAGATTGCTTATCCCCTTTAATTGTATTTACATCTTTCAACATTTAACTAACCGCCTTTTCTTTTGACCTTTTAAAATGATTAACTCGTTTAGCAATTGCATGAGCTAATGCAATTACATCAGCTTTTTGATTATCATGACCCAAACTGATCCTTATTGATTGACGTACTCTTATCAAATTATTGGGATACATTGCTGTTAGCACCGGTGAATCTTCAGCACTTCCTGCTGTGCATGCAGAACCCGCTGAGAGAGCAAAACCATCTAAATCTAACAATGGCAATAAAACATTTGAAGGAATACCTTTAATCCATAAATTTAGAATATGTGGTAACGCTTGATTAAAATCTCCATTAACAGCAAAATCAACGCCTAATTCAGTTAATAGTTTAACTAATTCTCTTTTCTCCTCTTGATATATTATAACCCATTTATTAATTTCCTTTGAATCACATAATTCCATAGCTTTAGCAAAGCCAAAAATTAAAGGTAAATTAGTTGTACCAGCACGAAATTTATTTTCTTGCTCACCACCAATTAGTAAAGGAGGAATCACACAATTTTGATTTTTATAAAGTAAACCAATTCCTTTAGGACCATAAATTTTATGCGCTGAAGCACTCAGAAAATCTATTCCCAATTTTTTAACATCAATTTTAGTAACACCTAAAGCTTGGGTAGCATCAACATGAAACCACGCTGAATGATTTTTCAAAATTTGACCAATTTCTTTAATTGGCATTAACCTTCCGGTTTCATGATTGGCATACATTATTGATACTAAAATTGTATCTGGTCTCAAAGCAGCTTTAAAATCAGTTATACTAATTGTTCCTGAATCATCAACTGGTAAAAAAGTTACATCAAATCCTTTTTTAGCTAAATCCTGCATTACTTTTAATACTGATGGATGTTCAACTGCAGTAGTGATTAAGTGCTTGCCTTGATTTTGACGAGATAATGCAGTTTGTCGAATAATCGTGTTATTACTTTCTGTTGAACCACTAGTAAAGTAAACTTCATTTAAATTAGCATTTATAGCATTAGCCAAAACTTCTCTAGCTTGTCTTAGCTTTAGTTTTTCTCTTTGTCCAAAATAATGAGTACTTGATACATTTCCAAAATCATCAATTAAACTTTTAGTAATTGTCTGAATAACTTCAGGTGCTACTGGAGTAGTAGCGGCATGATCAAAATAGTATCTTTTCAATGATTAAACCCGCCCTTTCCAATAATTAAATTTGCTTTATTTTAAATTAGATAAATAATCTATTGCAACGTTTGCAGCAATTAAACCTGCATCATCAACTGTTGAATCAAATTGTGCTGCTGAGTCATTAGGTTCATCATCACTAATACCTCTAATTTCAACAAAAGGTAATTTAAATTCTTCAGCAACTTGTGCTAAAGCTGCCCCTTCCATCTCAGCACATAACGGTTTGGGGAATTTTGTATAAATTTTTTCTTTTAAATCATTATTAGAAACAAAAGTATCTCCAGTGGCAACTAATCCTTTTTTTGCATGATCGCCAAATTGTTTTTTAGCCAAATTAAATAATTCTTGAGTAATTTGTTGATCAGTCTCAAAAATTAATTTATGTCCAGCCAATTGACCTAATTTATAATCAAAAGCAGTCATATCAACATCATGATAAAAAGCTCCTGTGGCGACTATACAATCACGTTGTTTAACATTTGGAGCAACTGCTCCCGCTGATCCAGTATTAATAATTAAATCAGGTTTATTTTGTGAAATTAAATAAGTCGCTGTTAATGCCATTTGAACTTTTCCAATTCCGCATTTAGCTAATCTTAAATGATAATTATTGTTAGTAACATCATAGTATTGAAAGTTTGATGAAATTGTTTGCTTTTTGAAATCAAATAATTCTTTAAACCTTTCAATTTCCTCATCCATTGCACAAATAACTAAAATATTTTTCATATTTAAATTCTCCTATATTAAACTAAAAACAAGACTAAAAAAATAATGATAAGAAGTAATAATTCCATTAAAATAATGTAATTTATTTTTTTACTCAAAATTTTTGATTTTTTTTCTTTCGAAAAAATACTTTTGTTTTTTTTAAAAAGATTCATTCTTTAGACCGAGAGCGTTCATTATTCATTGTGGTAAAATCAAGTTAACTAGAAGAAAGCTGGCAGAAAAATGAATTTTTTTAATCTACCATTTTTATTGATGGATCCAATTGATAATGAACTTGGTACCATCTTTACTATTTTTTTATTCTTAGGAATTGCGTTGATTATTACCTATATTATTTGGAAAAATTTCTTCCATAATAGTAACACTATTAGAACTAACAAAAAACACTTTCTAAAAACCAATCAAAATAATAAGCGAATTAATCGTAAAATTCTTGCTAATTATTATAAACAAGGTTTGAATGATAGTGATATTGATTATTTTCGTCAAACGATGGCATCAGCTTTGAAGCAAATTAATCAAATTGAAACCATAAGTCGTAAAAATCAAACTCTATCCTCTCTTACTCAAGAATATCAAATAAGTCAACTTTTACATGGCTTCTTCAAAGAAATTGTTGCTAAGCCTCAAAAGATTGATGTTGCAAGTGATTTTTTATATAAAGAATTACCAACCTTAGTGACACTATATACTAAATTTAACGAAATTGATGGTTATATTTACAAGGATCATGAAACAAAAAAGGTTTTAAAAATTAGTCAAAACGCAATTAAAAATGCTTATCAAAAAATTAATGATGAGTACCATAAATTTATTACGGAAGATCTCGAAACCCTTCATGATGCCGCTAATAATTTTTAAGGATATAAACAAATGGAAAAAAATAACAATCTGAATCAAAAGCCATCACATAATAGTGATAATACTTTTGTTAATGATCTAGTTAATAATGCTTTTTCAAGCCCCGAAGTATCGGTTCATGACCAAAATTCCCAAATCAAACCAGTAGCTGATGATGTCGTTGATAATTTAAGTACAGCTGATCGAGAAAGTGCACAAAAGCTTGCTAGTCAAATTGATCCAACTAAACGAGAGTCAGTTTTAAACTTTGGAAATGCTGCTCAACAAAAAATTGGAAGTTTTTCCGCAAAAGTTTTAGATCATGTTCAAAATCAAGATACTGGTCAAATTGGTCAAACTTTATCTGATTTACTTTATGATATAAAACAAGCAGACCCCCACGAATTAGAAAATACAAAACCTAATTTTATTCAACGAATGTTTGGTCAAGTTAAACATTCCATGTTTGAAGTTAAAGCTCGTTATCAAAAAATTACTACTCAAATTGATGTTATTTCCCAAAAATTGAGTCGTCAAAAAAATATTTTAATGCGTGATAATCGCGTTTTAGATGATATGTATGAAGAAAATAAAAATTATTATGAAGCTCTAAATATTTTTATTGCTGCTGGCCAAATAAAATTAAAAGAATTAGATCAACAAATTGAACAACTTAACATTAAACGAAAAAATGGCGAATTAAATGATTTACAAATCGAAGAAATTAATGATGTGCAACAATTTCAGGAACGTCTAGATAAAAGAATTTATGATCTTTCATTAGTTAGAGAAATGACTCTACAACAAGCTCCACAAATTCGTCAAATGCAACGAACTAATGAAGAGTTAATTGATAAAATTCAAACTTCAATTAATACCGCTATTCCACTTTGGAAGAATCAAACAGCTCTATTAATTAATGCTTTGACTCAGCGCAATGCTTTAGAAGTTCAACGTAAAGTTACTGAAACAACAAATAATTTATTAAAGCAAAATAGTCAAATGATTAAAGAATCATCAATTGGAGCAGAAAAAGAAAATCAACGAGGAGTTATTGATATTGAAACCCTCAATGAAACACAGAAAAATTTAATTGATACTCTGAATGAAACCTTACAGATTCAAGCTGAAGGCCGTAAAAGACGGCAAGAAGCATCACGTCAATTAAATGAAATGGATAAACAATTAAAAGACCAATTACTAAATTATGTTAATGAAGGCAAAAACAATCAAAATTAATTAATTTAATTTCCAGCCATAAGTAGGAAAGTATGCTTATGGCTTTTTATTTTTTATAAAAAATTAGATAATATGAATTAAAGATAAAAAGGAGATTTTGTTTATGAAAAAAGGTTCAAGCTGCACCTCTATTTTAGTTGGTAAGAAGGCAACCATTGATGGTTCAACAATTATTGCTCGAAATGATGATACTTTTCATGCTGTATCACCACACAAATTTATTCAACATCCTGCAGTCCACAATCAACCAGGCCGAGTTTTAAAATCTTGGTTAAACGGTTTTTCGGCAGAATTGCCTGCTAATGCCTATCGTTATCCAGGTGTTCCAAATGTAGATTATAAAAAATTAGGTTACTATGAAGAAAGCGGTATTAATGAAAAAAATGTTGCAATGAGTGCAACAGAAAGTACTTATGGAAATGAAAGAGTTTTAGCATTTGATCCATTAGTCAAGGATGGCTTAGATGAAGATTGCATTGTCAATATGACTTTACCTTATATTGACTCAGCTCGGGAAGGGGTAAAATACTTAGGAAATTTAATTAGCAAATATGGATCTCCTGCTGGTAATTCAGTACTTTTTAGTGATAATGATGAAGTTTGGTATCTCGAAATTGCTTCAGGTCATCACTGGGTTGCTCAACGAATTCCTGATGACGCCTATGCCATCTGCGCTAACCAAGTGTCTATTCAAGAAGTAAATTTTAATGATGCTGATAATTTTATTTGGTCACCAGGTATTGAAAACTTTGTAGCAAAAAATCAATTAAACCCTGATCATTCCGGATTTAATTTTCGCCATATCTTTGGAACTTCAAATGAAAAAGATCATCATTACAATACCCCTCGTGTTTGGTATGGTCAAAAGTACTTTAATCCCGAAATTATTCAAGAACCAGAAAGTGACAATTTACCTTTTATTCTACATCCAGCACACAAAATTACTCCCGAAGATATTGAGTATATTTTAGGATCCCATTACAATGAAACACCTTACGATCCTTTAGTTAAAAGCAATGATAACCGTAAATATCTATACCGTCCAATCGGCTTGAATCGAACTCAAAATTCACACATTTTACAAATTAAAAATGATGTACCAAAAGAAGTAGGTGCAATAATGTGGCTATGTATAGGGTATCCCACTTTTGCACCATATATCCCTTTCTTTACTAATATGAATGACACCGCCCCTTCTTATCGCGATACAAAATTGTATTACCATGAAAATGATGCTTATTGGCTCTACCGTTCTCTTTCAGTATTAGTTGAATCAAATTATCAATCTTTTAATCAAATGAACCTGGATTACTTAACTGAATTAAAACAAAAATTTCGCACACGAGTGGCAGAAATAACTAAAGATGCCCTGAACACAGGTCTAACTGGAGAAAAATTAACCGATTATTTGACAGAAGCTAACCAAAAAACAGTTGCTCAAGCAGAAAAAAGAACTCGCGATTTTATGGGAGAACTTTATACCAAAGGAATGAATCTTTCTCATTTAACTTTTACAATGGATCGTAATTTATAAAAAAAACCATTGACGAAAAATCAACGGTTTAAATTTATCATGCCTAAATCTTAAAAATAGATTTTGGCTTTTTTTATGACTCTTTGGATTTTATTTTGGACAAATTCATACTTAAAGCAACAATTGACAACACAATCATAATCGAAAACAAAACTTTCATTCCAAATAAAAATAAATCGGGTCGACCATTAACATAAGAAATAACTTTATAACCCGCTTTAGCCGACATTGCTGAAAAAAGAATAGTTGTGGAAATTGTTAAACCAAAGACCATTCCTAAATTTCGAAACAAAGCATTTAAACCACCCGCAATTCCAAGATGTTTCATATCAATGCTAGCCATCGTTAAAGCATTATTGGGCGATTGAAATAATCCGTTACCTAACCCTAACAAAGCAATTGTAGCATAGACAAACCACATAGCAGTTTTTCCATGGAAAAAGCAAAAACCAATTTGACTAATAATAATCGCAACTATTCCCGTACGAATTAAAACGGTAGCACCAAACTTATCAGTTAATCTACCAGCAATCGGTGAAAAAATTACCTGAGCAATTGGAAACGCCATTAAAATAATTCCTGATTTACCAGGATCTAATTTTCGTAAATTTTGCAAATAATATGGACCTACAACATTGAAAGCAAAGTTACCAATAAAAATTAATAAAACCGAAATTAAACTGATCGTAAACGCTTTTTGCCGAAACAAACTTAAATCAACTAAAGGATGAGTCGTCCTTCTTTCAAGTAGAATAAAAATAACGAAACTAACAGCAAATACTAAAGCTAATAAAAGTACTACAAAACTTTTAAACCCATTTAATTGAGCATAACTCATTAGTCCAATAATACTGATGATACTTATAGAAAAAGCAACAAAACCTGGAAAATCAATCGGTGATTTTTGAAAAGTAATATCTTTAGGTAAAACTTTTAAGCCTAATAAATAAGCAAAAATACCTACTGGAATATTAATCCAAAAAATAAATCCCCAAGGTAAAAAACCTAAAACTAAACCACCGATGCCTGGACCTGCAATACTTCCCAATGCAACAAAAGTACCGATTAACCCTAAGGATCTTCCTCTTTCGCTATCTTTAAAAACTTCAGTAACAATACCATTATTTGTACTCATCGTCATTGCAGCACCTAGACCTTGAATCATCCGAGATCCGATTAAAACCCAAAAACTAATTTTTAGGCCACAAAGAAATGATCCTAAGGTAAAGATAATCATGCCTAACTTGAAAACTTTAATCTTTCCAACAACATCACCAATTTTACCGAACAGTAAAAGCAAAGAACAAACAACTAACAGGTAAACAGTAACAATCCATTCTGTTTGACTCATTGATACATTTAAATCTTTGCTAATTGTAGGAATAGCGATATTAACAATTGAAGTATCTAGGGTTGACATAAAAGTAAATAAACCTACAGCGGTAATAATCCACCAACGATTTTTTTGGATTTGAGGATTTTCACTAAATGCAACTTGTCTTTTCATAATTAATCATCAAAACCTTCACTAAGTGTTTCTGGATAAGTTTGCGCCACAATTTCTGCACAATTCTCACAAAAATCTGGATATCGATCATCATTCCCAATATCTTCTTTTATTAAACGACAGCGTCGACAAACTTTACCACGGGCTTTTGATACTATAATTTGATTTTTAGTACCGGAAACGACTTCTAATTGGCTAACCATTAAAATTTGGCGTACATCTATGTTTAGTTTTTTAATTGCTGTCGCTACATCAGGATCATAACTAACTTTTAAAGCGGCTTCAGCATTTTTTCCAATCAAGTCTTTTTGACGTGCAACTTCTAATTCTTTATTGGCAAGTTCACGGAAACTTAAAAATACTTGCCAATTTTTTAAACGTTCACTTTGATCACCATAATGTTTGACTTGAGGCATGTCAGTTAAATAAGCATAACTTTCAGGTTCTTTAAGATTTTCCCAAATCTCTTCGGCAGTATGAGGTAAAACTGGTGTCAATAATTGAGTTAACTCCTTAGCAATTTGATAAAAAACTGTTTGCATACTTCGGCGCGCTGGATCATCCGGTTTTGTAATATAAACAATATCTTTAGCAACATCAAGATAAAATGCTGATAAATCAACATTAATAAAATTCATTAGCATTTTAAAAATATCAGGAAAATTAAATTTTTGATAATTAGTTAAACATTTAGATAATAATTGATTCCACTTAATAACAAAATATTGATCAAATGGTTTGAGATTTTCAAAATTGACGGTATTCTTTTGCGGATCAAAATCAGCTGTATTAGATAACAAAAAGCGAATAGTATTTCTAATTTTACGATAAGCATCACTTATCTGTTTAAATAATTCCATTGAAACTTTCACGTCTTTGCCAGTATCAATACTCATCACCCAAAGCCGAATTATTTCTACTCCCATTTGGTTAGCCACTTTAATAGGACTAATTACATTACCTAAAGATTTACTCATCTTACGACCTTGATCATCCAAAGTAAAACCTTGATGTAATATTTTACGATATGGAGGTCGCCCGTTCATTGCAACAGAAGTTATTAGTGATGAATTAAACCATCCTCGAAATTGATCGGAACCTTCTGAATAAATATCTGCAGGATAATCTAAATTTTCTCGTGTATTTAAAACACCATTCCACGAAGACCCTGAATCGAACCAAACATCTAAAATATCATTTTCTTTAGTAAATTTGCCATTTGGAGAATGTTCATTTGTATAACCTTCAGGTAACAAATCTTTAGCTTCATGAGCAAACCAATAACTAGATCCGTGTTTCTCAAATAACTGAGCAACATGTTCAATCACATCTGGATCTAAAATTGGAGTTTTATCTTCCGCATAAAAAATTGGAATTGGTACCCCCCAAGCTCGTTGGCGAGATATTACCCAATCTCCCCGATCACGAATCATATTATATAAACGTTGACGTCCCCAGTCAGGACTGAATTCTACTTGTTCAATTTGTTTTAAAATTTCACTACGAATATTTTTTACTGATGCGAACCACTGGGGAATTGCTCGCCAAATCACCGGCTTTTTGGTGCGCCAATCAAATGGATAAGAGTGAACAATTTTTTCAACAGCTAAAAGTAAACCTGCATTTTTTAATTTATCAGTAACAATTGGTGTAGCTTTATCATAGAAAACTCCTGCAAAATCCGGCCCAGCATTATCCATTAAAAATCCCCGGTCGTCAACAGTAACATCCGCAGGCAATCCATATTTTTGTCCCTCTAACCAATCATCTTCCCCGAAACCAGGAGCTGTATGGACTAAACCCGTTCCGGCATCTAGAGTAACATAATCACCTAACATTACTAATAATTGAACATTGTGATCCCAAGGATGTTCAGTTGTAATTCGGTCCATCTCTTTACCTTGAAAAGTTTTTAAAATTTGATAATTTTTCCAACCAAATTTAGTAGCATCATTTTGCAAAAGATCCTCAGCAATAACATATTTATGAGTACTACCTTCAGGCTGAACCAATACATATTTAAAATCTGGGCCGACAGTAATACCTCTACTAGCTGTAACTGTAAAAGGTGTAGTCGTCCAAACTATCAAATAGGTATCCTGATCTAATAACCCTTTTCCATCAATAACTTTATTTGCATAATAAATTGATGTTGATTCTAAATCATGATATTCAATTTCAGCTTCAGCTAAGGCAGATTCAGAAGACCATGACCAAAAAATAGGCTTAGAACCACGATAAATTAATCCTTTTTTTACCATGGCTTCAAAAATCCTAATTTCTTGTGCTTCATATTCAGGAGTTAATGTTAAATAAGGATGATCCCAATCTCCTAAAACTCCTAAACGTTTAAAATCAGTTCTTTGCAAATCAACTTGTTTAAGTGCATAATCTTGGGCTAATTGGCGCCAAGCAACAATATCCATTTTTTTTCGATCATAGCCAGATTTAGTTAATTCTTGTTCAATTGGCAATCCATGAGTATCCCAACCTGGAACATAAGGCGCATAATAACCATTCATATTTTCAAAACGAACAACCATATCTTTAATAATTTTATTCATTGCATGTCCAATATGAATGCGGCCATTAGCATAAGGAGGACCATCATGTAAATTGAAATGAGGTTTATTTTTATTTAAATCCAATCGCTGTTGATAGAGGTGATCTTTGTCCCATTGACTTTCACGTTGAGGTTCAGTCATTGGTAATTTTCCACGCATCGGAAACCCAGTTTTTCCTAAATTTAAAGTATCTTTTATTTTCATTATGCCTCCATAAATAAAAAAACTCGCCTTTTTGAGACGAGTCACATCGTTATACCACTCATTTAAGGTGATGATCTTAATTGTTAAAAAAATTTCAGGTGATAAAAATCTAGTTAGTCATACTGACTTCCATCAAACTCAGCTCGCTGTAATGACATCCCTAGATTCACTTGTCCTTACATGGAATTATAAAGCAAAGGGCAAAATCGTCAAGTTTTATAAAAAAAGAAGCAGTTTTCTTAAAATATTGCTATAATTAACTTATGACTTATTTTTTTATAATAATTTTATCATGTATATTAATTTTTATTATAGGCATTAAGCTTAGTCTTTTTATATCTTTACCTTTAAATATTTTTATTATCCTTTTTTTTGCTTTTTTAAATTTAAAGCTTGATTCACAAGATATGGTTTTCTTTTGGGTATATGCAATTTTGATGCTAATTAGTGCTGTATGCGGTACTTTTTTAAAAATGTACTCGACTGATAATTCAAATAACGATCATCATAATCAATAATTAATTATGGCAAAATTAATCGCCACTCTTTATCAAAATATTGGCGATAAGCCCAGAACCCAGCGATAGTAACCGAAATACCAGTGGAACAAAATAACATAAAAACAACTAAAATTTGATATTTAATAGCTTCTACTGGATCTAATCCAGACATAATCAACCCACTCATCATTCCTGGCAGCTGAACCAAGCCATACATTCTTACTGAATCGATAGTAGGTTGCAATCCAAAATGAAGAGCTTTTCGAGTAATCTCATTTGCAGCTAATTTTGGACTTGCTCCCAGTGCTAATTTTTCTTCAATACGAGCTGAATTTTCATTAAAACTTTGATATAAATTAGCATAGACCAAACCCACGGCTGCCATCGAATTACCAGCTATCATTCCAGTTACTGGAATTGCCTGAAAAGGTTTAGGACTAATTACTTTAGTAAGTAACATCAAACTAATTGTAGTTGCAGTACCAATAAAAAGACTTACAAAACTAATAAGGTAAGCATGTTTAATTCCCTTAGCCCTTTTTTTCCCGTTATAAGCAGCATTAAGCACAATAAAAATCATCATCAGAAAAGTTAAAAGGAAATTATTAACTTTAAAAATAAATCGTAATGCAAAACCAATAACAATTAATTGAACAACGGAACGAAAAATAGACCAAATTATTTCTTTTTCTAACTTTAATTTTTGCCAATAACTAATAATTAGAGTTATAACTACCATCAAAGCTGCTAAACTTAATGACAAATTAGAAATATGAACATGATTCATTAATTTTCTCCCCCAATTCGTAAGATATTTTTTGCCTGAGCAATTTCTTCTTGATCATGACTTATTGAGATCAGCGAAAAGTGATTCTTAGACTGTAGCTGATAAATAACTTTCCAAACTTTATTTTTGGTTTTAATATCAAGTCCTGTTGAAATTTCATCTAATAAAAGAATTTTAGGAACAAATAATAAATTTCGTAATAGGCCTACTCTTTGCCTTTCACCACCAGATAATTCAGATATTGGCTTTTTAAGATAGTCTCGTGTTAAACCCATTAAGTCTAATCCTTTTTCTTGCTTTCTTATATCTATCGGTTGATTACGAATTATAAATGGTAAATTTAAATTATCTGCAACTTTCTGACCAAAGAGTTGGGCACTTTGAGTAGCGTAAGATACTTTTTGACGATATGTTTCAATAGGTAAATCAGTAATATTTTTACCGTCTATTTGAATCGTTCCACTTTGAGGAACAACTAACCGAGCAATTAACTTTAAAATTGTACTTTTTCCGCTTCCTGAAGGACCGGTTAATAGTAAGCTAGAACCAGACTTAACCGTAAAATTTAAATTATGGAAAAGAATTTTAGAACCGACTTTGTAAGATAAATTGTTCACAATTAGCACTAATTGTTTTTCTCCTTTGTAAAATAAAACAATCAATAAATAAATTATAAATATTAATTAACTTTTAAAACTAATTTTACCCATTATTAATTAAAACTAAAACCAAATTTTCACAAAAAAAAACGCCATCTGGCGTTTCAAAATAATGAAAATTTATCATCGAACAACCATTACCGAAATTGAAGCATACTTGGCCATGTAAGCTGCCTGTGAACCAAAATGTTTACGTAAACCTTTTTTTGCTAATGAACCAATAATCAGTAAATCAGCTTTAGTAGCCGGAATAATATCTTTTACAATCGTTTCTCCAGGATTACCTTCACTAATAACTGTTTCAATATTATCTACTCCAGCTTTAAGTGCTTCTTGCTTATATTCCTCTAAATGTTTAACTAAAGCTTCTCTTTCTCCGTGAATATAATCATGATTTAATGCTTGATAAACATTCATTTCATCACTCTCTAAAATTGAAACAATAATTAATTTAGCTTTCAATTGGCAGGCAACTTTAATTGCATAACGAAATGCCAATTGAGCATCTTCAGAATCATCCACTCCTACTAAAATACGATGAAAATCACTTTGTAATTCAGATGAATGATTACCATTTTGATTTGACATTTTTGTCCTCCATCAAAACTAATCAAGATCTTTTAGTATTTTATTATGTGTTTTATGCATATCTATAACCGTCCAAACTAGAAGTGCAAGAATTAGTACAATTGCAGTATAAGCAATAATATTGGCCTGCTGTAATTGCGCAGCACTAGGATGATCGCCATAAAATGATGCGATTGAATCTGGTAGACCTTTCATATTCAATGCTGTTAATGCAATAACTGAAATCCAACCTGCAATTTTAACCCATAACGAATTTGCAAAACGTTCACCCATTTCAACTTTGTTATCTGTCATTAAAAGTAAAGGCAGCATTGAAAATGGTAAAGCAAATGCCAAAAATACTTGAGAATTATTCATTAAAGTATTTAGAGCTTCATGCTGTTTAACTTCTGATAAATGGCTTGTCATTCCAACACAAACCAAAACTGGAATTACTGAAATTAAACGAGTAACTAATCGCCGTAACCAGAGTGGCATTTTCATATGAATAAACCCTTCCATAATCACTTGACCAGTTAACGTTCCAGTTATTGTTGAATTTTGTCCCGAAGCCAATAAGGCAACTGCGAAAAGAATCGAAAGAATTCCTGATTTAGCAACACTAATTAATAGACCATTACTTAAAGTTGAAGTATCAGATAATGCTTGAAATAATCCAAAAAATGATGGATCTTTAACTGCTCCGGTTTTAAATACCGCTACTCCCATTATTAAAAGTAATGAATTAACTACAAAAGCAAAAGATAATTGAATATTAGAATCCCAAGTTGAAAATTTAACTGTTCGTGCCACATCTTCCTCATCATTATGGTCTACCTTCCGAGTTTGAGAAATTGCAGAATGTAGATACAAATTATGCGGCATAACAGTTGCTCCAATAATCCCCAAAGCCCCTTGAATTGGTGTTTGACCACCAATATTAGGACTAGACGCAAAAGTTGCACCCCTTGGCACTAATCCCTTAACAATCGCAGCCCAATCAGGATTTGAAAGAGCAACTTGATATGCAAAAACTAGTAAGATAACTAAAATTAAACATACCACAATAGCTTCAATTTTTCTAAATCCAACTTTTGTTAATAAAAGTAAAAGTAAAACATCAAATACAGTAATTAAAACTGCATAAAATAAAGGAATATGAAACAATAAATACAGTGCGATGGCTCCACCAATGACTTCAGCAATATCTGTTGCCATAATTGCCAATTCAGTCAAGATCCACAATACAATTCCTAAAGTACGACTTGTACGTGCTCGAATTGCTTGGGCTAAATCCATCTGACTTACGATGCCCAGTTTAGCTGCCATATATTGAAGTAACATGGCAATTAAACTCGACAGCAAGATTACAGACATCAATAAATATTGAAAATTCTGACCTCCAGTAATTGACGTTGACCAATTACCTGGATCCATATAACCCACTGCAACTAATGCTCCAGGTCCAGAATACATAAATAATGTCTTCCAAAAATTCATTCCCTTAGGAACTTCAACTGAACCATTAATTTCCTCTAACGAGGGACCATTAGCATAGTGAATTAGATGCTGTTTTTTTTGCTTTTTGTCTCTTTCATCAGACATAGCTACCTCCTTTTTCCATTAGAAATGATAGCATAGAAGAAAAGAAAGTAAACTAACATTTTTCACTAATTAAAAAAAAACATTAATATAAATGCATAGAAATTAAACAGTCAATCGAATGAAAAATTTTAAAATTCTAGACTTTTTTGGATAAATGTTAGACGAATAAATATATACAAAAAACACCAAGTATGTATAATAAAAATATGGATTTTAAAAATAAAAATTTTTACTTTATTGATAGCCAAACTCCTGTTGAATCAACAATATTAACTAAACGTTTAAGACATCTAGGAGGGCAACAAGTCAATTTAAATACTAAAAAAATTGATTACTTAATTTATGATGTTAAAGCTAAACATAGCACTGAACTAGTCCAACGTTTTATGCGGTTAAAAAAAAATAACCTAATTGTTTTAAGTCCTGATGAACTTTTAAAAGCCATGGGATTTAATCCGAATCCGGCATATATTGACTGGGAAACTTATCCAAACTTTGATCCATGGACTGGAAAAAGACTTAGTTTGTGGCAAAACTAGGATTTAATCTTAAAGTTTTCCTAAAATCAAATTATTTATGATGATGAATAAAACTAAACTGCCATAAATTATCCAATCATTTAAATGATATTTTTGTTTTCGGTAATCAAATAATTTTGCATCTTGATGATAACCATGTGCAATCAATGCATCAGCAACTCTATCTGCTTTTTTTAAAGAAATTAAAATTAAAGGTTGTAGTAACCATATCGGCGCTATTAAATCTGACCATCTTTGAAAAGATTTAGATGGTATTGTTCGTAGTTTAGCTGCTTGAATAACTGTTTGCCAAGTTTCACTAAACTCTCGAATAAAAGCGGCCATAATAATTACAACTAAAACAATCCCGCTACCTTGATAGTAACCTAAAGTTAGTGAATTTATAATTTTACCAATTGCTAACGCCATTTCAGAAGGATTAGTTATTGTACTAAACGTTAAAGCAAATAAAAGCAATAAAATTAATCTCCAAAAAATAACTAAATCTAAATGAGTTATATGTAATCGCCACCATGACCAAATTACTTTCCCATTAATAAAAAATGAATTAACTATAAGATTTAAAGAAGGTAGAATTAAAATTAATTTCCAATGTTTGATAATTTGTTTTCGTTGATTTAGATGTAATTGTCCAAAAAAAACTAAAATAAAAATTCCTGTTATTAATAGATACTGCCAATAATTTTTAAAAGTAAACATAAATAACGTAATTGCGACAATAGAAATTAATTTTGTGCGACCATCTAATTTTGCTAAAAAATTCATTATTTTGCTTTCTTTTGATTAATTAAAGTTGCAATTATTTGCGCAATTTTTTCACTATTAGAATAAATTGTGTCTGGTAATAAAATACCTCTAGCAATTAGCTCTTGACCAATTTTAATTGTATCAGGAGGAATTAGTCCGAATTTTTGAAAAATATCTGGATATTTTAAAATATCAGTTAAAGTCATTAATTGAAATTTTTCTGAAGATAAAAAAAGAAAGTTGTCACACATTTGTATAACTTGATTAAGATCATGATTGACTAAAAGTACAATATGATCTTTTTTAAATTTTTGTAAATTTTTTGCAACTAAACTTTGTCCTTTAGCATCTAATCCAGCAGTAATTTCATCTCCTATTAAAATTTCTGGATTTTTTAAAAGCATTATTGCTAACTGTAAAATTTTCTTTTGACCACCAGAAAGTTCAAAAGGAGAATAATTCAATAAATGCTCCAAATTAAATTGTTTAACAATCTTCGCAATATTTCCAACATGGTGATATTTCAACTCATCGGCAACTGTTTGTTTGAAAAATAGGTGTTCCGGGTCTTGTAAACAAAATCCAACTTGAGTTCGATATTGACGCAGAATTTTTTTTGACTGATAAACATTTTGATCGTGCCAAAAAACTTTGCCTTGACTCGGTTTCAAAAGGCCACTTATTATTTTTAATAATGTTGTTTTACCAACCCCATTAACTCCTAAAAGAGCATAAATTTCACCTTTACGCAAAGTAAAATTTAAATTCGGAAATAATGGAAGAATATGCGGGGAAAATTGATAAGTTAGATTACTAATTTTTAACATAATACAGTTTCAATAGCCTTAATCAAAGATTTTATACTTAAATCTACTAATGGTAATTGTACTTTAGTTAATTCATAAACATAATCACGTATAGCTAATGTTGCTGGAAATATAAGCTGATTTTCTTTTAAGAGGCTACTATCTAATAAAAACTCATTAGTAGAATAATTTCCTGTAAGTGTACCTTGATTCAAAGTCAACAATTTTTGGGCCAAACTTAATTCAATTGGTTTATGACTGATTAGTAAAATAGAAGTCGACTCTTCTTTAAAAATTTTTGCTAACAATTGATCCACCAAAAAAGTATTTTCTGAGTCTAACTGGGCTGTTGGTTCATCTAAAATTAAAAGCTTAGGTTTTACTGCAATTGCTTCAGCGATCGCAAGAAGTTGCTGTTGACCACCTGATAATTCCCTAAAAGGACGTTTAATTAACGATTTTAAATGTAATTGTTTAGTTAATTGCTTAATTCTATTTTCAATTTTAGCAATTGACCAACCAAAATTCTTTAAGCTTAAAGTTAAGTCAGTAATAAAATCAGTTCCAACAAATTGCGAGGAAACTTGTTGAAATACTAGACTGACTTCCTGATGTAATTTCCAAGATGGTCTAAAATCAACATAATCTACCCCATCTAATAAAATGTGCCCATTACTAGGTTCAATAATTTTAGTTAGTAACTTACTTAAAGTAGTTTTTCCTGAACCATTAGGTCCGATCAAACCAACAAATTCGTGATGATTAATTGTAAAGCTTACTTGATGAATAATTTCCTTTTTTTTTACTGTTAAATTTAAGTCAATTAATTCTTCACTAGAATATTGGAGCTGTTTAACTTCTAGTAATGGAGTTGCCATCTGTTATCCTCCTTAGACGACTTTAAAATAACTTAATACTAATAAAATTATTGAAGCGGCAACGATCAAAATCATTACTAAGTTTGTCCATTTTTTTTCATTTTTAATTAAATTAAAATCACTGGTTTGTAATATTTTACTTTTCATCAATCCTTGAATAATTGGACGATATAAAATTAAAATAAATAAAGAATTTAAACCGCCTTTAATTAAATTAAAGGGTAAAATAATTGGAATTAACATTTTAATAACAGTCGATCGTGAATATCCGAAAAAGATTGGCGTAAGTAAATAATTCCATAAAATCATTGAAACTGTTAACATTATTATCCCTAAAATTAAACCAAGGATTAAATGTTTTGTTTCCTTTTTTTTATGAAAAATCAAAACCGGCGGTAAAACAAAACAAATTGCAGCTATCACATTCATGACAAAACCAATAATACCTGTTGAACTAATAGTTATCATTTCAACAAATGGAACTAATACACACAAAACAAGAGTGAAAACTGGTCCAAAAACCATCCCACCTAAAATTAAAATTACGTCTTTTGGTTCATAGTTTAAAAATGAAATTAAATGTATTTTTAAAAAAGTAGATAAATATGCTAAAGCTCCAAAAGCTGCTAAAAAAGTTAAATATCGAATATAGTTTTGATTTTTTTGCATTTATTTTTCCTTTTACTCTCTTATCAAAATGCCCGATTAAGTAAAACTTAATCGGGCAAAATACATTTAAAAACCCCACAATTATAGTGGGGTAAAATCAAATAATAATGAAGAATCTTCATTCGCTTTAGACGCTGAAGAAACTTCTTCTCTCATCCAGACTTTTACTGTCGGTTCTGGAATCTCACCAGATCAGCTGCCAAAAAGCAGGTCGCGGACTTCTAAAAATTACCGCCGATTGGGAATTACACCCGACCCCGAAGAAGTTATTAATCAAGTTAAGTTTAACATAAAAGTCAGTTCACAACAGAAATTTTCAACACTTATGCTAGAAAGCAAAGATTTTCTTTAAATAATTTCACAATTTAATTCTTTTTGGAAAAATGCCCTTTTAACCACATAATAATTGCGGGTAGAATTGAAATAATAATAATGGCAATAATGATTAAAGAAAAATGTTGCTGAACGAAAGGATGTTGGCCGAAGAAATATCCTAATAAGGTCATAAATAAAACCCAAACAACACCACCAATCAGATTATAAGCAGCAAAGTGTGGATAATGCATTTGTGCAGTACCTGCTACAAAAGGCACCATTGTTCTAATAATTGGCATAAAGCGGCCAAAAAATATGGAAAGTTTTCCATACTTCTGAAAAAAATTTTGAGCTCGATCTAGATATTCTTTTTTTATAAATCGCTGCCATTTCTTACTAGTTTCAAGATGATGGCCAAAACGTTTACCGATTTCAAAATTAACGAAGTCACCTAAAACTGCCCCAACAATGGAAATAATAATTAAAAGCCAAATATTAATTCCTCCGTTATCTAAAGCCGCTAAAGAGCCTCCCAAAAAAAGTATTGAATCACCCGGCAAAAATGGAAAAATCACCAAACCGGTTTCAACAAATAAGACCCCAAAAAATAAAACATAAATCCAAGAACCATACATTTGAATAAAATGTGGTAAATATTTTTCTAGGTGAAAAATTAAATCTAAAAGTTGCATAAAATATCCTTTTTTTTTGACGTTAGTAACATCATAGCAAACTAACTCTTAAAAAGTCCTTTAAGATTTTATTAACCTTAAATCAAATATTTTACTAATATTTACTAATTTAAATTATCCTTGGGTTAAATTATGATAATGTTGTGGCGCAGTATCAGGTAATTTTTTTAAAATTTCTAAATCATTTTGTTCGATTTTAAAGTTCAATTTTAAATTTTCAATAATATGATTTTTATTAGCTGAACGCGGCAACGGTAAGACATTATTTTCTAAAACAAACTCTAAAGCCAATTGTGCTGGAGTTACTTTATATTTATTTGCTAATTTTTTAATTGTGGGATTCATAAGTAAATCACCTGTTGCTAAGGGTGAATAGGCCTCAATTAAAATATCGTTTTCTCGACAAAATTTAACTATTTTTGGCTCCGTAAATCCAACATAATATTGAATTTGATTAACCATTGGCTTTATTTTACTGTTATCTATTAGATTTTCCAAATCATGTACATCAAAATTTGATACACCAATTGCTTTGGCTCTACCACTTTGATAAATCTCAGAAAAGGCACGCCACACCTCTAAATTTTGCTTATGATATCTTTTTCCAGCTAATCCCCACAACCAAGGAGCATGAATTAAATATAAGTCAACATAATCCAGTTTTAAGTTTTCTAAAGATTGATCAAAATCGTTTAAAGCCTCATCATAAGATTTATCTTCTGCTGGTTCTTTTGTTGTAATAAAAATTTCAGATCTAGGAATTCCAGATTCTTTAATTGCTTTACCAACGCTTTTTTCATTTTGGTAGGATAAGGCGGTATCAATATGACGATACCCTGCTGCTAAAGCCCATTTTACTGCATTATAAGCATCATCACCTTCTTGAATCTGCCAGGTACCAAAACCAATTTTAGGAATCTTGACTCCGTTATTTAATGTAAATGTTTCCATCACTTCATCAAATCCTCCTTTAAAATAATTACATAATCTATTCTACTCATATAAACCAAAATCTAAAAATAAATCTTTGGAAATTGTTAAAAATTGATGAAATTTTGTTTTAACTTTTTAAAAAGTTTAATTTTCAAAAATGTAATATTTCTAAAAAATAATGAAAAACTTGAAGTACAATTTATTAAAAACATTTAAGAAAAAAAAATTCATAAATTTTAACAAAGATTATTCAAAAAAAGCTTTTCAAAGAGCAATTTAAACTATAATTAAGAATATTAAAAAAAATATAAAAAGGAAGGTTTCTTAAATTTATTAAATTAAAAATGAAGACTTAATGAAAAATTTTCTTAAAAAACTTCATTTTTTCTTTCGCAATTTATCATTTTTAGTGTATTATATCAAGAAGCCATAAAAGAGGTACTGATTATGGAATAATTTTAGAAAAAAGTAATGAACTAAATGATCAGGATTTTAATTTTAATTATTTCTATAATTAAGGTCTAGCTTTACCTACAGTAAAATATGGATTTCTTATCATGCCATAGTAGTTGGCAAAGTCTTATTCAGTGAATACAATTTTCATAAATTATCCGTGCGGTTTAGTATTATTTTTCTCAAATAAACTTAACTTAACTTTAGGAATTATGATAATAAATGAAGGTTATTTTAGGAGAAAAACAGAATAAAGAGAGAAAACATTATGACTGAGAATTTATTGTTAAAAATTAAAGAGAACTTAAAAAGTTTTAGTTTTGCAGAAAAAAGAATTGCTCAATATGTTCTTGATAATCAAAATAAAGTTCTAAAAATGAGTATTAAAGAATTAGCTGATTCTTGCCAAACTAGTCAAGCAACCATCGTACGCTTTTCTCGTACTGTTGGTGCTAGTGGTTTTTCAGATTTTAAGATCAAACTTTCTGCTTTAAATAATTTAGATAAGTCTCTATTAAAAGAAATTACTCCTGACGAAAGTTTACCAAGAATAAAAGAAAAATTAACTGTACGTATCCAACAAACTTTGGAAGATACCAATAAAATTATGTCTGACGAATCTATTCAAAATGTTGCTAGGACAATTGCTAAAAGCAAGAGCATTAGCGTTTATGGAATTGGTTCATCACTTTTAGCTGCTATCGATTTTGTGCAAAAATTTAGCAAGCTAGGTCTAACTCCATTTTTAGGGCATGATATTGATGAAATGACTGCCCATATAGCTAATCAACCCACACCAGGTATTCTTTTAATTATTTCTAATAGTGGTGAACGTCCGATTTTGAAAAATGTTTTAAAAACTGTTCCTGAAGGTATTACCACTGTTGTTTTAACTCGTACACCTAAAAGTACACTTGCAAAAGAGGCTGATTTAACTTTAACTTATAGTTCTACTTCATTTCCTAATAAAATGCGTACCTCCTCAACTACAAGTTTATTAGGTCAGCTATATTCGATAGATCTTCTTTATTACTGTTATTTTCAGCAAAATTATGATCAATGCGCTCTTCAAATTCAAAATTCATATCATAAAACAAATATAATTAACAAAAAAAAATCACTAGTTTAAAGTGATTAATCATAATTATTTGAGCAAAAATAACTAATAATTTAAAGTTCAAATGCGACTGATAGTTATTTTAAACATTAGCGTCAACTTATAAATCATATTATCTATATTAATTACGTTCTTAGTTGTTGAAAGCACTTCACTAAATTAACAATTATGGACGCTTTTTAGTTTATTGTATCTTTAAACTTATATTTATATACCTTAATTATTTCAAATATTAGTTTAAGATATTAAAATAATTAATAACAAGTTTTATGACTAATAATTTTATTTTGAACTTTTTTGGCTAAATTATAGTTATCAGTAATTATTCCTTCAACATTTAATAAAAAGCAAATTTTCATTTGTCTTACTCGATTAATTGTCCATACTCTAAGAGGTATTGTGTTATTTTTTTTAATATAAGAATATTTAGAATGAAAACTTTGAACAATACCTTGGCGATAAAGTATTTGGCCAATCTGATCATTTTTCTTAAATAAATAAGCGCATTCTCGATTACTTATTTGATGAATTCTCTTTAAACTGGGCGCATAAAAACTAGAAAAAATAATACGATAATTAGTAACATATTGCTCTACCATCACCGTAACAATATCTTCAATTTTTGAATAATGAATTTGGTCAGTCTTTATTTCAAGATTTAAAACTCCACGATAATTTACTGAGTTTAAATAGCTCAATAATTGCTTAAGAGTTGGTACTTTTTCTGACGAATTTTTAAGATGAAATTGTTTTATCTCCGCTAAAGTTAAATTTTTGAGATATTCATTTTTACCCACCATACGTTTTAAATTTTCATCATGAAAAATAACTGGAATATTATCTTTAGTTAAATGAACATCAGTTTCAATACCATCAGCTTTTAAACTAATAGCTTCCCTAAAGGAAGCCATTGAATTTTCTGGATAAAATTGGTGAACACCACGATGGGCAAAAACTAAACTCATTTTAAAAATCTCGCTCAAAATTATTAAAATATAAAATTGAGGCAACAGAATGAGCCGAAAAAATTCGCCCCTCTTTAACCATGTTTAAGACTTCAGAAAAAGGAACCAAATCATTAGTAATAAATTCATCATGATCAAAATGATGTTCCCCACGATTTTGAGGATCAAATTCGACTAAAGCTAAACTAACTTTTTCCGTAGTAAATCCATCTGAACTTGTCAAAGTTGTCATAATCTTTACTTTTTTTGCTTGATATCCTGTCTCTTCTTGTAATTCTCTTTGAGCAGCCTCAATTGCTGTTTCACCATTATCAATTAATCCTGCAGGCAATGCAATTACTTCTTGGTTGACACCCACACGATATTCTTGATTCAAAATAACTTGATGATCTGAACTAATTGCCAAAATATTGACAGCAGGAGCATGTCTAATTAAATCTCGATCAACTGTCAAATTATCAGGCGTTTTTATTTTTTGTTGAACTAAATCAAAAATTGGACCCTGATATAATTTTTTTTCATTTAAAATTTTACCATTTGCGCCCTTTTTACTTAATTTCAAAACTAATCTTCTTTCTTTTGTTTAACCAATTCTCCAAAAGTCATAATTTGACCTAAAGAATCTGAAACTGAAGTTGGAATGACAACTGTGTTGGCACTACTATTTGCTAATTTAGCAAATGCTTCAATGTTTTGTGCCGCCAAATACTGTTTTGAGGTTTTACATAGAATTTCGTTTTCTTGAGAAATACGATAAGCTTCTGCATCAGCAGCTACTCTAGCAGCTTGAGCATTGGCCTCAGCAGTTGCAATCAAAGCATCATTTTTAGCTTTATTTGTTAATTCAATACTTCGAGCTTCACCTTCAGCTTTAGCAATTGCTGCTTCTCGCTCTCTAGTAGCATTAATTTGTTTATTCATCGATTCTTGAATTTCCGGAGTAGGTTGTATTGTGTCAATATTAATTCGATCAACATTTACCCCGTAAGAATCAGTGATCGAACCTAATTCCTTAGAAAGAGCAGCATTAATTCTTTCAGTGCCATTTAAAACTTCATTTAAATCCATAGTCCCGATAATTCCTCTTAGGTGAGCTCGTGATTGTTGAATCATGCTTTGAACTGAATCGGCATTTTCAAAAGTAAATTTATATGGATCAGTAACGTGATAATTTAAAGATAAGCTAATAATTACTTCAGCGTTATCTTTTGAAATAACTGATTGTTCATTTAACTTTAATGGAACTTGCGCCAAATCCACCCGATCTACATGAGTTATAAAGGGTAAAATCAAATGAAGCCCAGGTTCAATTTTTTTTGAAAATTTACCTAAGATTGAGACCATCCCTACTTGATTTTGCGGAATAATGGACACAGTATGATTTATCAACAAACAAACAAAAATAACTAATATAAAAAAAATTATAATTAACTTGAAATTCATCTTTTTTTCTCCTTACTCTTTTTGTAACAGTAATATATTACCCTTAAAACCTGTAATAATCACTTGATCTCCTAATTTTAAAGGTAAATCACATTCATAGCGATAATAAATTCCATTTAAGCGCAAACGTTTGTCAATAAAATTATCAGGAGTCAGTCTAACTGATTCCCAAAGTAAACGATCGTCAAAGTTATAATCCAAAATTGTTCACTCCTTATAATCAACAATTTTATCACAGCTAACAAAAAAAAGATCTAACGATTTAAACCGCTAGATCAGAATTAAAAATGCCTTAAGGAATGCTTTCAGTAATTGTCCAAGTCAATTTAGCAGCGTAATCTCCCGCAGACCCTAATTGATATAATTTAAGGTTAGTATTTTCACCAGTTAAGATGACTTTCCAATTGCCTTTATTAGCATTACTTAAATTATTAAATAAAACTGTAGCCCCTTGATTCCTAGAATTAATTTGTAAAGTGTTACTCGCAAAAATTGGTTTTGGACTATCACCAACATATCCATCAGCATCAATCATACTTTGATTAGCTTGAATTTTAATTGTTCCATTTATGTCTGAACCATCATGTCCATTCGGTTTAAAGGGACTCATTTGAGCTGCTAATTCACTTTTTTTAGAAGAACTTCCAATGTGAAATCTCAAATATTTAGGACCGTTAATTAAAGAATTCTCATAAATATTTTGACGTGAATATTGCATTGTTCCAAAATTTAATTTATCTGGTACTTCGTTAAAAAAATCTTGCTTTTTTAACGCATAATAAAAACTAATTTCCGGATTTACTGTCGTTAATTCAAAAGTACCATTTTGAGTATTTTCACCTAATTGAAAGGTGCCTTGAGTATTTTTAGAACCAACAATTTCATATTCTCCTATTTCATCTGGAGCAGTATAGGACCAATTTAAATTAATAAATCCAGTAATATCAGGAACTGTCGGAGCGCCTGGTAAATCAGTAATTTTCCCATAATCATCAATAGCATAGAAACGAACTTTAATTGCTGAAGTATCACTAGTCCTTTGAGTAACAAACACGTTAGCTGTAGCGCTTACGTCTTCATAAGTATAAGTAACAGTATGATTTCCTATTTGACTAGTATCTATTGAATTGGGATTTACCGTTATTTTACTAAAAGGAATATCATTACCTTCATCATCTTCCGCTCCAACAAAATTACTTTCAGGATTCCAAATACTTCCTTGCGTAACAATTACATTACGTAATCTAATCCGGTTACTACTAAAATCTACAGTATACACACCATTATAAGCTTTATCTTCTTGGCCTTCTGAAGTAATTATTCCTTCAAAATTAAAAGTAAATCGATTGATATTACTAGGTATATGGAATGTATTATTCGAAAAAGTTACCCCATTTGTTATATTAGAAAATTGTAATTTTTTAGCTTGATCAGTATGATCGATATTAAGATCAAATAAATTATCGATGGTAATGTCTTTGGTATAATTAAAATGTTTATAAATACTTTGTCCATTAAAGCTTTGATTTCCCGCACCAATTGGACCATCTTTTGGATTTGTAATTTTTATACTCCAAATATTATTCCATGAAAAAGCATCATTTTGTTGAGTTGGACTTCCTAATGCAGTTGTTGAAGGTAATTCCAATTGTTCAAGACGGCCAGACCAAAACGCTTGATAGTAAATATTTTTAACTGAAATAGGAACTACTAATTTTTTTACCCTTATAAAAGCAAACGCTAAAGTATCAATTGTTTCAACACCGTCATTAATCTTTAAATTAACTAAATTAGATCTATAAAATGCTCCTTTTCCAATGGTCTTAATATTACCAGGAATTAATGTTTCATTTATCATAGAAAATTCAAAACAATATTCAGGAATTGCTGCTAGAGTAGACGGCAAACTTAGTTGCGTAAAGCCACTAGTATCAAAAGCTTGAATTCCGATAGAAGTTAGACCTTCTGGTAAATTTAAATCACCACTCATTTTCTTAGTTTTCATAAATGCAAATGGTCCAATTGTAGTTAATTTTGAATCAGATGCAAATACCAAATTTCCAGAATTGTCACCACTATATGCATTAGAAAATGCGGATTGAGATATTTCTGTAACTTCTTTAGGAATTATTAATTGACCACTTAATTGTATTGCATTTTGAAAAGCTGATTTACCAATGGTTTTCAATTGTGAATCAATTGGAAAATTAATACTGCTAGTTTGTTTTGAAAAACTGTTTTCAAAGGCACTTTCTTCAATTGAAGTTAAACTTGCGGGAAAAGTAACATTGCCACTTAAATTAGTCGTTTGTGAAAAAGCTCCGACACTAATCTTTTGTAATTGCGAATCCAAAGCAAATTTCAAGCTCCCAGGACCAGCAGAACTATAAGCATTGGAAAAAGCAGATTGAGATATATTCTTTATTCCCTTGGGAACTAATAACTCTCCTTCAAGACAAGTCGCGTTGGAAAAAGAATTTACTCCTAAATAAGTTAATTGAGAATTGTTTGGAAAAGTAATTTTACTGGGAGCTTTAGCAAAACTTCCTAAAAAGGCTTCATCGCCGATTGTTGTTAAAGTAGCCGGAAAAATAGTCTCTCCCTGAAGATATGAAGTATAAGCGAAAGATTTATCTTTAATATATTTAAGTTGAGAACCAATTTCAAAGCTTAAATTTGTAACTGCATTTTGAAAACAGCCAAAAAATGCAAGATCCCCAATTGTAGTTACATTTTTTGGAATAACTATATTTCCTTGTAAATTTGAATCATAAATAAAAGCTGAATCACCAATATTTGTTAATTGAGAATTACTTCCAAAATCAATTGTCTTTAAATTATTACAATTTTGAAATGCCCCGTTTTCAATAGACTGTACACTGCTGGGAAAAGTAAAATTAACTAATTTGGGATTATTTTGAAAAGCCCAACCATTAATTATAGTAATTCCTTCATTTAAATTAACTTCAGATAAATTAGGACAACTGCTGGCAAAATCTTGACCAATACTTTGCAAATATTTTCCTGTAGTGATACTTTGAATAGTATTATTTTTTTTAAAAGGACTTAAAGAAGTAATTACTTTGTATTCTTTACCATCCTTTAAGCAAAAATCTGGAATTACGACCTTAGAATCTGTACCGTTATAACTAACTAAATTACACGTTAAATTAATATCATCAAAAGTATTAAAAATAAATTTATCTTGTGAAGTTACTGAACGAACCAAATTTCCACTTTTAGGTACATAATGTTGAAATTTATCATCCTTTACTTGTTGAGAACTGTTGACATTAAATGATGTTTTACTATCAAAATTTAATGTTCCATTTTTAAAATTATTGGATTGATTGTTTTGAATTGCTTTAGAGATAAAACCATTAGCAACTTGCCCTAAAAATAATCCTACCAATAATAAACTAGAAAAAATCACAGCAAACCAAAGTTTTAGTGATTTATTCCCCATTAAAAAAAATCTCCTTTGTATTAAAAATAATTATAAGATGTATTCAAAAAACATGAATTATTATTTGAAAATATCATCTATTTTTTCATATTCTTTATCATTAAGTGTTATTTGGGATGCTTTTATATTATCTTTAACTTGTTCAATTTTTTTAGCACCTGGAATGACTACAGTAATTGCAGGATTATGAAGATACCAAGCTAATACCAACTGAGCGATAGTAACTTTATGTTCTTCTGCTATTGGTCGCAGAATTGCCAATTTTTTATTAATTTTTTCAAAATTAGGGTTTTTAAAATTAGGATCATCATGACGAATATCTCCTACAGGAAAAATTGGTATTTGCTTATATTTCCCGGTCAATAATCCTGAAGCGAGCGGGAAAAATGGTACAAATGATATTTTTTGTTTCTTTAAATAATCAAAACGATCATTCTCCATTTGACGATGAATTAAACTATATTCTTCTTCATCAACATCAACATATCCGTCTTGATTTGCCTCTTTTAATTGAGAAAAATTTAAATTAGATACTCCAATTGCTCTAATTTTTCCTGCTTTTTTTAAATCATTTAAAGTTGAAATTGCTTCATTTAAAGGAGTTTTATGTTCGGGATCAGGAAAATGTAAATAAAAGATATCAATATAATCTGTATTTAAACGAGCTAAACTATCATCAACCGTTTTTCGTAAAAATTCCGGAGAATTATCAATAATTACCTGGCCATCAGATGTAATACGTTGAGCTCCTTTAGTTGCAATTTGTATTTTTGTACGATCATAATCTTTAATTGCTTTTCCAATAAGCTTTTCTGATTCTCCCATTCCATATACAAAAGCGGTATCTAATAAACTAACCCCACCGGTAATTGCAGTCTTAACTATTTCAACTCCCGTTTCGTTACTAAGATTCTTAAATAAATTATGACCTCCGATAGCATTAGTTCCTAAACCTAAAATCGTAGTTGTAACATTACTTTTACCAATCTTAATCTTCTTCATCATTCCTCCTAATTAGAATAATTAGAAACACCATTTTTAAATTAATATAAATCAAAATTGTGAAATACTAATGAATTTTCCCTTATTTATTGAAGAAAAATCGATTAACTTTTTGAAAAGTTTTAGCATTATCTACAAGCAAAACATGGTTAATCTTTTCACCTAGATTTTCTAATTCGTACGAATGTACATTTTCGTAAATTAATTTACCTGCTTTAACACTCTCAATAGGAACAATCCCATCTGATTCGTCCTCTAAATCACTATAAATATTTTTAATGATTAAATATCGAGGTATACGGTCTTTTTTATTTAATAATGTTCTTAATTCAGAAGAAATATGCTCTAATTTTTGATTTGAAGTTAAAGTATTTTCTTTTAAATCGGTACCATTAAATGGTGTGCCTAAAAACATCAAGCGGTTACCTAAAGGGTCTCCCTTTTGAGCTTCTTCTTCAAAATAATGGCTAATAATTAGACCCCCATTAGAATGACCAATATAATTAAACTTTTTAAATTTATAATTTTTTTGCAGATATCTTAATGCAATACCAAACCAATAACCTTGTTGAGGTACAGCTTCATCACTGCTGTCATTAAAAGCAATTACAATAACAGGATGCTTTGTCCTTTTTGTTAAAGTACCCTCCATGGTCACTTTACCATGTTCATTAACCGTTAATTTTAGAGAATTTACACCTGATAAAGAATTTTTTAGATTATCCAGCATTGAATCATAGCTATCGGCAGTGCCTCCTGAACCTGGAACTAAAAGTAAGGGAGTAGAGATACTTAAACGCTTATTTGATTCTGGAAATTTTCTTTGGTATTGGTTATTTTTTTGATATTGATTAATCCCTAATATGGTTATCATGCAAAGTCCAATAATCAAAATGCTAAAAAAAATTGTCAGCTTTTTTTTCATTAATATTCCTCATCAAGTGGTACTAGATCAAGCAAGCTCAGTCCTGGCAAATTTAGTGAAATTTCATAAAAGTTCTCCTTACGTAAAGCAATTACAGATGAACTAACTAGTCTCCCACCATTACGGTAAGTTGCCTGAAATCTTAAACTTTTAGCATTATAACTGGGTAAATGCAAACGAATCTTCAAGTATTTATCTAAAGAAAAATTTACTAATAAATAGTGAATTTTTTGATCAAAGCTACATTCTCCATAAGTTAAATTAACTGTTGGCATTTGAATCACATAAGGTAAATCTTTATTTTGACTAAAAACTCGTTTCAAAGCTGTTGCTTTGAAACTAGTATACTGTGAACCCCATCCATACTTTGGATCAACAGATAAGGGCAACAAAAGACTTCTTTGATTTACTAAAGCCATCACCGGGCCTAATTTTTGTGATTTAGAATTATATGCATCTGATAAAACTTCTACTAATTCTGGATTTTTATAATCAATTTGTAAATAGTCACCAATATGTTGCAACATGCTTACTCTAGGATTAGATATTTGATTTAAGGATATTCGATATTCTTCGAAAGACTGATAATTAGTTCGGGCTTGATGCCAATAGCTTCGTTTAATATTAAGCAATTGTTTTAGTCCTGCATCAATTATTACTTGAATTGCTTCACCATCTAAAATCACAAAATTATTTATTAATAAATCGGTGATAAACTCTTTAGAACTTCCCCGTAAAACTTGACCTGAAATCAAAATAATTTGATTAGTAAATTTTTGATTATCAAAGGCTACCGGATCTACTGGTAAACCAAAAGTAGCGATTAAAGCCAGCGTCTGGGCTGCTAGTGGATATAAACCTTCAAATTTACCAGGCTGATAATTATTACGATAATAAGCTTCTCGAGGATTGAAAAGCATTTTAATACCATATCGTTTTGTAATTTGATGAGCTGTTAAGAACTCCATCAAATCTCGTGACTCTTTTAGCATTGATGCATATTCAAAATCTGGTACAATTCCACTACCAATCATATCGTAAAGATTTAATAAGATTCCCTGGGGATTAAGTAGTATCGAAGACTCAATTTGAAATTGCGAAAAGCGCTTTGATTTAGCGTAAGGTGAATACATATAATTTTCTAATTCCGGAAACACAAAAGTACCCTTTGGAACAAGAGATACTGTAGTACGGGAATATTGATTAAATTTTCGCGAATAAATTACACCAGCTACCTCTTCGTAAGCTGGCAAATGAGGTCGAATTGCCACACCAACTTGATCAGACAAAGCTTCAATTAATTTTGTCCAATCACGACCTTCTACTGCGTGCATTTCAGGAAATGAGCACATTAAGCCCATTCTTGTTTTAGGTGAAATCGCATGAACTTGTTTCGCAATTTTTTTTGCAACGTTAACCATTTCTTCACCAGCAACTGTCAAATATACTTGACGTTCAGGTGTGGGTTTTCCTGCTTGTAATAAACGCTCAACAAATTTTTCACGTTTTATTTGATAACCCAATTTCTTTGAATAAAGCTCCATATGATGCTCACAAAAACATCCCCAACTAATGTAAGGCGAATGAGAGAAAT
This sequence comes from uncultured Lactobacillaceae bacterium, assembly GCA_945285405.1. GTDB lineage: Bacteria > Bacillota > Bacilli > Lactobacillales > Lactobacillaceae > Xylocopilactobacillus. The sequence goes on along the minus strand of CALYQJ010000001.1, from coordinate 107,409 downwards.
GTCGAAAATCATCTTCCAACCACAAATAATCCGGCAATATTGTTGCATAGTGCTTGTAAATTTTAGCAATGTAATTTTGCCACATTAAATCTGCTGGACATGCAATAGCTACTGCGGGAGTACCATCATAATTGACCATCGGGCTAAAGCCTAAATTTTGACTAATTTTAGCTCCACGATCGCTATGTAAAAGAGTAGTCCAGGGGTTTAAACTAATTTTTACTCCAAGCCGTCGCAATTTAGGCATTAATTTTTTAATTATAATTAACCACTGATCTGCTTGTTCTGGCGTTACATGGCCCTGATTTAATTCTTCTTGATTTAAAAAGAACGTAATTCCATCAATTGTGCCATCAACAATAAAGTCTAACAAATTCTTTTCTTGTTGCTGACCAAAATTACTTGGATCAAATGAATAACGTAAATCATAACGAAATTTATTATTCAAAGCAATTTCTCCTCAATAAATATCTTTTAATTTCACTTTTCTTTTTAATTATATGTATAAATTATAATCTAATAAAAAAAACCTGAAACTAATTCAGGCTTTTTTATGTATTACTATGCTGCAACTTAAACATTCGTGCATAATAACCATCTTTTTTAATTAAAGATTTATGATTACCAGCTTCAATAATTTGACCATTATCTAAAACTAAAATTTGATTAGCATCAACAATTGTCGAGAGACGATGAGCAATTGCAATAGTTGTTCGACCATTTTTCATAGCAGCTAAACTATTTTGGATTTGCTCTTCAGTTTGCGTATCAATATTAGCTGTTGCTTCATCTAAAACTAAAATTTTAGGATTTGTAACTATCGTTCTCGCAAAGGCAAGTAATTGTTTTTCACCAGTAGAGAACTGTTTGCCTCCTTCAATAACCTTTTCATTATATTTTTGAGGTAATTGTTCAATAAATTGATCTGCATGAACTATTTCAGCCGCTTCTTTTACTTGAGAATCGCTAATTTTATCATTAAACATTCGAATATTAAATTTAATATCCCCGTAAAAAATAAATGAATCTTGAAGAACTAAACCAATATTTTTTCTAATTTCTTCGATTGGATAATCACGAATATCTTGATCATCAATTAAAACTTGACCTGAACCAAACTCATAGAAACGCATCAAAACATTAATAATGGAACTTTTACCACTCCCAGTATGTCCAACTAATGCCAACGATTGTCCCGGTTCAACTACAAAAGAAATATCTTTAAGGACTGGATCATTATCATTATAAGCAAAAGTTACATGACGAAATTCAACTTTACCACGAGTAATTTTAAACCCAGTTTTAGGATGTTGAACTGGATTCTTAATATTACTATCCATAATTCGAAAAATTCGGCTACCAGAAACGATACCATCTTGAAAAGTTGATAATACATCCATAATATTAACAAAAGGATTAAAGAAGTTACTTGCTAAATTAACAAATAAAAACACATAGCCAACTTCAATCGTATTTTGAAAACTAATAATACCAAAATAAGATAAAATTAACGCATTGGCTAAACCATTTAATAAATTAATAATTGGCGCTAACAGTAAAGCATTCATTTTTATAACGTTTTTTCGTGCTTGGTAGTAATCATTATTTGTTTTATTAAACTCTTTAGCTATTCGTTTCTCTTGACGAAATTGTTGAATAATATTAATTCCTTCAACCGATTCTGAAATTTTAACATTAATTTCTGATAAACGTTGCCGCATTTGACGATAGTTTTTCGTACTAACGTAAAAATAAATCCGGGCAATAATTAAAATTATTGGAATGAAACACATTAAATAAATAGTTAATGTTGAATTCTTTAACCATAAAGTTATTAATGAAGTTATAATTGATACAATTCCAGAAATTATCGCATAAAATAAGTACCAAAAATCATCAAGTGATTCGGTATCGTTAACCAAACGACTAACAATTGATCCACTAGGAACCCGATCAAAAAAGGTCATCCCCAATTTCATAATTTTATGGTAAAGAGTTTTACGCAAGTCCTGCTTTGCTCGTTCCATTCCATTATAATAAACAAAAGCTGAAATATATTGAGTGATAACACGAATGATAACAAAAGTTAAATAAGATAAAGTAAAATTTAAAAGAATTTTGGTCGCCGTTTGACCTTGACTTAAATGATGATCTAATAAATTTTGAATTACAGTCATCATTTCAATATAAGTTATACTTGAAGCAATTCCAAGAACAACTGAAATAACTAAATGCCAAGGATATTTAAGTAAATAATGATTCAAGCGCCCAATAATATGAAACTGTTCTTTCAACGTAAAATGTTTAGTCCAAACTGATTCTTCCTGACTATCCATCAGTTAAACCTCCCATTCGATCAGATTCTTGTTTATTCCACGTATCATAATACCAACCTTTTTGTTTAAGTAAGGATTCATGAGTTCCGCGCTCATTAATCTGACCATCTTTTAATACTATAATTTCATTAGCTCTCATTACACTACTTAAACGTTGCGCTAAAATGATGGTGGTTTTTCCTTCACGTTCTTTTTTCAAGTTATTTAAAATATTTTTTTCAGTTAAAGCATCTACCGCTGACAAAGCATCATCCAAAATTAATATATCCGGATTGGTAATTAATGCCCTCGCAATTGCAATCCGCTGTTGTTGCCCACCGGAAAGTGAAACTCCACGCTGCCCTACTTTAGTCTGATAGCCGTTCGGAAATGCTTCAATATCTTGATCAATATCTGCGAGTTTAGCCGCTTTTTTCACTTCTGATAAAGGTGCTTCAAATCGTGCAAATTTAATATTCTCAGCTACTGTATTTGTAAATAAAAAATTATCTTGAGGAACATATCCAATAGCACGTAAATATGAATCTAAAGAATATTCCTTAATATTTCTTCCAGAATAACTAATCGTTCCATCATAATTGTCAAAAGTGCGGAGCAAAAGTTTAATAATGCTACTCTTACCAGATCCTACTGGACCGACTATTCCAAGCATTTCTCCTTTTTTTAAATCAAAATCAATGTTTTTAAGAGCCAGCTTTTTGTCGTCAGGATATTTAAAATTTTGTACGTGATAATTCAAGTTACCACTTGGAATCACTTGGTTGTCATGAAGTGATTCGATAATGCTACTTTTTTCATGCATCAAAAAATTAATTCGATCATAACTAGCATCCCCACGTTCCATAATGTTAAAAATCTGACCAATAGCAAACATTGGCCAAGTTAAATTTAAAATATATGAAAAATAAGAAACTAATTTACCAACAGATAGGCTACCAGATGCAACCATTCCTCCACCGATAAAAATTGTTAAAACATAAGTAAGGCCAATAAATAACTGTGATGATAAATCAAATAAAGGATCAATAAAAAAGATTTTACGTGCTGATCGATAAGATTTTTGAGTTAAATTAGCAAAATCTTGATAATCCTGTTCTTCTTGACCTAAAGCTTTAATTACTTTAATTCCACTCATACTTTCTTGGGTTTTATCATCTAAGCGTGAAAAAGAAGCCTGATAATGGTCGTAAGCCCGGTGCATCCACTCTCCCAACAAAAAGGCTGTTAAAGCTAAAAAAGGCATTGGAATCAAAGTCAATAAAGTCAATTTAGGATTAACAACAACGATCATTGCAATAATTGTCGTTAATCCCGTGACAATAGCATCAACTAATGATAAAACTCCACTTCCAACTACTTGCTGGACAGCATTAATATCATTAGTTGCATGTGCCATTAAGTCCCCAACTCGATACTTTTGAAAAAATTTTTCATCCATTTTAAGGTAATGTTGAAATAAACGGCGTCTAAGTACTTGCTCTAATTTTGCAGCCCCACCAAATAAAGCATAACGCCAAATAAAACGCATTCCATAATCAATAAAAGCTAAGATAATAATTAAAAAAACCTGAGAAATTAATAATTTCCAGGTCAAGGTATGTTTATTAAGTTCATCAACCACCATTCCAATAATTAATGGCGGAAACATATGCAAAATGGCTAAAAATAACAAATCACTAATACCAATTAAGTAACGTTTCCATTCTGCTTTGATAAACCAAGAAAGTTTTGAAAAAATATTCATTCCTACTTCTTTCGTTTATTTGCTTTGCGTTGCGCTTCTTTCATGCTCTCCATGACCTGGTGGAGTTTTTTAGTCGATGGAGTTTGTCCCATCTGCATCATCATCGCTCGCATCATATCTTCAGTAATCGGCGGGTTTTCAACTAACTCTTTCTTAATGGTTGAACGAGCAATAAATACACCTATCACCATACCGCCGCATAATCCAATAACTAAGGCTAAAATAATCCAAATCATCTTTTTATTTCCCTTATTCCCCTTTCAATCTTTACGCAGACCTTTTTGACGTTGCACTTCTCTTAGCTTTTCAGGAGTAATATCGTTTCCTTCATTATCTACTACTTTCAAGCTCTCAATTTGTGAACGAAAACCTTTTTTAAATTCATCCAAATATTTTTGACGTAATTCGGCTTGCTCTTTTTTTTGGTCGGCAGTTAAACCTACAGTTTTTTGTAAATGAGCCAATTCATTAATTCTTGCCAAATATTTGTTCTCCATAAGGCTTGCCTCCGTTTCTAAACATAATTAATAGTATAGGGTAAACTTAACTTAAATTAAAGTCAAAGGTCCACTTAATACTAAATTAAAATTTTTATAAAAATTAAAAAAGATATTTAATTTAAGAAGCTTTAAAAAAGTAAATTAATTATAATTTTTTTAATTTAAACAGTTCTATTTATAACTCATGATTAAAATATATAATTTTTTATAAAAAACAAAAATCCCTTGAAAGCAAGGGATTTAGTAAACCTATAAAAAAGCTTTTATCTTCGAGCTTCCTTAATACGTGCAGCCTTTCCACGAAGTTTCCGGAAGTAATATAATTTGGCTCTTCTTACTTTACCAATCTTAACTACTTCTATTTTTGCCACACGAGGTGAATGAAGTGGAAAAGTTCTCTCTACTCCAATTCCGCTCGAAATTTTACGAACAGTATAAGTAGCACTGATACTATTTCCACCCTTACGTTTAATTACTACCCCTTCAAAAATCTGAATTCTTTCTCTTTTACCTTCAACAATCTTGGCATGTACTCTAATGGTGTCTCCTGCCTTAAATTTAGGTATATCGGTCTTTTTTTGTTCTTTAGTAATTTCTTCAATTATTGGATTCATTCTAACCTCCGAATATCTTCATTTTCTTTTTCTTGTTCAGCTATAAATTTTTGATACAAATCCGGTCTTTTATTTTTTGTTCTTTTAATTGCTTGTTTTAATTGATATTTTCTTATAGCTTGGTGATCTCCGCTTACCAAAACTTCAGGAACTTTCATACCTCTAAAATCCCGAGGACGGGTGTATTGGGGGTATTCTAGCAAATTATGTGAAAATGATTCCGTTTTTGTCGATAGATTATTCCCTAATACGCCTGGAATCAAACGAATAATACTATCTAAAATTACCATACAAGGTAATTCACCACCTGACAAAACAAAATCACCTAAGGATATTTCATCAGAAGCAAGAACCTTTATTCGTTCATCAAACCCTTCATAATGTCCACAAATAAAAACAAGATGTTTTTCTTGAGCTAAATCTTCAGCAAGTTCTTGATTAAAAGTCTTACCCCCAGGATCTAAAATAATAGTTCGAGGCCGATCACTTTGATCAATCGTATCATATGCACTAAAAACCGGTTGAGGTAAGAGCAACATTCCTGGACCACCACCAAAAGGGGTATCATCAACATGATTTTGTTTATTTTCAGTAAAGTCTCTAAAATTAATTAAATTTAAATTAATTAAAGATTTGCTTATAGCTTTACCAGTAATCGATGAATTTAAAGCTACAAACATTTCTGGAAAAAGTGTTAAAACATCAACTTTCATCAGCGGTTAATTCCAAATCAACTATTATTTTGTGCTTTCTTAAATCAACCTCTTTGATAAAATCAGCAGTATAAGGTAAAAGTTGCTCTCTGCCATCTTTATTAGCAATTACCCAAACATCATTAGAACCATATGACAAAATGTCTTTTAAATATCCTTGAGAAATTCCATTTAAGTCATAAACTGGTAAGCCAATTAAATCCGAAACATAAAATTCACCTTTATCTAACTGATCATTTCGATTAGAAATATAAAGAGGCTTTCCAACTAAAGACGTTACAACATTAATATCGTCAAGTCCCTTAAAATTTAAAAACCAAAAAAGACCTTGTTGGCGACTTTGGCTTATTTCTAAAATTTGATCTTGGTGATTAACTGTTACTAATAACTTTTTCCCTTTTTGAAAACGCTCTGGAAAATCAGTAGTAGGCTTTACTTTCACTTCACCTTTTAAACCATGCGTTTTAATAATAATCCCCACTTGGTAACGGGGTTCAACTGATTTCATCATTACTCACTACTGAAATTTTAAGCTGTTTTGGACCTAAATGATCAAAAGCTCTAACAACTTGCTGAATATTTTCCGCAACTGTGCCATTTCGACCAATTAGACGACCAACATCGCTGGGAGCGCATTGAATTTTACAATTAATTATTCCAACTTCTTCGTTAACTACAATATTTACTTTTTGTTCAAACTCGACCAAAGAGACCACGATGGTTCTGATCATTGCTTCTAGATCACCACTCATTTTATATCAATTACTTTTTAGAATATTTTTGATCATGATACTTTTTCATGATTCCTAAGTTAGAAAGAAAACTTTTTACTGTATCTGAGGGTTGAGCCCCTTTATTTAACCAATCAAGAGCTTTTTCTTCATCCAATTTTAATTTTTTGGGTTTAGCCAAAGGATCATAATAACCTAACTGTTCAATATAACGACCGTCCCGTGGCATCCGCGAGTCAGCAACAACAATACGGTAAAATGGCTTTCTTTTAGCTCCAATTCTAGTCATTCTAATTTTAACTGCCATAAAATGTACTCCTTTTGTTAAATTAACTTTATCATTCTACCAGCTTTTAAATAGGCTGTAAAGCATTTTTACTTGACACTATCAACCAGTAAAAATACAAGACTTGATCCCAATGTATTAATATTAAATAGAATAAAAGCGTTAACTAAAGTAATTCTATTTTTTAAATTATTAAAAAAGATTTAAACAAAAAGCTATAATTTATATTAAACAAAATCATTGAGGTAATTTGCCAAAACTTAGCAATACTAAAAATAACTCTGGAAATTACCTTTTAAACATATTAGGAGAAAAATGAAAAAAGCAAAAATTAACTTAATTTATTTTTTAATTGCCATGGGAGGATTTCTCCAGGGATATTTGACTAGTGTCATTGCAGGTGTTCTACCATTAATGTCATCAGAATTTAAACTTAATTCACAACAACAAGGTTTAACTTCCAGCATAGTAATTTTTGGTGGCGTTTTAGGAGCTTTAAGTTTTGGTAAATTAGCAGAAAAATTGGGCAGAAAAAAAACTTTTTTAGGGTTTGTTTTTTTGTGCACTTTAAGTATCATTGGTTGTTCTTTACCACGTAATTTTACAGTAATTATGGGATTTCGCTTTTTGATGGGGATTTCAGTTGGAGCAATTCAAGGTTTAGTACCTATTTATTTATCTGAAATTGCGCCAACACCTATTAGAGGGAAAATTTCTTCATTTGCTACAGTTTTAACTAATGGAGGGTTTTTAGTAGCTTACATCGTTAATTATTTATTTTATAGTTCCCAAAACTGGAGAATAATGAATTTAATTTGTCTCATCGCAACATTTTTAATATTACTTGGAGGATTTAAAATTCCAGAAACTCCAGAATGGTTATTAAAAAATAACCAAGTAACTGCTGCCCAGAAAAATCATCTTTTAATTTTTGGTACAAAACTGACTGTAACCTCCAATGATACTACTTCTAAGAAAAATCTTCATGGTCAAAAAATAGCACATTGGATGATTACTCCCCTAATTTTATGTATATTTATTGTTACATTTCAAAAATTTACTGGGGCAAATACAATTTTATATTATGCACCCAAAATTTTAAAATCGGCACATTTACCTGAAAAACTGGCTTCATTTAGTACAATTGGTATTGGTATAATTTTAGTGCTGGCTGCAATTATTTCTCAAAATATTGTAGACAAAGTGGGGCGTAAATTTTTAGCTTTACTAGGAAATGCTTTGATGGGAGGAATTTTAATATTATTAAGCATTTTAACAAATATTCCTCAAGTACCGGTTTTTATAACAATTATTCTCTTATTCTGTTTTATCGCTGTTTATGCTTTAACCTGGTCGTCAATTCCGTGGATTTTAATGGGAGAACTTTTACCTAATGCCATTAAAGATTTTGGCAGTGCGCTTGCAACAGGAGGAACTTGGTTAGCTGATGCCTTAATAACTTTAATTTTTCCTGGTACATTAAAAGCAGTTGGGATCAGTAGTATTTTTCTATTTTTTGGAATTCTAAACATAATTTGTTGGTTTTTATTAAATAAAAATCTATTTGAAACTAAAGGTAAAAGCTCAGATGAAATTACAAGAATTGAAAAAAATAATAATTAATTTTAACTTAATATAAAATGGAAAAAATTGGTGTTACTCTTAAAAAGATTCGAACAAATCAAGGATTAACGATAAAAGAAACTTATGGAGGAATCATTTCACGTTCCTTCGCCAATCGTTTAGAGCACGGGAAAAGCGATCTTCAAGCTGCTAAGCTATTACAAATTTTAAATAATTTAGCAATTACTCCTGATGAATTTCAATTTATTAACAATAAATACAATGCTTCAAAAAGTCGACTATTATTTCAAGAAATTAATCAACTATATAAAAAAGATTCATTCAGTTTATTAAGTTCTTGGATTAAAAAACACCAAAAACAAAATCAACCTGATGAAAAAATTATTGTTACCTATGCAAAAATTATTCTTTATTTTGTTGATCATGGTTCAATGCCTATGACTCAAGAAAATATTCAATTTGTTAATTTTTTGTTAGGGAAAAAAGCTTGGAATATTCAGGAATTACAAATGATCGAATTTGTTGTTATTTTAATATACGACTATTCAGAAGCTCCTTTATCACAAGATGAACTTATTCAAAAAATAGAACATAATTTTCAACTTTATTTATCACCTAAATATGATCCATTTCATGTAATAAAAAATTTAATTAACTTTTACGGATTGATGTTACAGCATTTTTATTCTTTAAGAGATTTTAATAGAGCTCAAAAAATTAATTATAAATTAACTAAAATTAAGCAAAATTTTGATCTTACAATAACCGATTTAGTAACGATTAAATTTTGGTTTGCAATTAAAAAACTATATCTCGGTGACTTTCATCAAGGAGATCAAGAAATTAAAGAAATCTTTAAATTTCAAGAGTTTATTGATTCAGACTTACATTTTAAAGGAATTTATGATTACCGGATTCAAGATGCTTTAAACTACCGCAAAAAAATTAAAAACTTTATTTTTTGATTATAATTTCCCGTTGAAATAATTTTTTTAACTCATCATCAAAATTATGGGCGATAAAAATTACAGTTGCAGGAGTTTTTAGTATATTTTTTATAATCTTTCTTGTACTAGTTTGATCAATAGCAGAAGTACCTTCATCAATTAAAAGAAAGCGTTGTTGATAAGTTAAAGCACGAGTTAAAACAATTTTTTGCCTTTGACCTCCAGAAAAGTTTGGTTTTTCTAAATTTATTATTGTATTTTCACCTTGGGGAAATTGTTTTAAATCTTTTTGTAAATTCATTTTAACAATGATTGATTGTGCCTTTTTTATAAATTTTTCATTAAACATAGTAATGTTTTCAATAATTTTATCAGGAAAAAGAATGGAATCTTGAGGAATATAACTAAATTCATTGGTCTCAGGTTTTATGACTTTTCCATTTTCATCACGGTATATAATTTCTCCTTTTGAAGGAGTTAAATAACCACTAATTAACTTTAATAAAGTTGATTTCCCAGAACCGCTATCTCCAGTTATTAATATTTTTTCTCCGAATTTAATCAATAAATCCGGAAAAGATAAGCTTTCACCATTTTTATAATTAATTGATAAATTTTTGACCTCAATCTTTGCAATATTACTTGTAGATTCATCAATTGAAGTCTTACTTTTTTGATTTATTATTTTTTTTAATTTTTGATTAAGCGATTTTGTTGATATTATCGTTCCTCGGGCATCAGTGATTATTTGTAGTCCGTTAAAAATCGTACTGCCAAACTGTGTTGCTGTAAGAATTACACTAAATGGAACTAACTTAAAATAAATTAAAGCTCCAGCTAAAATTAAAATTATAGACTGAGCGACTAAATTAAAAATGAGATTAACAAAACTTAATTTTGTTTGAATCTTGATTCGAGAAATTGTTTGTTTTTCCAAGTTAGAAGCTGATTGACTCATAACTGTTTCTAATTTTTTTTGAGCATGGTAACGGATTAATTCAGCGAAACCACTAAACCATTGAGCAATAGTACCTAAAAATAAGTGATTTTCTTTAGAAACATTAACTGTCGCTCTTTGCAATGCTTTAGAAAATAATTGAGGTAAAATTAACATAATGCAACTTAGAATTATTGTTACCAAAAGTAAAGACCAATGTATTAAAAACAATGCTAAACCAGAAAAAAATAAATTAAAAATTTGCCGAATAATCACTTGAATTTTAGTAAGATAATCAGTACTTAAAATATTTAAATCATTAGTAAGTTTATTTTGAACTTTAGAAACTATTAATTCATTTCTTTTTTTACAAATACTTTTTACTAATTGCATTCGAATTTGGTGCAAATAAATTTGAATTTGACAATTAAACAAATATTCACTTAATGGATTTAAAAAATATCCAGTAAGTAGAATTAAACAACTACAAATACATATAAATAAAAATTCTGATAATTTATTTTCTTTTAAAGCATTAACAATTAAACCTAAAGTATAATTTCCTAATGTTACCAAGCCGGCACCTGTAACAGTAAATAATGTAATTAAGAAAGCATTTAATTTTCTAATTTTGACAAAATCTTTTAAATTCAATTTTATTAAACCTCACTACTTTTAATGTTTTTAATTTAACAAAATGAATTCAATTTTTTTTAAAAAAAATGTCTTATATTTGCAACATAATTTTTATTATATTTATACCCAATAAAAAAAGTTAGATTAAAAGTATCTAACTTTTTTTAATAAGATTATTTAGTTTTAAAATGTTTAATTTTCTTTAACCGCTTTTGCTTACGCTTTTTATTCTTTTTGACCATAGAATTCATAGCCATCCGGCCAATTTTACCTTTTACTCCTTGACCTGCGAACATTTGATCCATAGCCCCTAAATTTCCATTTTGCACTTTATTCATCATAGTTGCAGTTTGTTTATACTGTTTAATTAGACGATTAACTTCCATCACATCACGTCCTGATCCAGCTGCAATTCGCCTCCGACGACGTGGGCTCAAAATACTTGCGTCCATACGTTCTTCAGGAGTCATAGATGAAACAATAGCTCGCATATGAGCAAAGTCCTTATCCCCAAATTGAATATTAGCAGCTCCTGGAACATTAGCCAATCCTGGAACCATTTTAATAAGTTCATCAACTGGACCCATTTTCTGCACTTGATTCATCTGATCAATAAAATCATCTAAATCAAAATTATTTTCTTGGATTTTACGAGCTAAATCTTGAGCTTGTTTTTCATCATATTGTTGTTGGGCTTTTTCAACTAATGATAGAATATCACCCATTCCTAAAATTCGACTTGCCATTCGATCTGGATAAAAAACATCTAAATCAGCTAATTTTTCTCCAGTTCCAATGAACTTAATTGGTACTCCTGTATCATAACGAATTGAAAGTGCTGCTCCACCACGAGTATCGCCATCAAGCTTAGTTAAAACTACCCCAGTGATTCCTAGTGCATCATTAAAATCATTAGCAACATCGACAGCAGTCTGTCCTGTCATTGCATCAACTACTAACAGAATTTCATTTGGTTGAGCAACTTCTTTAATATTTTTTAGTTCATCCATTAATTGTTCATCAATGGTTAACCGGCCCGCAGTATCAATAAAAACATAGTCATGATTATCCTTTTTAGCTTGAGCTAAACCATTTTTTACAATCTCAACAGGATCAACATTTGTACCTTCATCATATACTGGTACTTGTAAATCTTCTCCCAAAGTTTTTAATTGTTCAATTGCTGCTGGTCGATAAACATCAGCTGCAATAAAAAATGGTCGTGATTGTTTTTCTTTCATTAATCGACGAGCTATTTTGCCCACAGCAGTTGTTTTACCAGCACCTTGAAGTCCTACCATTAAAATAATTGTCGGAATATGCTTAGCTTTATTTAACTGTGCTGCTTTAGAGCCCATTACCTTAATTAACTCATCGTTAACTATTTTAACAATTTGTTGATCAGGGGTAACACTATCTAAAACTTTTGCTCCTAAAGCTTCTTTAGAAACACTGCGAGTAACTTCACGCGTTACTTTTAAGCTAACATCAGCTTCCAATAAAGCGGCACGAATTTCGTGCATCGCATTATCAAGATCATTTTGACTAATTTTCCCTTTACCACTAAGCTTTTTAAATGTTTTTTTTAATCTTTCGGTTAAACCTTCAAATGCCATTAATTACCTCTCTCAAAATCCATAATTTTCCGAATCTCTTTTACTAATTTTCGGGTAGAAGAATTCATATTTCCTATCTTATTCAATAAATTATCTAATTGATCCAATCGGGAAAGTAGTCCAACTTTAGTTTCATAATTTTCTAATTGTTGCACGGAACGACGTAAATTTTCCGAAACAGCTTGCCGACTTATTTTAAAATACTCACCAATTTCATTCAATGATAAATCTTCATCATAATAAAAAACCAAATAATCCAGTTGCTTTTGAGTTAACAAACCACCGTATACATCAATTAAACGAGTAATTCGAATTTTATCAGCAAATTTCATGAGGTTTCTAAAATTCCTTTAAAGAAACCACGCATAAATTCTTCTGGATCAAAATCAACCAAATCATCGACTTTTTCTCCTAAACCAACCAATTTAACTGGAATATTCAATGATTTTTTAATTTGTAAGACAATGCCTCCCTTTGCAGTGCCATCCAATTTACTTAAAACTAAACCAGTTAATTTAGTAACTTGATTAAATTCTTTAGCTTGATTCAAACCATTTTGACCAGTAGTTGCATCAATAACTAATAAAGTTTCCGTTGGATCACTACCTGATTCCTTTTTAATTGTCCGCTTAATTTTATCTAATTCATTCATTAAATTAACTTTATTTTGTAAGCGACCAGCGGTGTCTATCATTAAATAATCAGCATTCTCGATTTTTGCTTGATGGATTCCTTCATAAACTAAAGAAGCTGGATCTTGATTAGATTTACCTTTAATAATTTGAGCTCCCGTTTTTTGAGCCCAAAGATCCAATTGTTCAGTAGCTCCTGCCCTAAAAGTATCACCAGCAACTAAAATTACTTTTTTACCTCTTTTGATAAAGCGATTAGCTAATTTACCAATTGTTGTAGTTTTACCAGCACCATTAACTCCAACAAAAAGATATATATTTAAACCTTCGTGATAATTTAAACTTTTAGCAGCATTATCAACATCGTAACTATTAATTAAATAAGCAATAATAGCTTGACCAATTTCCTTTTTTGTTTTAAGGTTTTCCTCTTTAACCATTTTTTTTAATTGATCTGATAAGTTCATAGCCAATTCATAACCAACATCAGATTCAATTAAAAAATCTTCTAAATTATCAAAAAACTCTTGGTCGACACTACGAAAATTTGCCAAAAAATGATTAAATTTTGTAGCAAAACTATTTCGTGATTTCTTTAAACCCAAATCATATTTATCGTTAGAATCGTTAGTTTCAGTTATTGTTACATCTTTAGAATCGATTTTAGATGAAGATTCATCATTAGCATTTTCTTTATCAAAGGTTTCTTTAGTTTTTTTGTTAAAATCACTATCTACTGTATCTGATAACTGTTCAGATTCATGAATATTATTTTGAGTATCGACAGATTGATTAATATCACTTGTAAATTCTGATTCATTCTGATTAACTGCTTTTTTTTCTTCAGACCCTGTTAAATTATTTTCAATTTTTTTATTTTCTTTACTATCAACTTTTTCTTGTTCTTGCGAGCTGTCAAGATCATTAGAATCTTTTAATTCATCTGTAGTTTGAGATTCTTCTTCAGTTGATTTATTCCCAAAAAGTGATTTTTTTAAGCGGTCAAATAATCCCATTTTTACTCCTTATTGATAAGTTCACCATCTAATCTTACCGATACTATTTTTGAAATTCCTGTTCCAACCATAGTTACACCAAAAAGTCTTTGCGCTGCTCGCATTGTTGAACGACGATGAGTAATTACTATGAATTGAGTTTTGCTGTTTAGAGTTTCTAAATACTGACTAAACCGGTCAACGTTTGCTTCATCTAAAGCTGCTTCAACTTCGTCAAGAATTGAAAAAGGAACTGTACTAACTTTTATTATGGCAAAAAGCAAAGTAATTGCACTTAATGATTTTTCTCCACCAGAAAGCAAACTCAAAGACCGGCTTTTTTTCCCAGGAGGAGCAGCTATAATCTCAACTCCAGTATGCAATAAATCTTCAGGTTCCGTCAATTTTAATTCTGCATTTCCACCACTAAACATAATGGGATAAATTTCTTGAAAAGCCTGATTTACAGTATCAAAAGCCTTTTTAAATAAATACCGTACTTGTTCATCTAACTGGTCAATCGATTCTTGTAATTCAACTCTAGCTTGCTGGACATCTTTAAGTTGTTTTTGAGAAAAGTCAACTCGTTCTTTTAATTTTTGATATTCATTAACTGCCGCTAAATTTACATTCCCAAAATCTCGTAATTGTTTCTGTATTTTTTTTGGATCAATTTTTAACTCTTCACTAGTTAATTCATGCTCTAAAACTGCTTTTTGTGCAGCTTCATAGCTCATTTCATAATCATTTGCTAAATTATCCAATAAATTATCTAACTGTATTTTAAAACGTGCTGATTGCATACCCAAATCATTTAAGGAATTTTCAACTTTAGCAAAAAGCTGTTGATGTTGACTCAATTGCTTGGCTAACTCCTCTTGCCTAACTTTTAAACTTTGCTGTTGAGCAATCAAAGTTTCTTTATTCTGATTTAAATCAGTTTCACTTTTAGTAAATTCTTTTAATTGATTTGAAGTGGCTTTCAAATCAGCTGTAATTTCAAGATTTTGTTTCTGTAAATTATTAACTTTATTTTGATCCGTTACTTGTTCTTCTTGATTTTTACTTTGCTGGTTTAAAAAATCTTTTAACCGTTGTTGAAAGTTGAGTTTCCGCTCTTTTAAGGTAGCAATCTCTGCTTCTAACTTACTTTGCTTACCAGCAACATCTGCCTGCAATTGTTGTTCAATTTGATTATTAATCACTGTCATCTGCTGATCCATTTTTGTAAGTTCACTAGCATTAATTTTCAACTGATCTTGAAAATTAATGATTTCCTGAGAATCAGTTACATTACGATTTTGCTCGGCAATCTCCAGATTTAATTCAGCTGTTTGGTCTTTAATACTTTTTTCTTGTGTTATAACACTAGTTAAATTCTGATTTAATTTAGATAAATCAAGATTTACTTGTCTAATTTGTTCATTTATGTGTGATAAGCTAGTTAAAAGTTCTTGTTGCTCATTTTGTAGGTTTTTTAACTTGTTTTGATCAACCAAAATTTCTTGTTGACAGTGAACAATTAATTTCTTTTTTTCTGTAATTTCACTTTTACGAAAATAATCATGGCGTTTGTTCGACTTACCTCCAGTCAAAGAACCGCCGATATTAATTAAATCTCCAGCTAAGGTTACAATTCGATAACGATTTTGCATTAAATGTGACAAATTAGTAGCTGCATCTAGATCGTTTGCAATTAGCAATTTTCCAAAAAAATTGGAAATGACTGAACGATATTGTGGATTAAATTCAATTAAATCTAAAGCTACTCCTAAAAAGCCCTCTTCTTGATTTAATTTTTCTTTAACACTGTGATTTAATTCCTGAGCTTTAATCCGATCTAATGGATAAAAAGTAGCACGTCCTTTATTTGCTGCTTTTAAAAAAGCAATGGCCCGTTTAGCGGCAGCTTCATCTACAGTTACTATATTTTGAAAACGAGTACCCAAAGCTTCAGATAATGCTGTTTGATATTTCTCGGGAACTTGAACTAATTGGAAAATAGTTCCAACAATTCCCCCAATTTTATCAGCATTTTTTATAATCACTTTAACACCATCAAAAAAGCCATTAAGTGAACGTTCTTGATTAGCCAATTCATTAACTTGAGTTTTCAAAATCTGTTGATCATTTTGTTTTACTGAAAGTTGTTGTTTTAACTTCTCTTGCCTTATTTTAAAATCTTGGAGTTTTTGGTTAATATTAGCTAAAGACTTTTGAAGTTGTGAAAGCACCTTTTGACTGTCTTTAATTTTTTGTTCAAAATCTGTCTGTTGTTGTTTTAAATCTGCTAAAATTAAATTTTTTTCTTGAATTCTTTTTTGATAATTAGCAATTATTTTATTTCTAGAATTTACTTCGTTTTCTATTAAATTAAGCTTATTTCTCAAATTAGTTTTTTTATTTAACAAATCAAAATATTGTTCTTTTAAATTAGCTAGTTCTTGATTTAATGACTCTAAATCTTTACCTGAAATTGAATTAAGATCCGTTTGCTTTTGAAACTTCAAATTTAATTTTGGTTCAATTTCTTCTAAATCTTTCTTGACTTTCTCTTGTTGTTCATTAATTAACAAAGCTTCTTTTCTTAAAGAAAGTAAATGATTATTTAATTCAACTATTTGAGCTTCATTTTGGGATTTTTTGGTGAGTAATACTTGATGCTTAGAATTGACTTGATCACGGCTTTTAATTAAGGTAACTAATTTTTGCTGAAGATGATCCAGATTTTCTTGATATTCATGTTCTTTATTTTGTTCAGCAGTAATTTGAGTTTTAACTGTTGATATATTTTCTTGATATTGATGATTTTCTTTTTCTAATTTCTTTTGTAATTCAATTTTTTGATCACGTTCTAAAACAATTTTCTTAATTTTAGCAACAATACCATAAAGATTAATTCGATCATATAAATCTTTTAAATTTGCATACTCAGTTGCCCGCTTGCTTTCATTTTCAAGTGGTTTTAAATTATTATTTAATTCTAAAAGCAAATCTTTTAACCGTTGAACTTCAAAATCCGTTGATTCTAAATTATTTACGGCTTCACGACGATTTAATTTATATTTATAAACTCCAGCAACTTCTTCAAATACGCCACGCCGAGCAACCGGATCGCTATCAATAATTTTTTGAACTTTTCCCTGGGTTATAAAAGCTAAAGTATCCCGACCTAATCCTGCACTAAAAAATAATGCTTGTACATCCTTTTGTCTTACCTTTTGACCATTAATTTCATATTCTGAGGTACCATCACGATATAAAATGCGACTTATGGTTACTAAATCACCATAATCTTTTAGTAAACGGTCACTATTATCCAAAATCAACTGTACTTTAGCTCGATTAAGAGCTTTTTCGGTTTGCGAACCAGAAAAGATAATATCTTTCATTGTATTACCGCGCAAACTCTTCCCAGATTGTTCCCCCATTGCAAATTGAATAGCTTCAATAAGATTACTTTTACCAGATCCATTTGGCCCAATAATCCCATTTATTCTTGAATCAAAATCAATAGTTGTTTTCTTTTGAAAAGATTTAAAACCAGTTAAAGTTAGAGTTTTTAAAAACAAATATTATTTTCCCTTATTTGCATTTATTTTAGCTAAAGCCACTTTTGCTGCTTCTTGTTCAGCTAATTTACGATTATGTCCTACACCACTACTTATCAGTTCACCATTAACAAAAAGATCAGTTGCCCAATCTTTTCTTTGATCTGGATGATCATGGGGAATATATTCAATCTTAATAGTTCCATCTTCTTGCAATAATTCTTGTAAAGCTGTTTTATAATCAACATTAACTTTCAGTTTACCGTTTTTAATATCTTTAATAACCGTTTCATTCAAAAATTTGGTAACAGCTTCTAAACCTGAACTTAAGTATATTGCTCCTAAAAGTGACTCAAATATATCCTCCATTAAAGAACGGCGATGATTACCACTGTTTTTTAATTCTCCTTGTCCAAGTAACACCGCCTGATCCAAGCCAATTTCCAAAGAAAATTGACTTAAACTAGCTGATTGAACAATATTAGCTCGAAAGCGAGTTAATTCACCTTCGTCAAAATCGGGATAATTTCTATAAATGTAGGCCGTAATTACAAACTGTAAAATTGCATCTCCTAAAAATTCTAATTTTTCATAACTCATTGAGCGGTCTTCATTCATTTCATTTACATAACTCGTATGGGACATGGCCTGAACTAACAGGTCATAATTAACTGTAATACCAAAACGTTTTGTTAATTTATTTTGTAATTTTATTATTCGCTTATTTTTAGTATCCATAGTGAAAATTATACAAGAATAAAGGGCGACATTAAAGGATAAAAACTGTTATTACCTTTCTTTTCAAAGTTTTATATTTTTTTTAATATATAAAAAAAACCAGTTGCTTTTAAACTAAAGCCTGGTTTTTATAATTTAAACAATAAAATTAAATTTATTTACTTAAACCAACATTATAATAATCATCAAATGCTAATTTTCTTGAATAATTTTCAACTTTTTTATTTACAGCATAAACATTATAAGCACGATCTAAAGGAACAATATATGCTTCTTTATTCATATTATCTTGCCATTTAATCATTGACTTAACAAAATGATCATGATTTGTTGCTGAAGCTTGAGATTGTACATCTCTAATCAACTTATCATTAGTTTTACTACTAAATCTTGCAAAGTTCATTGGTTGGTTTGATGACCACATAGAAGCAGCTGCGCTAGGTTCACTAGAAAGAGACCAAGCAGCCATGAATACATCAATATTACCCTGATTTGTTTTCTTCAAATTATCATAAAATGAATTAAATTCAGTTAACTTACCATTTAATAATTTAACTCTTAATCCAACATCTTTCCATTTTTGAATATAGTTATTTACAATAGCTTGTTGCTCTGGCTTACCAGACATCGCAGAAAATGTTATAGTCAAATCTTTACCATCAGGATCAGTTCGATAACCATCTTTACCCATTTTATAACCAGCATCATCTAACAACTTCTTAGCTTTAGCTGGATCATATGGAAATCCTTTGGCTTTAGAATCATGGAATTCACCAAAAGCAGTAGGAATTAATGTAGTATCACGATATCCTAATCCATTAGAGAATTTATCAACTACCTGATCAACATTCATTGCATAAGCCATTGCTTGTCGTAAATTTTGATTTCCCATTTTAGCTTTTGGGTTTTCGGTATTAACATTCTTAACTCGATCAAGGGAACCAACTCTAAAGCCTAAGTAACTATAAGCCATAGGTTTAACACCTAAGTAATTGTATCCACTAGTATTTTTTACACTTTTCCAATTGCTTGGTCTAACTTCAATAATATCAAATTTATGAGCTTTAATTTGCTGTGATAAAGTCGCCGGATTAACAATTGATACGGTAACACTATCTAATTTTGGTTCTCCACGATAATATTCTTTATTAGGTTCAAAAGTTACAGATTGACCACTTACAATATGTTTTACTTTATAAGGTCCAAAGAACAATGGAGCAACTTTATTTTGCTTAGAAGCTTGTAAATCCTTAAATGCTACATCTTTTAAATAATGGTAAGGCTCCGCATTTTCAGAATACCAACCATTACCAGAAACGTCCATTCCAGTTTTAATTTCTTTAAAGTGGAGAACAATACTATCTCCATCTTCACCTTTTGGATAAGTAATTCCAGAAATTGTTTTAGCTTTACCTTCATGGTATTCTTTCATACCTTCAATATTTTCATACTGATCATTATAACGTTCAGATTCTGTATCTTTATTACCAATAATCTCATAAGAATATTCTAAGTCTTTAGCAATAACTTTCTTACCATCAGACCACTTCAATTTAGGATTAATTGTAATTGTAGCGGTTTTTGCTTTATCATCAAATTTGATGTTAGCAGGACCACCATCTTGAATATTAAAATTATCATCAGTCTTAAAAAGGCCTTCACTAGCCCATTTCATTATATGTTCATCAATTGCACTCGTTTGTATTTCCGGCAACCAATTTGCAGAGAAAGGAGTATCGTTAATTTCCGCTACTTTTAAATCTCCACCCTTAGAATCACCTTTTTTTGAATCAGTTTTAAATGTTACTTTCGCTGAATTCGTATCAGTATTCTTTGTACTACTGCTACTTGAAGAACTACTTGAGTTACTAGAACCACAAGCCACCATCATCGTTGCGGCTAAAAGAGTAACTCCGGCGCTTAAAATCTTTTTAAGCTTAATCATAAATTCATCTCCCAACAAATTAAATTTTAAAAGTACTATACCAGTTTTTGAATAAAATTACAAACGTTTTAAAACTAAGCTGTCCTTTGTCGTGCGTCCGCTGCTCGTCGCAAAGCTTGTCCAAAGAAATTAATACTTACTGTTAAAATTACTAAAGTAATCAAAGCAGGTAACCATCCCCATGGATAAGTTAACATATAGTTAGTATCACCGGCATACCCAATTAAAGTTCCAATACTTGGGACTTTATCTGGCAAACCAAAACCTAAATAACTCAGAGTAACTTCAAAACCAATCATACTTGCAAGCGTTAAAGTAAAATCAGTAATAATAAAAGTAGAGATATTTGGTAAAATCTCCCGAAAAATAATTTTAAAATTACCGGTTCCTGAAGTTTTTGAGGCTAATACATAATCTCGATCACGCTGGGATAAAGCTAAAGAGCGCATTAACCGAGTAGTAGACATCCAAGACATGGCTGCCATTAGAAGTACAAGATTTACCGGAGTATAGTTCTTCCAAATTGAAACAATTGTAATTACTGCCATAGTTTGAGGAATAATCATAAAGAAATCGACAATACGCATAATAATTAAATCAACTATTCCTCCATAGTAAGCGCTGATAAAGCCAACAAATATGCCAATACTTTCAATTAAAATAGCTAAAGAAACACCCATTAAAATTGAATTACGAGCTCCAACAATTAAAAAGCCTAAAATATCATAACCTGAATTATCAGTTCCTAGAATATGGCCAGCTTGTCCTGGTTTCAACCAAGAATTAAAAATATCTACTGTAAGTAATTTATCTTGATTAATAAAAAAAGACCCAATTATTGAAAATAAAATTATAAATAAAGCAACAAATAAAGATACCATTGCCCATTTATCATGAATAATTTCACGATAAATTGTTTTTAAAGTAGAGGGGGTAACTTCTTCATTTCCTAAATTTTTTTGATTTTCTAATTTACTTTTTTCTACTTCTGCCATTTCTACACCTACTGAATTCTGATCCGAGGATCAACTATACTCATGATAATATCTGACAATAAATTTCCCAACAAAGTCAATATTCCAAATAATAAAGTTAAGGTAATCATTACTGAATAATCGCGACTATTAACAGATTGTAAGAATAATTGTCCCATTCCTGGATAAGAAAATATACTTTCAGCAACGATAGCACCACTTAAAAGTCCGGTAATTGTTCCTCCTAAAGAAGAAGCAATTGGAAGAAAAGCATTTCGAAGAATATGTTTTCGGAAAATAACTTTTTCAGGAACGCCTTTTGCTCTTGCCGTTCGTACATAATCTTCTTTGGTATTATCAATAATACCTGAGCGTAAATACTGAACAATTGCCGTCGTCCCCGAAAGCATCATTGCTATTGCCGGTAAAATCATATGATAAATTCGTGAAAAGAAGATCTGAACAAAACCGTGAGCACTTGCTGAAACAGTTCCGGTGGAAGGAAAAATTTTAAGAATAAATGAAAAAAGTATTAAAAAAATCAAATAAATAGCGAAAGGTGGTACAGAATTAATAACAAAATTATAGAAAGCAATAACCCGATCTGGCCATTTTCCTTCATTCTTTCCGGCAATCAAACCTAAAGGAATTGCAACTGCATAAGTTAAAACAGCTGTTAATAAACCTAACCAAAAAGTATTAGCAGCACGTTCCCCAATTAAGCCTAAAACTGGTCTATTATATGTATAACTTTGACCAAAATCACCTTTAAAAATATTTTGAATCCAATGACCATACTGTACTAAGGGGGGATCGTAAAGTCCCAACTGATGTTTTAAAGCTTCAATTGTCTTGGGATCAGTTTGGGGATTAATTTTGCCACTAAATGGATCTCCAGGCATTAATTTAGCAACAAAAAATACTAATAAACTTAAAATTATAATCTGAGGGATCATCAACAAGATACGTCGCAAAACTGTTTTCCACATGATTATTTTCCTCCTTGTTCAACCATAGAATTACTTTCAGGCACTGCCGCATAATGCGTATTTGAACCAGAAACTGGTTTTAAATCCAAAACTCGATGATTTTTGTCATACCAAGCCTTTTCGTCATTTTCATATTCTGCTTCAACACGTAAGCGTTCTTTCGTATCTTCTTGTCGATTACGGGGGTTAATATCTGGAATTGCAGCTAAAAGGCGTTTAGTGTAAATATGTTGAGGCCGATCGTAAATATCTTCTCGAGTTCCAACTTCAACAAATCGTCCTCTCGTCATAATTGATAAGTTTTTACACATATGTCTCACTACACCCAAATCATGTGAAATTAAAAGAAAAGAAATATTAAATTCTTTTTGAATATCTTGCATATAATTTAAAACTTGTGCTTGAACCGAAAGATCCAATGCAGAAACCGGTTCATCAGCAACAATTAACTTAGGATGAGTTGAAACTGCTCGAGCAATACCAATTCGCTGTCTTTGCCCACCACTAAATTCAAAAGGATATTTATACATTGAACCCTTTGGCATTCCAACAATATCCAATAACTCCTTTACTCGGTGGTTTTCTTCAGTTTTAGATAATTTTTCAAAATTACGTATTGGTTCAGCAATAATATCATTAATTCTTTTTCGGGGATTCAAACTGGATAGAGAATCTTGAAAAATCATTTGAACATCTCGATTATATTTTAGTTTCTTACGGTTACGACCTTTAGTTACATCCTCACCCTTATAAATAATTGACCCAGAAGTCGGACGTTCAATTCCTACAATTGTTTTACCAATAGTACTCTTACCTGATCCAGATTCACCAATTAATCCGTAAGTTTCACCAGGCTCGATTGATAAGTTAACATCATCAACAGCTTTAACATAGCCTTTAATGGTATTAAAAAATCCCCCGCGTATGGGATACCAAACTTTTAAATTTTTAACTTCAATTATACTCATTTAAGTCACCTACTTTTCTTCTTGAAAATGAAAAGTTTGATAGCATGTACAAAGAACATAATGCCCATCACCAACTTGATGATAACTAGGATTTTCTTCATGGGCGCTTGCCGGAATCCACGGAATTCGGGGAGCAAAACGACAACCGCTTCGTTTCATTTCAGATAATGGAGGAACATTACCTTGAATTACATGCAAACGATCACCTAATTCTCCTGCTTGAGGAATTGAGTTTAATAAAGATCTCGTATACGGATGTTTAGGATCTTCAAAAATATCAAATACGCTACCTATTTCAACTAATTGACCCGCATACATTACGCCAACCCGATCAGCAATTTCCGCAACAACACCTAAATCATGAGTAATAAAAATAATTCCAGATTCTTTTTCTTTTTGAATATCCTTTAAAAGATCAATAATTTGGGCTTGAATAGTTACATCTAATGCTGTTGTTGGTTCATCAGCAATAATTATTTCCGGGCTACAAGCAACTGCTATAGAAATAATAATTCGCTGCCGCATTCCTCCCGAAAGTTCATGCGGATAACGGCGAAATGTCCCTTCAGGATCTGGAATCCCAACACGCTTCAATAGCTCTAATGCTTTTTTCTTTCTTTCAGCTTCAGAATCCTTAGTATGATAATATAAAGCTTCAGTAATTTGGTCACCAACACGCATCAAGGGATTTAAGGCAGATAAAGGGTCTTGAAAAATCATCCCAATATCTTCTCCCCGGATTTTGTCGTATTCATCTGCATTTAAACCTACTAATTCTTGACCACGATATTTAATTGATCCCTTAACCTTTGAGTTTAATGGATCTAATAAACCTACAATACTAGTTGCTAAAGTTGATTTACCACATCCTGATTCCCCAACAATTGCATAAATTTCATTTTTTCTTAGAGTCAAAGAACAGTCATCAACAGCGTTATAGAATTTTCCATTAATTCGAAAAGCAGTATGTAAATGCTCTATTTCTAAAAGTACATTATCTTTTTCCTTATCCATAGGTTCTCCTCCAAACTATGTAGGTTTAATTATACTCAAAAAGGCGCAAAAAATGAATTATTTTTCATTTTGTTTTCGCATTTTGCTAACTTTATTGAGCTTTTATAAAATTAATTGCATCTTGAACCGTATGAATTTTAGCTGAATCTTCATCAGATATTTCTTTACCAAATTCTTTTTCCAATTCCAGAGAAAATTCCAACAAGGAAATGGAGTCAGCGTCCAAATCATTTTTGAAATTAAGTTGTGGAGTTATCTTTTCTGGTTCAATTTCAAATTGCTTAGTGATAACTGTTTTAATTTTGTTAAAAATTTCTTCATCTGTCATTTTTCTCTCCTTTTTTATAAAGGTCTTTAAATTTTTGCACCGTTTGACCTTTAATCATTTCTTTTACTTGTTTAATTGCATAGTATACCGTTTCAGGTTGTGAATTTCCATGACCTTTAATTACTGGAGCGTTTACCCCTAATAAAACAGCTCCACCGAATTGAGAATTATTAAATTGCTGAGCTAAACTGCCTAAACTTCCTTTTACTAATAAAGCACCTAACTTAGTTTTAAGACTGCCATTAATCAAATTATTCTTAAGCAAATGTAAAATTGTTTTCATAGTACCTTCTAAGGTTTTTAAAACTGCATTACCAGTAAATCCATCAGTAACTACTACATCAACGTCACCTTTAAACAAATCATTTGGTTCAATATTTCCTTGAAAATTAATATCTGGTATCTGACTAATTTTTTGGTAAGCATCCTGATGTAAAGAATCACCTTTATGAGATTCACTACCTATATTTAATAATTTTACAACTGGATTTTTTACTCCTCGTAAATCAGCAGCATAAATGCTACCCATCTGCGCAAATTGAGTTAAATAACTCACTTTTACTTCAGCGTTAGCGCCAACATCTAGCATATTATAATATTTACCAGAAATAACCGTTGGTAAAGTGGGCATTAGTGCTGGTCGTTCTACATTTTTAATTCGACCAATTATAAAAATTCCAGCTGCTAAAACCGCTCCAGTATTACCACAAGATAAAAAGCCATCAGCTTTACCTGCTTTAACATCAGCAGCAGCTCTCACTAAAGAAGAATCTTTTTTGTGACGAATTGTCGCTACAGGCTCATCATTGCCATTAACTACCTCAGTTGTATTAACCAAAGTTACCTGTGATGAGGGAGTAATTAATTTTTCTAAAGTAGTTTGTGGACCAAACAACCGAATTTGTGTTTCAGAATCCTCTTTTAAAAATCTTTCAATACCATCAATTATCGATTTTGGGGCTTCATCGCCGCCCATAGCATCAATTGCAATTATCATATTTTCTCCTTCAATTGATTGCAAATACTAGATTAATCAATTGTTTCATCTTTATTTTGAGTTTGCAAAAGGAAATTAGCAAAATTCGCATGTTGGGCTTCTTTTAAATCAGGATCATTACTAAAAACTTGATCAACAGCTTTACGAGCTAAAAATAAACTTTTTTGATCTTGTAATGGATCGCCAATTTTAAAATTAATATCTCCAGATTGCTTACTTCCAAATACTTCACCTGCACCACGCAGTTTCAAGTCATTTTCGGATAAGTAAAAACCATCATTAGATTTAACCATTAACTCCAAACGTCTTTGAGCAATTTCATTATGTGGATGCGCCACTAAAATACAATAAGATGCATACTTATTTCGACCTACTCGACCTCTTAACTGATGTAACTGGGAGAGACCGAAGCGATTAGCATCATAAATAATCATTAAAGTAGCATTTTTTACATCAACACCAACTTCAATTACAGTTGTGGAAACCAAGATGCGTATTTTTTGCTGCGCAAAATCTTCTAGAATTTGTTCCTTTTCTTCAGGTTTCATTTTTCCATTTAACAAGCCTACCCGAACATTAGGATAATGTTTTACATACTGTTCATAGATATCTTGCGCATTTTTTAAATCAACTTTCTCTGATTCAGCCACTAAAGGAGCAACAACATAAACTTGATGATGATGCTCTAATTCAAAAGTTACTGCTCGATTAATTAAAGGATCGTTCGCGTTTTTTATCCAAAGCGTTTTAATTGGAATTCTACCTTGGGGCATTTCTTTAATTGTTGAAATTTTAATGCTCCCGTAGATAGTAATTGCTAAAGTTCGAGGGATCGGGGTTGCCGTCATTGATAAAATATTGGGCATTAAACCTTTAATTCTTAATGTTCGACGTTGATTAACCCCAAATCGATGTTGTTCATCAATTACAACAAAAGCTAAATTTTTAAATAAAACATCAGACTGGATTAAAGCATGCGTACCAATGATTAAATCAATTTCACCTGTTACTAATTTTTGTAAAATTTGTTCTCTCTTGTTCTTTGGAGTACCACTTGTTAAAAGCTCTAATCTTAGCGAAGTTCCTTGATATATTTTTTTTAATTTAGCATAATGCTGGGCAGCTAAAACTTCTGTTGGTACCATTAATGCACTTTGTAAATTTGCTGTAAAAGTTGCAAAAATACCTAAAGCAGCAACTATTGTTTTTCCGGAACCAACATCTCCTTGTAAAAGTCGATTCATCGCATATTTATTTTTTATATCATAACAAATTTCATTGACAGCTCTTTTTTGAGAATCAGTTAATTCAAAAGGCAATGTTTGAATAAATTTTTTTAGCTCTAATATATTGTAATGAACAGCAATACCTTCTTGATCATCTTCTTTCTTTAACCATCTTAAGCGACCAAGATATAAGAAAAATTCTTCAAAAATAGCAGTATTACGAGCCGCTTTTACTTCATCAAAAGTTTTAGGAAAATGAATTTGCCTTAACATTTCATCTTCCGGTAATAAATGTAAATTTTGACGAATATTTAAAGGAATCAAATCTACAATTTCTGAACCATATTTATCAAAAGCAATGCGAATTAATTTACGTAAAGCCCACTGTTTCATGGATGCCGAAGTTGAATATATTGGTTCCAAACGATCAGTATCTTGGGGATCAATAATTTTATTACCAACTAAATTAAGTTGGGATTGTTCCCACTTACCATAAACTGCTAAATCTTCACCTAAAGCTATCTTATCACGCAAATAGGGCTGATTAAAAAACACAATGTTAATAGTTAAGTCTTGGACAAGCATTTTAAAGCGCAAAGTACTGCGCTTTCCACCAAAACGACTTAGAATTGGACTTGTAGTGACAGTTCCACGCAAAACTGCCTTATCGTTATCTTGCAAATTATAAATATTCTGTTCATAAAAATCATTATAGCGATAAGGAAAATAATAAAAAAGATCCATCACAGTTTGGATCCCTAATCCACTTAATGCTTCGACCTTTTTCTTTCCTACACCAGGTAAAATTGATACTGATTCATATAAATGTAATTTAACCATAATTATTCTATTGAAATTAGATAAGGGTAAATTGCTTGATCACCTTCATGAATTTCAGTTTCAAGATCGGGATATTTATTTTTAATTTCATTTTCTACTTTTAATGTTTCTCGCTTAGAAGCATCAATTCCATAAAAAATGGTAATAATTTCACTATCATCATCTACCATTTGCTCAATTAATTGCATCAAAGCATCAGGCCTACGTAAATTTGCAGTTACTATTTGACCGTCAGCAATACCAATAAATTCGCCCTTTTTAATAGTTAAACCATTAATTTGGGTATTTCTTACTGCTGTAGTAACTTCACCTGACTTAACCATTGAAATATCTTCTTTCATATTTTGGACATTTTCTTCGAGTGAATTACTTTTTACAAAAGAAAATAAAGCAGAAATACCTTGTTGAATAGATTTAGTATTTATTACTTCCACTGGTAATTTTACGGCATTAGCCGCAGCTTGTGCTGTCATTAAAACATTCCCATTATTAGGTAATATAATGGCATTTTTAGCAGATGTACGATTTAAAATTTTTACAAAATCTTCAGTACTAGGGTTCATTGTTTGTCCCCCAGTAATTATATGAGTTGCACCTAAGCTACGCATAAGTTCAATAAGTCCTTTACCCTGTGCAACAACAATAATTTCCGTAGTTATATCCTTATTTTGAGTAATATTTTCATCGCTTTCAATGATGGTCTCATGTTGCAAACGCATATTATCAATTTTAACTTTTTCTAATTGCCCAAATTTTGCACCATATTTAAAAATTCTTTCTGGATGTTCAGTATGGATATGTACTTTTGCCACTTCATCATCAGAAACAGCTAATAATGAATTACCTAATTTATTTAAATAGTTACGAAATTCTGCTAAGTCAAAGACTGCTTTTTTAGAATTCAAATCAATCATCATTTCAGTACAATAGCCATATTCGATATCATTCGTAGCTAATTGACTTTGAATACTTTGATGATGAGCCGCATTCACCATTTCATTCATCTGCTCATCGCTTGGAGTATAAACATCGTCCTTAACTTCACCTTTAATACCATTTAAAAAGCCTTCATAAAGAAAAACTAAACCTTGACCTCCAGAATCAACAACTCCAACTTCCTTTAGTACAGGTAATAAATCTGGTGTCTTTTTAAGTCCAATTTTTGCGCCTTCGACTACTGCACTCATTACATTTTCTAAATCATCATTTTCAGCAACAGCTTTAATTCCTGATTGAGCCGCATACTTTGCTACAGTTAAGATTGTTCCTTCAACTGGTTTCATTACTGCCTTATAAGCCGAATCGACTCCTTGTTTTAACGCAGCAACAAAATCACTTGCATTAAGAGTTTCTTTAGTAGTAATTTCTTTTTGAAATCCTCTAAAAATTTGCGAAGAAATTACACCTGAGTTACCACGTGCTCCCATTAACAATCCCTTACTAAAAGTAACTGCTAATTCCCCTACACTGTGAGATGAAGACTCATTAACAAACTTAGCACCACTTTGAAAAGTTAAATTCATATTGGTACCAGTATCGCCATCTGGTACTGGAAAAACATTTAATGAGTTAATAAAATCTACATTCTTATTGAGTCGATGAACTCCCATTTTGATCATATCTCTGAAAACTTCAGAATCAATTATTTCTTTAGTCAATGCTACTCCCCACTATTCTAGTCATCGATTAATTTTACATCCTGAACAATCACATTAACGGTTGCTGGACTGACTGATAACATTAATTCTAAATTATACCTAATTCGATCTTGAACATTTTTACCAATTTCTGATATTTTCATGCCAAAACCGACAATAATTGCTACTTCTACCTCAATATCACCTTTAACTTGTTTTATTTGAACTCCTTTTTGATAATTCTTTTTATTTAATAACCCATATAAATTATCACGAAAATTATTTAAAGGTGCTAAGCCAATTACACCAAAAACATCAGCCACAGCATTACCAACAATTGTAGCAATTACATTATTAGAGATTTCAACTTGGCCAAACTTTGTATTAACTTTCAATCCCATTGAAAGCTCCTTTCATCAATTTATATCTATTTTTTTATTATAAGTGTACCGCAAAAATGAAAAATGCTCTTCCTTGGAGAATCATAATTTGCAAAAATCCTGCTTTAATGATACTATTTTATAGATAATTTTTAAATGGAGCGTTAATTATGGCAAAAGATTACTTTACGGGAAAACATACATCCTTTGGTAATACCCGTTCTCATGCCTTAAATTCTAGCAGGCGTAAATGGAAACCAAATTTACAAAAGGTTCGAATTTTAGTAAATGGCAAAAAGAAAAAAGTCTGGGTTTCAGCCCGGACATTAAAATCTGGTAAAATTACTAGAGTATAAGCAACGTTAACAGTTGCTTTTTTTTTACTTTTCAATCAATTGTCGTAATTTCATTATATTATCTAATGGATTATCATTTTTAAACAAATACGATCCAACCACACATTCATCTGTATGAGCTTGCTTACACTTTACAATTGTTTGATCATTTACCCCCCCATCAACTTCAATTTTATAAGTATATTGATTAATTTGACGAGTTAAATCTAATTTTCTTACTTTATGAAGCATTTCTTTTAAAAATTTTTGTCTTCCAAAACCGGGATTGACCGTCATAACCAGAATTCGATCTGCAATCATAATTGCTGCTTCAATTGCTTCATACGAAGTACCAGGATTAATTGCAACCCCTGCTTTTACTCCATGGTCTTTAATTTTTTGTAAAATCCGATAAATATCATGAGTAGCTTCATAATGAATTGTAATACTTTCTGGTTGATATTTTAGAATTTGATCAACAATCCAATCTGGATTTTGTACCATCAAATGAATATCTTGTTTTAACGTGGTTTCTTCGGCAATATGCGCTACAAAATCAGGTCCAAAAGAAATATTAGGAACAAAATTACCATCCATAATATCTACATGAATCATTTCGACACTTGCTTTTTCTAATTCTTTTAAATCAGGCATTAAATTTAACAAGTTAGCATTTAAAATTGAAGGAATTATTTGCATTGTTTAATCCTTTTAACCGATTAATTATTCTCTGGAGCTGTAACTGATTGATTAATAATCATTTTACCATCAGATACTACATGATATAGTCCTTTTTGTCCTTTACCTATTGTAAAAGGTAACGTAACTTGAGTATCCTTTTTAATTTTAATTTCCATGTATAAATCGCTAATTTTATGATGAGAATCTTGAAGATATATTTTTACATCATTTTGTGCAGGATTACTGTTAGCGGCAGTAGTATCATCACTAGAATTATCTTGATAAGGAATAATGATATTTTCTGAAAAAGAAACATCATTATTAGCACTAGTATTACTATTGGTGTTACTACTACTATTACTACCATTATTACTATTATTATTACTACTATTGGTTACCTTCGAGCTAGATTCACTACTCGAATTTGACGGAATATCTGAGGATTTTTCCGATTTAGATTCAGAATTGTCTTGTGGTCTAGCACCTAAGGAAAATGTTACATGAAAAATATCACCTTTTTTTAACTTACTTCCAGCAGCTGGTGATTGAGCCATAACTGTACCCTTTTCATAATCTCCAGAGTATTGTGCAGGATCTTCAACCTTAGTTAAATTATGATCATTAGCAAAATCAGTAATACTCTTACGCGAATAACCTGTTAAATCAATCATTGTAATTTCTTTTTGACCTTTACTAACAGTTAAAGTTACCGTAGTGCCCTTGGTAATTCTTCGATTTGGTCTAATACTTTGATCCATTACAATTCCCTCACGAATTGTATCAGAATATTCACGTTTAACTTTAACTTTAATTCCATGACGTTCTAAAACATCTTTAGCTTCAGTATATGATTGTGAAGTAAAGTCAGCCAATTTATATGTGGGAGCTCCCGTACTAACAAAAAGTCGAACTATAGTTCCTTCTTTAACCTTACTGTTTACTGGTGGCTCAGTTCGGATAACATTACCAGCAGAAATTTTACTATCACTCAATTTCTCAACTTTAGGACTAATCTTTAGCTTTTTAGACTTTAATAATTCAACTGCCTGTTTTTCACTTAAATTAGTAACATCAGGCATTGTTATTTCTTTCTTATGGTTAATTAATAGCAGGCACAATAGCAACAAAACTACCCCAACTATTATTCCACCTGAGATTGCCATAATTTTTTGATGTGGAGATAATTTTTTTCTTTTTTTAACATCTTTTGGTTGATCTTCATTAGGAAGAATTCCACCTTCTGGCATTTTAAGTAAATCTTTATCATTTAATTCATCAGTTGGATGAGAGGAAATTAATCGAGTTGCCTCAACATCTTCATGATTAATAACTAATTTCGGTTCATTAATCCTATCTGCATCTAAAGCTGTTCCCACATCTTCTAGCATTGCTTCTACTGATTCATAACGATCATTAGGATCTTTAGCAGTAGCTCGCGTAATGATATTTTCGAAAGATTGTGGAATACTAGGGTCTTTTTGTCTTACAGAGGGTAAATCATTACGCGAATGTTTAATTGCCACAGAAACTGGAGTTTCACCAACAAATGGAACCGAACCAGTCAATAGCTCAAATAAAATAATTCCTAACGAATAAATATCAGATTGCTTAGTAGCTTGAGCTCCTCTAGCCTGTTCAGGAGATAAATAATGAACTGTTCCCATTACAGAATTAGTTTGAGTCATTCCTTCATCATTTAAAGCCATTGCAATACCAAAATCTGAAATTTTGGTGTTACCTTCTTGATCAATTAAAATGTTAAGAGGTTTTAAATCACGATGAATAATTCCTAATGAATGAGCTTGTGCTACAGCTGAAAGAATTTGTTCCATTATTTGTTGAATTCTTTCTAGTGGTAGCGGAAAGTTATTTCTTAAATATTCCTTTAAATTAGTGCCATCAACATACTCCATCACTAAATACTGCATGCCATGATCATTACCTACATCATAAATGCTTACAATATTAGGATGACTCAATTCAGAAATTGCCATAGCTTCACGCTCAAAGCGCCGAGTTGTTTCTGGATTATTTTGTAAATCGTATTTTAAGACTTTAACAGCAACATCACGGTCTAAAATTAAATCATGAGCCAAGTAAACAATTGACATTCCACCTTCGCCAATTTCCCGAATAATCCGGTAACGACCGCCAACAGCATAACCTTTTTCCATCATGCTTGATCACTCCTTTTAAGATTCGTGCCTAAAATCAACGAAATATTATCAATACCACCATTTTTTTTTGCTTCTTGAACTAATTCATCAACTTTATTTTGAGGATCTTCATTAGAAGCTAATTTATTGGCAATAAATTCATCACTAACCATATCACTTAGACCATCACTATTTAAAAGGATCATTTCTTTACCCGTTAAATTAACTGTTCGATAAATTGGGTCAACTTTTTTATCGACTCCTAAAGTACTAGTAATGATATTTTTATTAGGAAAGTTTGCGGCTTCTTGAGGGCTAAGCTCTCCATTATTTAATAATTCATTGACTAAAGTTTGATCTATTGTAATCTGTTTTAAATTTCCATCTTTAAAAAGATAACCCCTTGTATCCCCCAAATTAGCATAGACAATTTTTTTATCGGAACTTAAAAATGCTCCTACAAAAGTTGTCCCCATCCGATAAAGTTGTGGATCATTTTGCGACTTTTCCATAATGAAATCATTGACTCGAATCAATTCTGCATCGATCCAATTAATAAAATCATCAGCTTTTAGATCAGATGTTTTTTTAAAATGCGTTCCTATTTTAGTTAAAGCAATTTTTGAAGCAACATCACCACCTAAATGTCCTCCCATTCCATCTGCAATAACAGCAAGGGCTTCTTCGGTTTGATTATAAAATACTCCAATAGCATCTTCATTATTTTCTCTCTTCAAACCAATATCAGTCTTTTGAAAAAATTCCATATTCTTCTATGCTTCTTCTTTTTGCAATAAAGAAATAAAAAAGCCATCCGTCAGATAATCATCAGGATAAATTTGGAGCATTGGTTTTTTCATTTCCTTTGGATTCAAACTAAGATTTATCAACGTAAAATTTGAATGTTGCTTCAAAAACTCAACTACTACTTCACGAGTCTCTTCCCAAAAAATGGTACACGTACTATACAGCATTAGTCCTCCAACTTTTAAGAAAGGAGCAACGGCCTTTAAAATATTTAATTGAAGCCGTTTAGTTTTTATTATATCAGATCTTTGATGATTATATTTTACCTCGGGTTTACGCCTTAACAAACCAAATCCAGTACAAGGAGCATCAACTAAAATTTTATCAAACTTTGTTCTTGGTAGGCTCTGATTTAAATCCAAAATGTTTTGTTGATGAACTTTTACTAAATCTTGAAGACCTAATCTTTGCACATTTTCTTTAATTAATGACACTTTATTTGAGCTAAGATCAAAAGCATGAACCATACCTCCTGCTTTTGCATCTAAATATTGTGCTATATGTGTTGTTTTCCCACCTGGGGCAGCACAAGCGTCCAAAACAATATCATTAGGTTTAATTTTTAAATTTGGCGCGACTAATTGACTTGATTCATCTTGAATAGTATAAAATCCTGCTTTAAATTCTGATGTTTTCATTAATTCCCCTCGCCTAGCAATAATTCCTACTGGAGAAATTTGACTTAAGGAAAAGTTATCTGGAAATTGTTGGCTTAGTTGTTCAAACAAATCTTGGCGAGAAATTTTAGTAGTATTAACCCGCAAACTTAAGCGTGGTTTTTCAATTAATGATTCTAGCATTTTCTTAGTTTTTCGTAAGCCTAGTTGTTGATTCAATTTATCTATAAGCCAATTAGGACAGCTGTATGTTATTGCTAATTTCTTTTTTGGATCAACTATTTGATTTACAGCTAATAGCCCCTTTCTTCGCGCTTGATGCAAAACAGCAGTAACAAATTTACTAGCCTTAGGAGTTTCTATTTTTGTAATTTTAATAGCTTCATTAATTGCGGCATAATCTGGAATTTTTTCTAAATAAAACATTTGAAAAATTGCAATTTTAATAATGAGAAGAACATTAAAATCAGTTTTTTTTATTTTTAAGAATGGCGTTAATTCATAATTTAAACGCAAATCATTAAAAGTAACGCCATAAACCAAATTAGTAAAAAGTTTCCGATCAACTATTGAAAAGCTTTCTCTATTTAAATAATAATTTATTACTGTATTTGAAAAATGATGTTCCTGTAAAATTTCTTTTAATGCTAAAAAACTTACATAACGTACACTATGTTTAAGCGGTTGTAGTTGAGACAAACTGATCTCCTATTTTTAACGATCTGCCAACACCATTTAAAAAATCTTGAATCAATAATGGTTTTCCCCCTTGTATTTGCAACTGAGAAATTAAAATTCCTTTATGATCACCAGCAATTATCCCTAATTGTTTTTTGTTTTTTAAATAGACACTTCCCGGCATACCATCAATTTTAGTATTCATAATTTCAGCCTTAAAAATTTTAATTCTCTCTCCTTGATGTAAAAAATAAGCTCCCGGATTTGGTGATAATGACCGAATTTGATTTACGATTTGATTGCTATTTTGCTGAAAATTTAATTGTTCATCTTCTGGTTTAATTGAAGGTGCGAAAGTTACTAATTTAGGATCTTGAATTTGACGTTTAAATTCACCTTTAATTAAAAGCGGTAAGTCTTTAACCGCCATATTTTGAGCTAAATTACTAAGCTTTTCAGTTAAAGTTTCTAGATTATCTTCAGGATCAATTGCAAGTTTCTCCTGAAAGAAAATATCCCCTGCATCCATTTTAGCAACCATTTCCATAATAGTAATTCCGGAAAAACTAGCTCCATCGCGTAAAGCTCCTTGAATTGGTGCAGCTCCTCGATATTTAGGTAATAAAGAAGCATGAAAATTAATTGCTGCAATTTTTGCACTTGCTAATAATTCGTTTGATAAAAACTGTCCAAAAGCTGCAGTAATTATTAAATCTGGTTGTGCAGCAATAATTTGCGATTCTTCAATACTTCCACTTAATTTTCTGGGTTGCAAAACTGGTAAATCATTTTTTTGAGCAAAATTCTTGACTGGACTGGCTGTTAAACGTTTCTTTCGACCAACAACTTTATCAGGCTGAGTTACTACCGCAACAATTTGATAATCACCGTGAACTAGTGCTGCTAAAACTTTAACGGCAAAAGTTGGGGTTCCCAAAAATACTATTTTTTTCATAAAAAATCATACCTTTCATTTTATAAGTAAATTAACGTGTAAGGTGGCTAATTTGTATTTTTACTTGTGATGCTCTTTTTTGAGTTAATTGCATTACTTTTCTTAAAGCCTTTAACATTGCTGGATCATTTTTATACTTCAAAGCTAATTGATAAGAATATTCATTATTAATTCGTTTAATATAATAAGGAGCTGGACCTAAAATTTGAGTTATTTGATTCTTTTCTTGCTGTAAAAAATCTTTAATTTGGATTGCAAGCTTTAAAGCTAACATTTCTTTTTTACTAGTCACCTTAATAAAGATCGTGTAAAAATAAGGTAAATACCCATGCAAATGACGAATATACATCTCCTGACGAAAAAACCATTCATAATTCTGATTTTTAGCATCTTGAATCGCATAATGATTAGGATTATAAGTTTGAATAATAACTTGACCTGCTACTTTACCACGTCCCGCACGCCCAGCAACTTGCGTTAACAAATCAAATGTAACTTCACTCGAATCAAATTCTGGTCGATTCAAACTAATATCAGCATTTAAAACTCCAACCAAAGTAACTTCAGGAAAATTTAACCCCTTAGCAACACTTTGAGTTCCCACTAAAACATCAGCACAATGTTGTTCAAAAGATTTAATAATTTTTTGATAGCTCCCTTTACGCTTGGTAGTATCTTTATCCATACGTAGAGTTCGAATTTCTGGATTGAGTTCTTTAAGAGCCATTTCTACTTTTTCAGTTCCTTCACCAAAACTACGTATATCTTTTTGATGACATTGAGGGCAAAACACAGGAATTGTTTGTTTATAACCACAATAGTGGCAAATTAATTGGTGTTGCTTTAAATGAAGAGTCAATGAAACATCACAATTGGGACAATTAAAAGTATAACCACAATTACGACACTCCATAAAATTAGCATAACCTCTTCGATTCAAAAAAAGAATAGCTTGTTCATGCTTTTGATAACAATTTAAAATAGCATCTTTTAAAGGGTTAGAAAAGATTAATCCTGCAGAATGATTTGTAACATCACGTAAATCAACAATTTGAACATGGGGTAAATGCCCATTTTCGTTTACTCGATGAGTCAACTTAATTAACTGATATTGACCTTTTTGAGCTTTAGCTCTCGTAGTTAACGTTGGAGTAGCAGAACCAAAAATAACTGGGCATTGATGATATTTTCCTCGCCATTGAGCAACATCTCTTGCATCATATTGCGGATTTTCAATTTGTCGATAAGAACTTTCATGCTCTTCATCAACTATAACTAACCCTAATTTTTTCAGAGGAGCAAAAATTGCCGAACGTACTCCCAAAACTAAATCTATTTCATCATTTTTTATTTTTCGCCATTCATCATACTGTTCTCCTTGGGATAATCGGCTATGCCAAACAGCAATGCGATTTCCAAATGATTGTTGAAAAAAGGAAATCATTTGAGGCGTTAAAGCAATTTCAGGTACTAAAATAATAACTTGTTTACCCTGATCAAT
Organism: uncultured Lactobacillaceae bacterium; assembly: GCA_945285405.1. Taxonomy (GTDB): domain Bacteria; phylum Bacillota; class Bacilli; order Lactobacillales; family Lactobacillaceae; genus Xylocopilactobacillus. The sequence goes on along the minus strand of CALYQJ010000001.1, from coordinate 69,821 downwards.
AACTTTTTTACTTAAAGTTCGATAAATTTCGGTTTTTCCACTTCCTGTGATACCCTCAATCAAAAAAACTTGTGGTTGATTTAACTGACGACTAACCTCGAAAATAGCTTTTTTTTGTTCTAAAGTATGCTGAAACTTAAATGATTTTCCCTTATTTTGCTCAGATAAGGGATCTCGGTATTTTTCAACTTTTTTTATTGTAATTAATTTTTTTTCAACTAATTTATTAAGAACCCTACGAGGAATTTGATATTTTTTAGTTATATATGATAAGCGTAAAGGACCTTTTAATTTACCAATTTTTTCCCAAAATAAACGTTCATACTTGTTGTTCTTAGATAAATGAGCAACTTCATTTGCAATTTGAGATGGCGTTAAATCAAAATCTATTATTTCTTCATATTTTTTTGTAATCTTTCGAGATTGCGCATAAATGATCTCAACTTGACCTTGAGCGATGGCAATTTTTATTGCTTTTAATTGTTCAGAAGAAAATCTTGATGTTTCATATTTAATAGGTTCATTACTTAATAATGAAACTAAATTAGGATCAGTAAGTTTCTTTTTTGCAACTAAAAATTTTGTAGTTTTTCCTTTTAACATTGTGGGTAGCATTAACCACAAATCAGATACAACAAAAGTAAAGTATTTTCCTGCTAAAAAGATAGCTAATTTAAGTTGCTCTTCATTTAAAACAGGATTTTCATCAATTAATTTTTTAATAGGCTTTAATTTCCCCTGAAAATCAGTTTTTTTAACAATATTTACGATAAAACCAGTAACCTGACGTTGACCAAATTCAACAACAACTCGCATGCCTGGTTGTACTTCTAATTCAGGGGGTATGAAATAGTCAAAGAATCGATCAGTCTGACGCGTTGGAACATCAACAATCACTTTAGCAATTTTAGTTTCATTTTTAACTAAATCAGATTTGAAATTCAAATACTTAATCAATTCCTTTCGTAGTATCGATATTAAGTTAATTAGATTTTTAAAAAAAGTAGACGCTCAATTCTACTTAAACTTTCGTAGTGATTAACCGTCTAATAGTTATTAATTAATATCAACTTAATATTTTATTTAAGCTCAAAATTTTAAATTTTAAGCTCTTCTTTATTTTCAATTTTAATTTTACCAGCATCAATTTCTTCCAAAGCTTGACCTACTGACTTTTCAGAATCATAGTGATCTAAAGCTTTGGTAAAACCATCTTCTAACTGATGGGCTCTTTTTGCTGCTAAAACTGCTAATGAATAACGGGATGGTACTCGTTCTAATAAATCATCGATGATTGGTTTCGTAATCATGTTTTACTCCTAAGACTTTCTCATAGTCTTTCATTACTCTTTTTACTTTTAAGTGTTCACTTTCAATGATTTTTTCAATTCGATCAGCTGCTTTAGTAACCTGATCATTGACAACAGCGTAATCATATTCTTTCATTAAATTTATCTCATTGACAGCTTGCGCCATTCTCCGATCAATAACAGTGGCGGAATCAGTTCCTCTCCCAGTAATACGCATCCTTAAAGCTTTTAAATCAGGTGGCGTTAAAAAAATAAATACCCCTTCGGGCATCTTCTCTTTTACCTGTATAGCTCCCCCAACATCAATCTCTAGAAAGATATCTTTACCCTGACTAATCGTTTTCTCAACATATTGTCGTGGGGTTCCATAATAATGCCCTACATATTGATTATATTCTAACATTTGATTATTTTGGACAGCATGTTTGAATTCAGCTACACTTGTGAAAAAATAATCAACACCTTCAACTTCGCCGGGTCGCTTTTTTCGGGTTGTCATCGAAACTGAATAAACAAATTGCCCGGAATTACGTCGAGTCAATTCTTGTCGAACTGTTCCTTTACCAACACCAGAAGGACCGGATAAAACAATTAGCATTCCTTTTGCCATGAAATAAATTTTCCCCCACCTAATTTGAAATAATTGTGCTATAAAATTACAATTTTTTCAAGAGGAGGAACTTAGTTCTGTAGTGAGTAAAATTTGTAACTCATCTTTAGTTAGAGTAATTCCGCGCCCCATTTTTTTATGATCGGGGCTCCAATTTCGAAGATCATATTTAGGAGCAGCATCATTCCACGAAACTAAATTTAATTCTTTAGACCAACCATTTTTAGAATTAGTTGACAATTTTTTTATTTGTTCAATAATTTCAAATTTAATTTCAGTCACTATTAATTTTACCATCCTTAATTTTAGCTTTTTGAGCCAATTTAACCATTTCTTGAGCATGTAATTTTGTAACTTCGGTCATTTTAGTTCCTGTTAACATTTGAGCAATTGCTTCAATTTGTTCCTTTTCATTTAATAAGCAAATTGAACTAGCTGTTCTCCCATTAACAATATTTTTTTTAATCAAATACTGATGGTCACTCATTGCAGCTAATTGAGGTAAATGAGTAATACTAATGACTTGATTTGTTTGTGCAATTTGGTATATTTTATCCGCCATTGCTTGAGCTGCATGCCCACTGACTCCCGTATCAATTTCGTCAAAAATAAAAATAACCTGATTTAAAAATTGAGCGAAAATTGCTTTTAACGCTAGTAAAATACGTGATAATTCACCACCTGAAGCAATATTTGCTAAAGGGGCTATAGGTTCACCGACATTGGTTTGGACAAAATATGTTATTTGATCTTGACCACTTTCTTGTAGATCTTGATTAATAAATTGAATTTCAAAATGAGGATTCTGAAATCCTAAAGTGACTAACTCTTTTTCAATTAATTGAATTAACTTACTAGCTGCTGTTTTTCTTAAACGGGTTAACTCGTTTGCCAAATTATGTGCTAGTTCATAATAATATTGACTTTTTTCTTCCAATTTTTTTAAAGAATCAGCACTATTTTGTGAAAACTCAATTTCAGCTTGTGCTTTTTTCTGATATGTTAAAACACTGGCTAAGTCACCTCCATATTTTTTCTTTAATTGATCTAAACTATTCAATCGATCTAACACTAAATCTAATTCATTTTCATTTCCCAAATCGAAATCGTCACTAGCATTACTTGCTGCAGCTAAAGCATCACTTAACGCATAACCAGCTGAATTTAAATCATCAAAAATTTTTTTATAGTCAGAACCATAATTAGCAATGTCACTGCTAATTTGTTGAGCTTTACCTAATAAATCTTGAATTCCCTGATCTTGAACAATTAAATCTTGAATTTGTTGTAAAGCATTAGATATTTTCTCATAATTACTTAATTTTACCCTTTTAGTTTCAAGATCCTGATCTTCATTAAGACGAGGGTTTATTTCACTAATTTCTTGATTAGCAAATTTTAGATAATCTAATCGTTCTTTAAGATCCTGATTTTTCTTTTTTATTGAAGCAACTTGAATTCTTTTTTTCTTATATTTATTAAAAGCTGATTGATATTGTGCTAATTTTTGTTTTAGTTGTGAACCTGCAAAAGAATCTAAAAGCTCTCGTTGATCATCATTTGTTAATAATCGTTGATGTTTGGTTTGTTCTTCAATATTAAATAAATTACTACCAAGTGTTTTTAAAAAAGAACCATTAACTACGCTACCGTTAACTCGTGCAATACTTCGACCATTAGTTTTAATTTCCTTTTGTATGGATAAATAATCTCCATCAAAATCAATATCATTAGTTGCTAATAATTGTGAAATTTCTGGACGTGATAAATGAGAAAATTCCGCAAAAATAACTGCTTTATTAGCACCTTTGCGAATCAAATCTCGACTACTCTTTGTCCCAGCTAACTGACTAATTGCTTCAATAATAATTGATTTGCCTGCACCAGTTTCACCAGTTATTGTACTAAGTCCACGATGAAAATTCATTTCCACATGATTAATAATAGTAAAATTATCAATAATGAGTGTGTCGAGCATTACCCGTGCCTAAGCTATTAATTTTTTTAATTAAAACTAAAGAATCATGATTAGATTTAGTAACCATAAATATAGTATCATCTCCGGCTAAAAGTCCACGAACTTCAGGAAAAACCAATTGATCAAGTAATGAACCTAAAGCCTGCGCATAACCTGGTACTGTTTTAACAATTACGATAAATTGTTGTGATTCTAAGCTCACCATTGACTCAGAAATAATTTGACCAGCTTTTCTTTCCAAACCGTTTTCAGATTCTTCTGGTAAAACATAAATATACCCATTATGTTCACTTGCAACCTTAACAATATTCATTTCATGAATATCACGAGAAATTGTGGCTTGCGTAAAATGCATTCCTTTATCAGCTAATAATTGCACTAATTGACTATGCTTACTTATCTTATTGTTTTTAATTAACTTACGAATTTCATTTTGACGTTCTGCTTTTAACATTTTTATACCTTAATAATTTGTGAATATTATACACGACATTGTATAATTTACCAACTAGTTATTTTGCTGAGCCTGATCAATAATTTCTTTTAATTGTTGATCTGAAAAATTTAAATCTTGATCAAGATTTTTTTCTACTAAGGCTAAAAATTCTTGATTACCTTCGTGACCTTTAATTGGAGAGTAGGTTAAACCTGCCAATGCTAAATTATTATCCTTTAAGTAATTAATAATTTTTTTAAGAACCATCAAGTGAACTTTTCGATCTTTAACTACGCCTTTTTTATTAAGATATGATTTACCAGCTTCAAATTGTGGCTTAATCAAAAATACCGCTTGACCATTATGTTTTAGTAATTTTGCTGCGGGCGGAATAATTAATCTCAGAGAAATAAAAGAAACATCACACTGAATTAAATCAAATTTTTCTAATGGGAAATCAGAACTTTGTGCATAACGAAAGTTATAATTCTCTTTAATTATTACTCGAGAATTTTCAGCAATTTTTGGTGCTAATTGTTTATTACCAACATCAACAGCATATACTTGCTTTGCTCCATGTTGTAAAGCAACTTGGGTAAAACCACCTGTTGAAGCTCCAATATCTAAAACCAAACGATTTTTAAAATCTAAATGAAATTCTGAAATGGCTTTTAATAATTTATAAGCTCCTCGGCTAACATATTCCTCACTTGGCCTCACAGTTAAATTTACAGTTATAGGCAAATCAAAAGAAACCTTCTTTATTGTTTGACCATTAGCTAGAGAAATTCGACCTTCTTTAATTGCCCTTTGAGCCTTAGTACGACTTATAAATTTTTTTTGGTAAACTAATAACTGATCTAAACGCATTCTAATTTATTTGTAGTAAAAATTTTTTTAACAATTCCGGATTAAAATTTGGATCATCAATTTTATTCAAAGCAGCAGAAGATTGGTTTAAATACTTAACTTTTGCTTCTTGAGTCTTAACTATACCAAAATCAGCAGCATAGTTTTTTACTTCAGCATTTTCTTCACTTAAATCTTTTAGATCATCAAAAAGTTGAAAAGCCAAGCCAAAACTATTTGCAAAAATTCGCAACTGTTTAGCTACTTTTGACGATAATTGCAAACAAATTGCACCGAAGTCACTTGCAGCTACAAACATCGCAGCAGTTTTTTGCTGATCCATTATAGTTACATTAGATATAGATTTATCTACCATTTTAATATCTTCAACTTGACCACTTACCATATTTTCTGAACCAGCAGCTTTAGCCAAAACTTGAGTCATTTGTACAATTTGTTCAGCTTTAACCGGAGTTTGAGTAAGTATGCGGAAAGCATCAGTTAAAAGAGCATCACCGGCTAAAATTGCGATATCTTCACCAAAAGCAACGTGGTTAGTAGGCTTCCCACGACGCAAATCATCATTGTCCATTGCCGGTAAATCATCATGAATTAAAGAATAATTATGAATCATTTCAATTGCTGCCGCAGCTGGAAAATACAACGAAATATTTGATTCATTAAAAGAACGTAAAGTCGTAAAAAATAGCAAAGGCCTTAGTCTCTTGCCATTTGCTAGTAAAGAATAATTAACTGCTGTTTTTAATTTTTCATTAAGGGGCCACGTTTCATAAATTTGGGACAAATAATTATTAAATTTTATTAAATCATTTTTTAATAAACTATTCATCATTTACCTGCTCGGCAAAATCTTTGATTTGACCATTTTCATCAATAATTGCAGAAACTGATGCTTGAGCTTGATTAAGAGTTTTCTCCATTTTTTTAGATAACTCTACACCCTCTTTAAAACGATCCAATGAATCTTGTAATGGCAAATTACCTGCTTCTAATTCTTTAACAATGGTTTCCAACTTTTGCATTTGATCTTCAAAACTTAATTCTTTTTTATTCGATTTTTTTGCTGGCATTTGAATCTCCTTCAATTTGGTTAACGGTTGAATAAACTACCCCATCAGTTAAAATCAATTTTAATTTATCGTTGAGTTTAGTCTTATTTACTCGATCAATCACCTGATGTTTGTCATTTTCAACAATTCCATAACCTCGTTCTAATACACGATGAGGATTAAGCATTAACAGATTTTGCGATAAATTTTGCAATTTAATTTTTTTATTATGAATAATAACTTTAACTTCACGATTTAAATTTTGTAATTCTAGTGTATTCTTTTCCCGTAACTGTAATATTAAATGCTGAGGCATTACAGATTTTAACATTTTTTGCAATTGAACTACTTGATTAACCTGTTCATTTAATATATGTTTTTCTTCTTGATTCAAACGTTCTTTTAATCGATCCAAAGTAATTGCCTGATTCTGATAAAAAGCTTCAGGTCGTCTAAACAAATAGCTCTTAGTTAATGGACGTATTTTTGCTTTTAAATTAGTTAAATAATGGAGCTCAGCTTGCCTTAATTCAATCCGACGCTGCTGTAATAATTGTTTTAATTGATCTAAACGTGGTGTAGCTAATTCTGCAGCAGCGGTAGGAGTAGGTGCTCTTAAATCAGCAGCATAATCTACTAAAGTAGTATCAGTTTCATGACCGATTGAAGTAATCACTGGAATTTTACTCTTAGCTACTGCTACAGTCAATTTTTCATCATTGAAAGGCCATAAGTCCTCAAAAGAACCACCACCTCGCGCAATAATAATAGTGTCAAAATTATTCATTTCATTAGCTCGTTCTAATTGTTTAAAAACTGAAGAAGCAGCTTTTTCACCTTGAACTACTGCTGGAAATAAAATCAATTTTACCAAAGGGAAACGACGTCGCGTTGTCGTTATAATATCACGAATGACCGCTCCACTAGGACTAGTTATAACTGCAATTCGTCGTGGAAATGAACATATTGAACGCTTTCTTTTAGAATCAAAAATTCCTTTTTTTTCAAGCCTAGCTTTTCTTTCTTGTAATTCTCGTAATAATGTGCCTAAGCCATAAGGTTCAATTGATTCTACAATTAAAGAATACGTACCATGAGGAGGATAAATATTAATTCTACCTCGACAAGCGACTAAATCCCCATCTTTAATTTTAAAATTAATTTTTTGATAAACATTACGAAAAAGAGTAACACCAATTTTGGCATTATCATCTTTTAAACTAAAGTATTGGTGTCCATTTGAGCGTTCACGGAAATTAGTAATTTCACCTTTAATATTAACCTGATCTAAATAAGGGTCTTTACTAAATTTTTTACCAATATAAGAAGTTATTTGACTAACAGATAAATAATTTTCTTGATTAAGGTTACTTTTATCCATGTTTTAACCTAATTCTTGACTCTTCTGTGCTTTAACAACATTTTCTAATAAGGAGATTACTGTCATTGGTCCAATACCCTTAGGTACAGGTGTGATATATGAAGATATTTCTTTAACTTCTGAAAAATTTACATCTCCCATAAGACCTTGCGCTGTAGTATTGATTCCCACATCAATAACAATAGCCCCTGGTTTTACGTAACTTTGATCGACCATTTGAGCTTGACCAATCGCTACTACCAAAATATCTGCACTTTGGGTAATTTGACGCATATTAGTTGTTTTTCGATGAGTTAAAGTTACTGTACTATCTTTAGCCAAGCATAAACCAGCTAGAGGCTTTCCTACTAGATTACTTCTCCCCATAACAACAGTATGTTTACCTTTTAATGACAAATCATAAGCTGATAAAAGGCTTAAAATACCTCGTGGCGTGGCAGGAGCAATAAAGTTAGAATCACCATTCCAAAGTCTTCCAACATTCTGTTCGTTAAAACCATCAACATCTTTCAAAGGGTTTATCGCCCTAACTAAATGATAATAAGAAATTTGTTCAGGTAAAGGCAATTGAACCATAATACCTGAAACTAACTGATCTTGATTATAGTGATGGATCAAATCAATGACTGATCTTTCAGTAGTTGATGCAACTAAATGATGAACTTTTATTTTAATTCCAACCTGCGCTCCGCGATTTATCTTTTTATCTAAATAAATTTTATTTTCCGGATTATTTCCAAAAGAAATTATTATTAAAATTGGCGTCCTTGATAAATGCCGTACTTGGACCTTTAATTTTTCTGCTAACTGATTAGCTACTTTTTGGCCGTCAAGAATTATTGCAGTCAAGACTGAGTATTACTTTCTTTAAGATCCTGATTGATACTAACCAAGATTCCATTAACGAAGCTTGGCGACTTTTCAGTAGAATATTTCTTAGTAAGATCAACCGCTTCATTAACTGTTACATCAAAAGGAATTTCTGGTAAGTAATTAATTTCTGCAATTGCAACTTCTAAAATTGCAATGTCCAGCAAAGGTAAACGTTCAATTTTCCAAGTTTTCTTTAAATGCTTTGATATTATAGCTTGAAAAGAAAGTTCATTATGATCAAGCTGAGTAACTAAAGGAGTAAAATATTTCTTTTGATCTATTCCCGTCACTTTCTCTTTCGAAAAACTTTGACTAATATTCACTATAATGGAGTTTAAAGAAAGATCCTTTTGAAAAAAATGAGCGAAAACTGATTTAATTAACAAGTCTCGCTGTTCTTTTCTTTTCATGATTTTTCACTATGTACTTCTTCAATTAAGTCGATTACTCTAACATTTACTTTAGTCAGTTCCAAATCAAGCATTTCTTTAAATTGATTAATAATTTCTTGTTGAACTTGATATGAAGTTTGAATTACATTAACTCCATAATTGATCTTAATTGAAATATCAGCAACTAATTGTTGATTGACCAACTTTAATGCCGCATCATTAATTAATTGAACTCCTGGAAAGCGACGATTAAAAATCTTTTGAAAAGATTTTGCCATATCATCAACATTTTTAACAGTACCAGCAGTTAACTGCATAATTTTAACTAAAGCTTTTTGTGAAATTGCAACATTCCCAGCTACACTAGGACTGCTATTAAGTTGTAAACTACTTCTTAATTTTGCCATTTTTATGCCCTTGATATATATGAACCATCAGTAGTATTTATTGTTAAAACATCACCTTCATTAATAAAGAAAGGAACTTGCACAACTAGCCCTGTTTCCATTGTCGCAGGTTTTGAACCACCTGAAGCTGTATTACCCTTAATCGTTGGTTCAGTTTCCTTAACCTTCAAATCAACTTTATTTGGCAATTCAATTCCTAAAGTTTCATTATTATAACTCGAAATACTAACTATCATATTTTCTTTTAAATATTTTATCTTGTCGCCAATCGCACTACTAGGGACCTCTAATTGTTCATAAGTTTCTGTATCCATAAAAGTATAGGTATCACCAGAATTAAACAAATATTGCATTTCACGAGTATTTACATCAATTTTTTCTACTTTTTCAGTTGCCCGAAAAGTTTTATCTTGAACGGCACCAGTTCGCAAATTACGTAAAGTTGAACGAACAAAAGCCCCTCCTTTTCCAGGTTTGACATGCTGAAATTCAATAACTTGCCAAATATCTTTACCTGTACCAATTGTTAATCCATTTTTAAAATCATTTACAGAAATCATTATCTACTCCTAAATTATTATTAAATCATCTTTTGGTGCTTTAGTTAAAACTTCATAATTGTGATCAGTAATTAGAACATCATCTTCAATTCGGACTCCAAAGCGATTCGGTAAATAAACCCCAGGTTCAATTGTAATTACATTTCCAATTATTACAGGGTTATTACGATATACACCCCAAGATCCAGGACCTTCATGGACACTACGTCCAATTCCATGACCTACACCATGTTGAAAAAACTTTTTATAACCAGCACCATCAATTATTTGATGAGCTTTTTCATGCATTTCAGTTCCGGTAACACCTTGCTGCAAAATTTTAATTGTATCTTTATTTGCTCGTAAAACTAACTGATAAATATTTTTTTGATCTTCACTAACGTGTCCAATACCAATAGTACGGGTAATATCCGACGTATATCCATGGTAATAACAACCAAAGTCCAATGTGACTAAGTCACCTTCATGTATTTCTTTGTCTGAAGCAATACCATGCGGTAATGCTGAACGTGCTCCTGAAGCCACAATTGTTGAAAAAGATGGACCACTTGCACCTAACTCTTTAAAGTGACTTTCCAACTTAGCAGCGACTGCTAATTCTGTCATTCCTGGTCTAATTTCTTCAAGGATTAATGCGAAAGCTTGATCACTAATTTCGCATGCACGACGTATTTTTAAAATTTCATCTGAATCTTTAACTTGCCGCAAATGATCAATTTCAGGTGAAATATCTATTAAAGGTCGGCGTACCTTCTTTTTTACAGTAAGGTAATCATTAGCTGTAACATAGGAAAATTCTAAACCCAAATCATTAAGTGGAAAATTATCATTGATGTATCTGATAACTCCAAGTAAGCCACGTTGATTTTCTTCAAGAGAAATTCCATGAAGTTGACTTTTAGCTTGAGTTATATAACGAGAATCAGTAAAAAAAATTGATTTTTCTGGAGTTACAAACAAAAAGGATTCGTCACCAGTAAAACCAGTAAAATAAGAAACATTAATTGGATCAATTAATAATGCTCCTTCTACACTTTTTTGACTGAGCCATGATTGAAATTTTTTCAGATGTATTTCTTCCATTTATTCTCCAAATAAAAAAGCAAACAATCAATAAAAACATGTTGTCTGCCTTTTGTATAAATAATTATGCGGGGTTTACAGAAACTTGTTTCTTGAATTTACCCAAACGTTCATATTTTACATACCCATCAGCTAATGCAAATAAGGTGTCATCCCCGCCTTTACCAACATTAGTTCCAGGATGAATATGTGTTCCTCGTTGGCGATAAATAATTGTACCTGTATGAACAAATTGTCCATCAGATCTTTTAGCACCTAAACGACGACCTGCAGAGTTACGACCATTAGATGAAGAGCCGCCCCCTTTATGGTGGGCCATTTTGTTTAATCCAAGATTATCAATATGAAAATTCATTAACATTTTTACTTACCTCTAGACGTTAATTGATTCAATAGAAACACGAGTATAGGGTTGACGATGTCCCTGCTTCGTATGGTAATGTTTCTTTGCTTTGTATTTAAAAGTTACAACTTTTTTCTCTTTACCGTGTTTTTCTACTTTTGCCTTAATTGTTGCTCCAGCAATTATTGGATTACCAACTGTGATTTTGTTATCATCATCGGAAATCAATAAAACTTGATCAAAAGTTACTTCACTATCTACGTCTTGATCAATTTTTTCAAGAAAAAGTGTATCTCCAACTTTAGCTTTATATTGTTTGCCACCATTTGCAAAAACTGCGTACATTTGATTCTACTCCTATATTAGACTCGCCCTAAGGGAAATAAATTAATCCCAGTTGGTGCGGTTGCATACATACAACTAACAAATTTTAGCATATTTTCTTATTATTAGCAAAAATCATTTTCGCTAAACTAATTTAAATTAATTTAACATAAAAATTCAAGGTTTAATTGAAACATTGAAAAAAGCTTAACTATTTTTATCAAAAAATGTATGATTATTCATATCATTAAAGGAAGGATATTAAGAATGGCACTAAAAGAAACCTGGGATTTTAATAATTTATATGGGGGTAATATTGATTCACCTGAATTAAAGACTGCTATAAAAGAAACTGAACAAAAAATAACTAAGGCCAATGATTTATTAAGTAATATTACTTTAGATCAAATGCCCTTAATAGCACAAAAGCTCCAAGAAATTCAAGCTGAATTATATGAAATCAGTGCATTTGTTGGAATGTGGCAAGCTGCTTTTTATACAGATACAAGTGTAAAAGCAAAATTTGGAGAAATAGATAAACTGGAATTAAAATTCATAGAAGCTGAACAAACTTGGAGTCGTAAATTAGCACAATTAAACGATAGTGAATTTACTAAACTACTAAATGATCCTCAGCTAACCGAAATTCAATTTGCCTTAAAAGAACAACGTCAACAAGCTCAAAGGTTACTTGATCCAACTACTGAAAAAATTATTGCGCAACTTCAAAAAGATGCATTATATGCTTGGTCAAATCATTATGAAACAATTGCTTCAGGACTAAGTACTAGCTATCAAGATGAAAAAGGAATTGAGCACAAAGTTAGTGCTGGTCAAGCATTAAATCTCTTAGATAGTATTCATAACAACTCTGCTCGTAAAAATTTAATGGATAGTTATGAACAAATGTGGGGAAAAGCAGAAAATCTTTCTGCAGATACTTTAAACCATTTAGCAGGTTCACGTTTAACCGACTATCAAGCTCATCACTATAATGACTTTCTCGAATATCCACTTGAACTTAACCGAATGAGTCGTGAAACTCTAAATACAATGTGGTCGGTTGTCAAAGATAATAAACAAATGTTAGTTGATTTTTTGCAATGTAAAGCGAAACTTTTAAAATTACCAACAACTAAAATTTCTTGGCAAGATCAATCTGCTCCACTAAGTTTACCTGGTTATCAAGCACGTAAAATGACATTTGATGAAGCAGCTGACTTAATTGTTAAAAATTTTACTAAATTCTCGCCAAAAATGGGAAAAGTTGCTCAATATGCTTTTAATCATCGTTGGATTGAAGCCGAAGATCGTCCAGGTAAACAACCTGGTGGTTTTGAAACTCCTTTACCAATTAAAAAAGAAGCACGTGTTTTCTTAACTTTCACTGGTTCGGTTAATGATGCAGCAACAATTGGTCATGAATTAGGTCATGTTTTCCATTCAATGCAGTTGTTTGATTTACCGGCTTGGCGACAAAATTATGCAATGAATGTGGCTGAAACTGCTTCAACTTTTGCTGAAACTATTATTAATACCGCAAATGTTGCTAATGCTCAATCAGATAGTGAAAAATTAACTTTACTTGATGCAAAAATGGTTAATGCAGTTGCAATGTTTATGAATATTCATGCTCGATATCTCTTTGAAAAGCATTTTTATACTGAGCGGCAAAAACGAATTCTAACTCCACAAGAACTAAATGAGATGATGAAAGAAGCCCAAAAAGAGGCTTTTGCTGGTGCATTAGATCCTGAAGGATATCATCCTCATTTTTGGACTAGTAAACTACATTTCTTTGGTGACACTGTACCATTTTATAATTTTCCGTATACTTTCGGATATCTGTTTAGTTTGGGAATTTATTCATTTGCTCAAAAAAGTGGAACTGGATTTGAAGATAAATATATTGCTTTACTAAGAGATACAGCAAATATGACTGTAGAAGAATTAGCTAAAAAACACTTAGGTGTTGATTTAACACAAAAGGAATTTTGGCAATCCGGAGCTGATTTAATCAAATCAGATATTAATGAATACTCTAAATTAGCTCAAAAATTTATTTAAGTCCATTTAAAACCAAAATAAATTAAAAAAAGCTCATGAATAAGCGATACATCGCTTTTTCATGGGCTTTTTAATAACCTTTAATCAAATTTGAATTGTTATGATTTATTAGATTTAACTCGATTTGTAAGAGGTAAACTAAAAGTTAAAATTTTCTCTCGGCTTAAATATTCCAAATTTTGAATTAATAATAACAGCCAAGAAAAAGCCAAAATAAAGCCAACAATTTCAAAAGCAGTTAAAGAAAAATAATGAAGTACTCGCCATAGAAATGCTGCGATTAAAATTAACCCACTCATAACATATGAAGTAATCAAAAAAGTTTTTGTTACTTGAGGTAAAAGCCATTTAATTAAAATAATTTGTAAAAAAATTAAATAGACCATTAAAAAGGCAAAATTATCATGAATTTGATGATATATTGTCCCATGGATGTTAGGAAATAATCCTACTCCTGCCAGCGATAAAGCAGTCAAAGTTAAAGTAAATCTCAATAAACTTAAACGATGATTATGAGGGAATTTTTTCTTTAAAGCAATAAAAAGGTAATCGATTAAAGCAACCAATAATAGAGCTGATAAAATTAAGGTAAAATTAAATTGCCAGGAATACTTAGCTGCATGTGAACCTAAAAAGCTTAAATTAATTTGCCACCAGTGAGAATTTTGATTCATTATAATTGAAAAAACGACACCACTTATAATAACAATTATTAATAAATTAGTTATTAAACCTGAGGAAAAATTTTGTAATGTAAGCAATACCCCATAATCAGTAATTGCTAAAATAATAAAAGCAAAAAGTGTTGCGGTATAACAATCAAATCTAGCATCTTTAAACGCTATCCCCAATAACCAAAAAAAACCTAAAAGAAAAAATACAGAAATTAAGGTAAATGCAAGCAAAATTGTTATAAAATTTCGACAAGACAATTTTTTTAATTTTCCTGCTTTTTTTTTCTTTTCAGAAATAAAATTTCCGCATAACAAAATAAAAGTGGTTATTGCACCAATTAAAATAACAAAGCTACTAATTGAGTCATTTCCAACAATTGGTAATGAGCTTTGTTTTGTTAAGTGAGCTAAAATTAAAAAAACTAAACTTCCACTCAAAACAGGAATAATTGATTCTCGAATTAACGACGATTGTTGATTTTCTTCTTCCTCAACTAATTTAATTTGATATGTAGACGATCCAACTTTTAGTTTAAATTGACGATTGGCAGGTAATTTTATTCGTGAAATTTTTTCAACAACATCTAAATTATATTCTTTCTTATCCATGATTTTATTATTCTACTAAAATTAATCCCCCTTATTTTTTAAAAAAATTTACAAAATTATTTTAGGTTAACATTGAATTAAGTAATTTTTAATGAATTTTTATAAGCATTATGAATAAAATAATTTTTTATTTATCTAAAATTCCAAGAATTAAAGTATATGTTTAAAATTATAAATCAATCTACAGATTTTTTATATATTATCTATTCAAAAATAAGCAATATTTATAATTTGAAAATATCTATAACTAAAAAGCGTTGGAAATCCAACGCTTTTTAAAATTTTAAATACTAGAGCCACCGCCACCTGAAGATCCGCCACCTCCTGAAAAGCCGCCATCACTAGAAGAACCGCCACCAAAACCACCAAATCCACTACCATTACCGCCATGCCTATTGAGAAACCAAATAAGCCAATAAAGAAGACTGCGCCGTCTACCATTAATGTTAAGTCGACGAGGTTTTATTGTTGCCATAATAGCAAATAAAATCACAATAAAGATGAATAAATAACGGGAAAAGATTTTCTCACCTTTACTATAATCTGAAGAATAATTATCACCATATTTTACTTCATTTGACTTATAACCATTTGATCGATCAATAATACCAACTACATCTTTAAAAACTTGCTGTAGACCTTGATTTATACTTTCAGTGGAATTAGATTTTAATTTTCTTTTATTATTTTGAAGTATTCTTCCAGCTAAGGCATCGGGGATATCTTCTTCCAATCCATAACCTACTTCAATTCTAACATTTCTTTTTCCTTCATTTATTGCATAGAGTATTAATATGCCATTATCTTTAGACTTACTCCCAATATGCCATTTACGAAACAAGTCAGCAGCATAATCATCAATATCATCATCCCCTGTAGAATTAATCACAGCTAGAATTACTTGAGGTGCCGCTGATTTTTTTTCATAAAAAAGGTTCTTACTTTGTACCAATTTTTTAGTTGTTTCATCAAGAGTATTAGTTTCATCATAATAAAAAGTAGTTGGCGAATCAGGCAATTTAGTAGCAGCATGAATCGGTCTAAGTTCTAAAGTTAAACTTAAACAAAGTGTTATCAGCAAAAGAAAATACTGTAAAACTTTATGGTTTATTTTGTTAACTAATTTTGAATTTGTAACCATTAATACTCCCAACTAATTCAAATGTTGGCCAACTGATTTCATGAATCTTTTTACTATATTTGAAATTTATAAAATTTTATTTACCAGTATCCAAATCAACGGTTGGAGTTTTTTTAGCTTCACCATCAGCTTGGAAATAAGATATCCGATGATATCCCAGTGCCCCAGCCATTAAATTTTTCGGAAAAGTAACAATAGAATTATTATATTTTTTTACTTGATCATTATATCTTCGGCGTTCAATACTAATCCGATTTTCGCTGCCTTCTAATTGAATCATTAAACTACTTACGTTTTCATTTGACTTTAATTCTGGATAATTTTCACTAATTGCATTAATTAATGTCCCAACTGAACTATTAATTTTAGCATTTGCTTTCATTTTATCAGAAGCTGAATTTGCATTACCATAACTTTTTCGGGCCTCTGCAATTTGACCAAACACTTTTTGCTCTTGTTTCATTGATCCCTTAACCGAATTAACTAAATTCGGAATCAAATCATAACGTCGTTGCATCACATTTTCTACCTGAGACCATTGTGCATCTACATTTTGTTTTGATTTAGCTAAAGAGTTATAGGTTCCAATTGCCGAAAATACAAGAATTAAAACAAAAATCACGGGAATTCCAATCCAAAGTATTTTTTTGGTATTTTTACTCATAACTGACCTCCTTATAATTTATTTAGTTTTAACTCAGATAAAAGTTGTTATAAATTAGATCTCAGTTTTAAAACTGATTTTGATTTAAATAAATATAAATCATTATAACGAAATTTAAGATTTTGAATTATCGAAGTTATTATCTTTTACTTTAAAGATACTACTAGTTTTAGGTTTTTAAAACTAATTCAAATAAAAAAGCTTTAAAATTTATTTAATTACTTAAAAACAATTTTAAAAGCTTTAATATATTACTTACATTATTAAAAATCAAGACAAAAGATAATAATAAACTTCAGAGTTTCGATACTCTCCAGCAATCAAATGGTCACTATACCTTAATCCTTCATAAGTAAATCCAGCATTTTTTGCTACTTTCTGACTAGGCTCATTATCTGGATCTACTCGAATAATAATGCGATGTAATTTTAAAGATGATGCTACTTTTTGAATTATAACTTTAATACAGTTGTGGATTATGCCTTGATGTTGCTCATCTGCTGCTAACCAATATCCAATTTCAGCTTTAGCTTCTTTAATGTCATGTAAATCTATCGTTCCAATAATTTTATTATTTTTTACAATAACATAAGATAAAACTGCTCCTGTTGCAAAATCAGTTTCTGCCTTTTGTAAAAACTGTTTTTCTTTTACAAAAGTATTATTTGAAGCCCACGGTAAATATTTTGCTAAATAATCTCTATTAGCAGCAATCAGGTTTTGAATTTCTTGAGCATCTTTAACTTTTGCTTGTCGAATTAACAATTGAGAATTAATTTGGATTTTCTGGATTTCTTTTTGAATTTTTAATGACATTGAAGGAACTATATCAAGAGATAGATCTGTCAATTGCTTTGGATCAACCTCACTAGGAGCTGAAGTTAATACCTCAATACCCTTAGAATTTTTAGGAAAAGCAATTACATCACGAATATTATCTTTCTTGGCTAACAACATCACAAAACGATCCAAACCAAATGCTAATCCCCCATGAGGTGGAAATCCATAATCTAAAGCATTTAATAAGAATCCAAAACGTTCTTGAGCTTCCTCTTGGGTAAAACCAAGTGCTTTAAACATTTTTTCTTGCATTTCTCGTGTATAAATTCTTAATGATCCCCCACCTAATTCATAACCATTAAGGCAAATATCATAAGCATAAGCATAAACTTTACTAGGATCACTTTCTAAATATTTAAGAGTTTTCTCTTGGGGCAAAGTAAAAGGATGATGTTCTGCCATATAACGACCTTCTTCTTCTGAATAATGAAACATTGGCCAATTAACAACCCAAACAAAACGAAGTTGATCATCATCAATTATTCCTAATTTATCAGCAATAAAAGTACGTAGGTATCCCAAAGTATCATTAACTATGCTACGCTTATCAGCAACAAATAAAATTAAATCACCATTATTTGCTTTAGTACATGTTAATAATTCTTCAGTGACTGGCTTCAAAAATTTAGCTATTGGTCCGTTTAAACTACCATCTGTAACTTTAACCCATGCCAATCCTTTAGCCCCAAACCGTTTAACATATTCACCCCACTGATCAAGATCCCGGCGTGAAAATTTTTCAGCAGCTTGTGGTGCCACTAGTGCTCGAACTCGACCACCACTTTCTAAAGCAGATTTAAAAACTTTAAAATCTGTTTTAGCAACTACTTGATCTACATCAATTAATTTCATATCGAAACGTAAATCAGGTTTATCCGAACCATAAATATCAACTGCTTCATCCCAATTCATCCGTTGAATTGGAAGTTTCACTTCTTGCCCTAAAACATCTTTAACTACTTGAGCAATAAGCTTCTCTGAAAAATCCATGATTTCATTTTCGCTCATAAAAGATGTTTCTAAATCTACCTGAGTAAACTCTGGTTGACGATCGCCTCTCAAATCTTCATCACGAAAGCAACGTGCAATTTGATAATATCGATCAAATCCTGATGCCATTAATAATTGTTTAAACAATTGGGGTGATTGGGGTAAAGCCCAAAATTTACCTTGTGCTGTCCGGGAAGGAACTAAGAAATCCCTAGCTCCTTCAGGAGTTGACTTTGTCAAATTTGGTGTTTCGATATCAATAAAATTATTGGCCGCCATAAATCTTTGAATCGAATGTTTAACTTTTGAACGTAAAATAATCGCTTTTTGCATTTCAGGTCGTCGTAAATCCAAATAACGATACTTCAATTTTAAATCTTCTTTAGCATCAACCTGATCTTCAATATTAAAGGGTAAAGTTTTTGCTGAATTTAAAATTTTTAATTCACTTACCTCAATTTCAATCTCTCCAGTTTTCAGATGATGATTAGCTTCTCCTTCAGCTCGCTTTTTAACTTGTCCAGTTACTTCTATGACATATTCATTACGCAAAGTTACTGCGAGATCATGTAACTCTTTACTGGCATTTTCACGAAAAACAATTTGAACAATCCCAGCACGATCTCTTAAATCAACAAAAATAATTGCCCCTAGGTCACGTCTCTTTTGAACCCAGCCTTTAAGAGTAACAGTCTGGTTTAAGTCTGATAAAGTCACATCTCCTGCATATTTTGTCCGTTTTGCCATTATATTTCTCCTAGAATATTTTTTGTTATTTCTGCCAATTTAACAGGAATTTCTGTTCCATCACACATCTTTTTTAATTTGAATTCATTATTTTTTAATTCATCTTCGCCGATAACAATAGTAAATTTAGCCCGTTGACGGTTAGCTAACTTTAGCTGCGATTTAACTGAACGCCCCATATAATCATATTCAACAGTTATTCCTTTTCCCCTAAGATCTTGAGCTAATTTAAAAATATAATCATTAACTGATTGATCAACTCCGACTAAAAAAAGATCAATTTGTGGCTGTAATTTTGAAACCAATGACTCATTTTTTTGAAGGATTTCAATAATTCGTTCTTCTCCTAAACCAAACCCAATTCCAGGAGTATGAGGGCCACCTAATTCCTCAACTAATTGATTATAACGACCTCCAGCAAGAACCGTTAAAGGTTTATTGCCAAATGCCTTACCAGTATAAACTAATTCAAAAATTGTATGGTTATAATAATCTAATCCACGAACCAAATCATCATTCAATTGATAATTAATCCCCATTTCAGTTAATTTAGATTGCACTTGATCAAAATATTTTCTAGCGTCATCAGTTAAATAATTGGTTATTTTTGGTGCGTTTTGAATAATTTGCTGATCATGAACATCTTTTGAATCAAGAATTCTTAGAGGATTTTTTTGTAAACGAATTTGTGAATCTTTAGATAATTCTTCTTTATACGGTGTTAAATAATTAACTAAAGCTTTTAAATAAGATTGGCGAGAAGGAGCGTCACCTAATGTATTTAAAGTAACTGTTACCTGATTGATGCCTAAAGCTGCTATAATATCCCAACCTAAAATTATAGTTTCGGCATCTAAGCGAGGATCTTCAACACCAAATGCTTCAATACCAAATTGATTAAACTCACGACTACGTCCACTTTGGGGACGTTCATAACGAAACATCGGCCCCTGATAGTATACTTTTAAGGGCTTAACATATTCAGGAGCATATAATTTATTTTCAATATAAGCTCGCACAACACCAGCTGTTCCCTCTGGACGCAAAGCCATTTGCCGATTACCCTTATCAGTAAATTCATACATTTCTTTGGCTACTACATCTGAAGTTTCTCCCGAACTACGTTTAAATAATTTTTCACTTTCAAAAATTGGAACTCTTATTTCTTGATAACCATATCTACAAGCTATACTTTTTGCAGTTGTTTCTAGATATTCCCAAAGAGTTGCTTCTTTAGGCAAAATGTCATTAGTTCCTTTTGGCCTTTGATAGATCAATTTTCACCTCACTAAAAATAAAAAAAACGCCACTAAATAAAATTAGGGCGCATTTGCACGGTACCACCTAGACTTATTACTTAATTTGATAACGCAGTAAACCTGCAAAAAAAGTCACGTCTTAAAATTCAAGTCTTTCAGCAAATAACTTGATCTCTGTAAAACTCTATTAATAGTAGAATAAACACGCCTTCGATATTTGTCAAATTACTCTTTCTCATTCTGCTTGATTTTAAACTTAAAAAGAGCTATTACTTTTGAAAGTATAAGTTTTATTAACTAATAAAATCAGCCTTAAGATTGAATTCGAATAAGTTAGAAAATGAGATAATAAAATAAAGGGATTTTTCAATTTACAGGTCTATTAAATTAATTAAGTTTAAAATTTTAATTTACCTTACAATATTGTAATTTATAAAATGAGTTTTTCATCTATAATATAAAGGTGAAATTACTTTTAACAAACATTAAACCATAAATTAAAATGTGGTAGGAGTTTTTTTTATGAAGAAAAAATGGTTAGCTTTCAAGAGTAATGAAGTTGTACGATTTATTTTTACTACTTTTTTTTATACATTAATTTTTTTTATACTATTATATTTATATAGCTACAGCGGAGTTGGTGGTGGTGGCTTTATCTATAATGGATTTTAAAAGGGGAAAAAATGATTACAAATTTTATAAAAACTGTTGATAAATATGGAATTACCAACCCACAAGATATCGTCTACGAGAATAATGGTATTCAAAATACCTATGCTGAATTAAAGAATGATTCCGACAACTTAGCTGCTTATCTTGATCAACTTCATTTACCTCGAGAAAAGCCCATACTTGTATATGGTAACCAAAAATTTCAAACAATTGCTACTTTTATGGGAATTGTTAAATCTGGACATGCCTACATACCTGTAGATTCACATTCACCTGAAACTAGATTGCATTTAATTCAAGAGATTGCCAAACCAGCATTAGTAATTAATGTGGCGGATCCTGACATTCAATTTAGTAATCGCACAACAATCAATCAAAAGCAATTAGCTAGTATTTTTAAGCAGAATAATAATTATCAAATCGATCATGAAGTTAAAGGAAATGAAAATTATTATATTATTTTCACCTCTGGAACAACAGGTACGCCTAAGGGGGTTCAAATATCTCATAAAAATTTACTAAGTTATATTAACTGGATGTTGAGTTCAGATTTTAATTTACCAAAATCACCTCGTTGTCTAGCCCAGCCTCCTTATTCCTTTGATCTTTCTGTTATGGATTGGGGGCCAACTTTAGCTAAAGGTGGAACTTTAGTGGCTTTAGACAAAGAAACTACAGATAATTTTAAAGAACTTTTTCAAGTTTTACCAAAAACTAAAATTCAAGTATGGGTATCCACTCCAACTTTTATGGATCTTTGTTTGTTAAATCCTAATTTTAATGAAGCAAATTTACCGGAATTAAGCCATTTTTTGTTTTGTGGTGAAGAATTAACACCTAAAACTGCTCAAACTATCCTTCAGCGTTTTCCAAAATCACATGTTTTTAACACTTATGGCCCAACTGAAACAACTGTAGCTGTATCCCAGGAAGAAATTACTACTCAAATCTTAAAAAACTACTCACGTCTTCCAATTGGAGTCCCCAAAAGTGATACTAAATTTACCATTATTGATCCACAAACTGGTAAAGAACTTGGTAAAAACCAAAAAGGTGAATTGATTATTTCTGGTCCTAGCGTTTCTAAAGGATACATTAATAATTCAGAAAAAACAGCTTCATCTTTTATCGCTAAAAACCCTAGGCAATATCGAACTGGAGATTTATGTGCTTGTGATGAACATGGGCGATATTTATTTTTTGGTAGAACCGATTTTCAGATCAAGCTACACGGTTATCGGATTGAACTTGAAGAAGTAAATGTTCATTTGAGACATCAACCACTGGTCAAACAAGGAGCAGTGGTTCCTGTCTATGATAAAAATCATAAAGTTAAACAACTAATAGCTTGGGTTGTCCCTAGTAAAAATGTAAAAGACAATGAACTTGCTGCGACAGAAGAAATAAAGGCCGGACTAAAAAAAGAAATGTTATCATATATGGTTCCGCAACGAATAATTTATAAAACTGCCTTACCCCAAACTAATAGTGGTAAAGTAGATTTAGTTGCTATTATTAAAGAGGTTAACCATTCATGATCTTTTTTCAACCGTATGAAAATCCTTTTTATTTTTTCATTTTATTTATAGCATTATTACCAATCATGATTTCTATTTTACATGGTAAAAAAATCCATATATATGAATCATTGATTTCTTTATTTTTTCTCTTTTTAACTTTTGGTGGTCCTTCCTGGAAACAAGGAATAGCTTTAATTATCTATACAATTTATGAAACCTGTCTTACATTTGGTTATCTTTATTATCGGAAACGAAAAAACAATCAATTAGTTTTTTACTTTACAATTTTTCTTACAATTTTACCTTTAGCATTGGTTAAAATTGCCACAGCAATTCATAATCAAAAACTTTCACTTATAGGTTTTCTTGGAATAAGTTATCTCACCTTTAGAGTAGTACAAACAGTTATGGAAACTCGTGACGGAGTAATAAAACAACTAAAACTTTCTCAATTCTTACCTTTTTTATTATTCTTTCCAACAATTTCTTCAGGGCCTATTGATCGTTACCGTCGCTTCATTAAAGATTACGAGCAAGTTCCAAAACAAGATGAATACTTAGAAATGATTAAAAAAGGAATTCATTATATTTTTATTGGATTTCTTTATAAATTCATTCTTGCATATATTTTCGGTACTTTACTTTTACCCGAAGTCCAAGCTGCTGCATTAGCGCAACGTCATAACTTTCTTGGACTATCATGGTCTTTATTAGGTGTAATGTATGTTTACTCTGCCGATTTATTTTTTGATTTTGCTGGTTATAGTCTTTTTGCTGTAGGAACTTCTTATATCATGGGAGTAAAAACTCCAATGAATTTTAATCGTCCTTGGCAGTCATTGAATATTAAAGATTTTTGGAATCGTTGGCATATGAGTTTATCATTTTGGTTTCGGGACTATGTTTATATGCGTTTACTTTTTATGTTTATGAAGAAAAAGACATTTAAATCCCGAATTACTGCGGCAAACATTACCTATATTTTAAATATGTTATTGATGGGATTTTGGCATGGCTTAACGTGGTACTATATTGTTTATGGTTTATTCCATGGTTTTGCTATTGTCATTAATGATGCCTGGTTAAGATTTAAAAAACAACATCCAAATAAGTTACCTCATAACCGAGCAACAAAGTATTTGGCTATATTTTTAACAGCTCATGTAGTTTGTTTTAGTTTTTTAATTTTTTCAGGATTTTTAGACAAATTATGGTTTATACCAAAATAAAAAAGGAGTTAAACAATGGAAAAAAGCAAAATTAAAGAAACAGTTCTGTCAGTGTTACAGGATATTACTGGAACTGATCTATCTGATCAAATGGATGTTAATCTATTCGATACTGCTTTAATGGATTCTATGGCTACAGTAGAAATGTTATTACAATTACAAGAAAAATTAGGAATTGATGTTCAAATTTCAGAATTTGAACGTTCACAATGGGATACTCCGAACAAGATTATTGATCGGGTTAATGGTACACTTCAATAATGTTTAAAAAACTCTTCAAGATATTCGGTCCGATTATTTTTGCGTTACTAATTATTTTTCTTTTACTGATTTCTCCATTTAATTATGGTTTAAAAAAGGTTAGCAACGATGATCAAAAAAAAGCCGCTGTTTCTTTAGATCATAAAATTATAAAAGGCAAAAGAATCAAAGAACAAGCACTAGGTCAGAATGATTATGTAGCTTTTTTTGGCTCTTCTGAATGGTCAAGATTTGATCCGATGCACCCTGCAGTTTTAGCTGAAAAATATAATCGGAATTACCGTCCGTTCTTGTTAGGAGCTAAAGGAACTCAATCGCTGGTTCATTTTTTAAATATGCAAACAATTACAAATAATTTAAAAAATAAAAAAGCGGTTTATTCAATTTCACCACAATGGTTCGTCCCTAAAGGCATTAGAAAAGATGCATTTAACTTTTATTACTCCCCCTTAGAGGCTACTGAATGGCTTTTAAATGAAAGTCAAACTCCAAAGGATCAATATATTGCTAAAAGATTTAGTCAATTACTAGATCCTAATTCTGATCATGTTCTTCATCAAACTTTTACGCGAATAGAGAACGGAAAAAAGCCAACTAAGTTTCAGTTATTATATATAAAAATGCGTCATCAGTTACTTTTAAATGAAGATCGATTATTTTCTTCTATTTATATTTCTAATCGTAATGAAAACAAAATTAAATTATGTACTAAACAGTTACCACCAACTTATGATTATAATAAAATTTATGATTTAGCTGGTGAATTAGGTAAACAAAATACCAGTAATAATCGCTTTGGAATTAGTGATAAATTTTATCGTAAACAAATTGCCAAAAAGGTTAAACGATTTAAAGGATTTCAAGCTAAAGAAAAATTCACTAAGTCACCAGAATATGCTGATTTTCAAGCTGTTTTAGAAACTTTTGCTAAAAATAACACAGATGTTATTTTTGTGTTACCACCGGTTAATCAACAGTGGCAAAAATACACTGGACTATCTCAACAAGAAATTCAAAACGCTGTTACTAAAATTAAATTTCAGCTTAAATCTCAAGGATTTAATCATATTGTAGATTTATCAAATGATGGTGATATTCCATTTTTTATGACTGATACTATCCATTTAGGTTGGCGTGGTTGGCTATACTTTGATAGTGCCGTTGGACCATTTCTAGAAAATCATCATCGTCCACCACATTATCAGTTAAACAACCATTTTTACGATCGCAAATGGCAACAAGCTACAGTAGATCAAATAGTTAATTTTAAATAAAAAATAGTTAAAAAATCTAGTTATCCACATAAACGCTAGACTTTATCACACCTCATCAAGGTTGGAAACAATCAATTTTGCTAATAATTTACTACTAAACCGTGAAGAGGCAAAAACTTCTAATGAAAAATTGAATTTGTAAAGGTAGATACTTCAAAAGAGGTATCTATTTTTTTACCTAATTTGCCAAAAAGTAATGTTACAGAAACATAAAAAATAAGCCAAAAATTGTTCTTATCATGCACGCCATTCAAAAAATTACAATTAAAATTCAATTATAAAAGTAAAAAAGATAGATAAAAATATGGAACATGGTAAAAGCATGTAGAATTTGACGACCGTTAGAATTGAGTGAATTAATGTGTTAGTACCAATGCTATAAAATGGCTATTCGAACCTTTAACACTTCTTCAAACTTTATCCTACTGTAACAGTTAATCAGTTTTTCATTATGTATATGACAAATTTTAACCCCAATAAGAAAAAATTATGTCTTTCAAGAACTTGTAAATTCTATTTATAATCGAAAGAAAATCAAGTTGTACTATCACTAGCAGTAAAATATCTCGACTAACCGACCAAGACAACCAGGTATCAAAATTTAGTTTTAACGCTTAAAAATATGGAAAATAATTGGAAGATTACTAAGTAATTTCCGACAAGTTCATAAAATAAGTTGCGTTATATTTATAAGTTTATTTTTAATATTTTTCTATGGATAATTTTTTTTAATCATTGTATTGTCACAGTATACAAGAAGTTATATGAAAATATCAGATTGACTTTACCCTTAGGACAAAGCATTAAATATGACTAAGAGATAAGGAGGGATTTTATGTTATCTATTGGAGAATTCTCTATGATATGCAAAGTGTCTACAAAAACACTTCGTTATTATGCAGAAATAGGTCTTATATTTCCCAGTGAAATTAACCCTGAAAATGGATATCGATATTATTCTGTTGAACAATTAGAAACTATGTTATTTATTAACCGATTAAAGTCTTATGATTTTTCTTTAGAAGATATAAAAACTATTCTTGAAGTAAAAGAATTTCAGGAAGAAATATTATATTCATGACTTCTGATAAAAAGAAAAAAAATTGATAAAAAAATTAAAAAATTTGAGAAAACAATTAAACAGATAGAAAAAGATATGAATCTTTTGAAAAGT
The DNA here is from genome assembly GCA_945285405.1 of uncultured Lactobacillaceae bacterium. Classification (GTDB taxonomy): domain Bacteria; phylum Bacillota; class Bacilli; order Lactobacillales; family Lactobacillaceae; genus Xylocopilactobacillus. The sequence goes on along the minus strand of CALYQJ010000001.1, from coordinate 43,084 downwards.
GGAAAATCTATCATGTCGTATTTTGATGATATTGATATCCAATACGTTGAAGTTCCGATGAAGCATATTTTATCTATAAGAAAAATGGTTCATCAAAATGAATTCAAAGATGAATATATAAATAGTTTTAAAAAATTATTTAATAGAATACAAAGAAATAATTTAACGGTTGCGTCACCACCAATGGTATTGTTCCATGATGAAGAATTTAGTTCCTTTGGCTTAGATACAGAATTTGCAATTCCAGTAAAAGAATTTACAACAGGAACAAGAGATTTCAATGCAGGTTTATGTTTGAAAACAGTAATTAAGGGAGAATATACGGAACTAACTTCAGTATATACAAAACAGATAAAATGGGCACAAAAAGAAGGCTATGAGTGTTCAAGTGCTTTATTTGAAGTGTATATAACAGATCCCACTAAAGTAACTAACCGAGATGAATTTAATTACTGAAATTTACTATCCAATTAGAAAGAAAAAAGGAAAACTCTAAATGAATGAAACAAAATTTTCAGTTTTAGAAAATATGATTCACAATAAATATAAAAATATTACAGGCATTGTAGTTTCCAAAAACAAAGATATACTTTACGAAAAATATTTTAATGAATGCTCCAAAAGTAGTCATATTCATGTTTATTCAGTAACTAAAAGCATTATTTCAATGTTGATTGGAATTGCTCTCGATAGAAATTATATAAATAGTGTTCATCAAAAAATAATTAATTTTTTTCCAAACTATAAAGTAAAAAAAAGTGAAAAAAATATACAAAATATTACCCTAGAAAATTTGTTGACAATGACAGCTCCATATAAGTATAAAATAAGCCCATATACGGAATATTTTACAAGCTCTGATTGGGCGGAATTTTCACTTAATTTACTAGGTGGCAATGAACAGATTGGACGATTTAGATATACCCCGCTCATTGGACCTGATATTTTATCTGGAATTCTTGTCAAAATAACAGGACAATCTGTACTTAATTTTGCGAAAGAAACTCTTTTTAAACCATTAAGTATTGAAGTTGAAAAAAGCATTACGTTTCAAAACAAAGAAGAACAACTAGCATTCAACAAAGCAACTACTATAAGTGGGTGGGTTGCTGATTCAAAAGGTTTAAATTCAGCTGGTTGGGGACTAACTTTGACAGCTAGGGATATGCTTAAATTAGGACAGTTATATTTGAATGGCGGAAATTGGAAAGAAAAACAAATTGTCTCAAAAAAGTGGGTTGATGAAAGTTTAATTGAACATAGTAAATTGAAAGAGAAAAATCTCAAGTATGGATATTTATGGTGGGTTTTAGACGAAAAGAAGCGCTCTTTTGCAGCAATTGGAGATGGCGGAAATGTTATATATGTTAATTCAAAGTATAACATGGTTGTTTCAATTACTTCTCTCTTTGCTCCAAATGTAACAGACCGAATAGAATTTATTAAGAAATATCTCGAACCGATTTTTGAATAGAAAAATATGAAAACATAGAGTAATACCATTTGCGAACTAAGAGTGTAATGAATATGCTAAAAAATAGACGTTATACCCCATCTGTAGAAATAAGAAACATTTTAATGAGAAAAAACATAATTAAAAAATTTCCTTTATTGTCAGAAGAGCCGACAAGAAAATTTAATTAAAATAGAACAGTTTAAAGTTATTGTTAATTAGAGTGTTAGAAGTAAAGATACAGATCCGATAATTTGAAATTAGTACAATCTCATCTTATTAACTCTTTTTGTTACATATGGATTTTGACTAGTCTTTACATTTCTTGATTCATTGATACCATTAGTTAATACTTTCTTAAATGGTAATACTTTATAATGTCAAAAAATAAAGTAGTTTAAAAAGTAACAGGAATGTTTTATCGCTTAGTTTAATAGTAAAAATGTATTTACTACTTCGCCAGCTAAAACATGATGAAATATACAAAGAACCGTGAAGTACTTTCCTATGTTCAAAATGCTCGAAAGTACATTAAATAAATAAGGATCGGTAAACACCCAATAATATTTAAAAATAGAAATTTATATTTTATTTGTTTTAAAAAAAAGATGCATTAATTTGTCAATTTTCTTACAAACTATTAAATATTAAATTTAGTTATTTGATATACTATTAATAGAAATTATTACCTTGGATTAAATAGTCCAAATTTTACTCAAGCTTTTTTATCTTTCATATATAAACTTAAAGAAATTTACTAATGATTAAAAAAATAGTTGATTTTTTAAAAAAAAATTACACTAATATATTTTTTATATTCATAATCTTTTTTGGATTTGCCGCAACTTATGCTTTAGCCGTACCTAAAGTTGTTCGAATTAAAGCTAAAATTGTTAATGTTCGAACTGGTCCGATGCTTTCGTATAACGTAATCGGACAATTAAAAAGTGGTGAACAGATTCCAATTTTACAAGAGAAAAATGGATGGTATTTAGTACGCCTAAATGGTGACAAGCTCGGATGGATTGCCAGTTGGCTAACAGATGCAACTGAAATTGATTCTACAATGAAAACTACTGGAGTGATTAACACTAATCAAACTAACGTGAGGTTATATTCCAATACAAACAGCCCAATAATTAAAATTCTTAATCAAGGTGATAAAATTAATATTGTCTATAGTAAAAGTTCTTGGAGTCAAATTATTATAGATGGAAAAGTCGGTTGGGTTAATAATCGTTTGTTTGATTTAACAGATGATTTAAAAAACAATAATGAAAACACATTAAATGATGCTTATGTCTTAGAACCAAATACCAAAATTCACCGAAATCCAGATCTTAATTCAACAGTTCTAAAATCACTCAAACAACGAGAAAAATTAAAAGTTTTAGGTACCCAAGGTAATTTCTATAAAATTAAAGACGCCCAAAATACCGAAGGTTACGTTATACGTCAATTTGTAACAACCGAAATCCCTACACCAATTACCATTTATCGACCCAAAAGTTTAGCGCAAACCACTATTGTTATCGACGCCGGACATGGAGGAAATGATCCTGGAGCACAAGCTAATAATAGTCGCCATTACGAAAAAAAATATACGCTATTAGTCGCTCGTGAATTAAAAGCAAAATTAGCCCAACGTGGCGTAAAGGTAATCATGACACGTGATGATGACAATTCGGTAAAATTAGAAGATAGAGTATTAATGACAAACCAAGTACGTCCTAACGCTTTTATTAGTTTACACTTAGACTCTTCTCCTCAAGCTAACCAAGCTGAAGGAATTACAACTTATTATTATTCTCGAAAAAATGATTTACCTTTAGCGCAAAGTATTTCAACCCAATTTAAACATCTAAAAACTACTAATCGTGGTGTCGCTTTTGGCAATTATGAAGTTTTAAGAGATAGTTTTTATCCAAGCATCTTAATTGAACTTGGTTATATTAATAACGATCACGATTTCACATTAATTAAAAAACCTTACTACCGGGAACAATTAACTTCAAAAATAGTTGATGGATTAGCTAACTACTTTAAATAGTTCAATAAATCATTTAAAGTAGTTATTTTAATCTCAGCTTCTGAAACTGTTATTAAGTTATTTGGAGCAAAAAAAGCACTGGCAATATTGGCATTATGAGCTGCCGCAACATCTAAAAAACGATCACCAATATAGACGGTCTTTTTTTTAGATAGTTGGTACTTTTTAAGAAGATAATTTAAAGATTCAGGATCTGGTTTACGTTTAAAACCACTATTACCAAAAATAAAATCAGTAAACATTTTGCTAAGATTAAATTTATCTAATAATTGCAAAGCCATATTATCATTATGGGTAATTAGAAAGTTTTGTCCGTTTTGAGTTTTAATTTGACTTAGAGTTATTGAAGCACCTGGAAATGGTTTAGCTTTTAACAAATTCGCACTAACCCAAGATTCATATATTTTTTGAATTTTTGCTTCCGATAAACCTAGTTTAGTAGCCAAATAAACTATTCCTTCATGCATGGAAGTTGTTCTAACTATTAATTCAATAGAATCTCGAGATAATTCTTGTTGATTTAATTGAAAAATTGCATTTTGAAGAGCACGATCATAAATTGGATAAGTATCAAATAGTGTCCCATCAAAATCCCATATAAAATTGGAAAATTTTTTATTAAAATTCATTTACAAATCTCTAATCTAAATTAAAACCCCATGTTTACTTTGTAAAACTAAGGTAAATGGGCCATCATTAATTGAACTTACCTCCATATGAGCTCCATATTTTCCAGGTAAAGTTTTAAAGCCTAAATTTTTTAGCCTTTTTAAAAAGTATTCATAAAGAACTTTAGCTTTATCATAAGCCATTGCTTCAATAAAACTAGGACGATTACCCTTCTTAACAGATCCCATTAAAGTAAATTGTGATACAGCCAAAATTTCACCGTTAATATCTTTTAAACTTAAATTAATTTTATCTTGACTATCAGGAAAAGTTCTAATTTTACTGATTTTATCAGTAATTTTCATAACATCTGCTTCAGTATCTGTTTGTTCGATGCCGATTAATAATAAAAATCCCCGACCAATTTCACTAATTAGTTGATTTGAAACCTTGACCTGTGCTGACTTTACTGTAGTTAAAACTACCCTCATTTATTTGCTCTTACTACCGAATAAACATCCGGAACTTTCTTTAAACTTTCCATTAACTGCTTTAAATTTGTTAAATTATAAACTTTCACAACTGCTTCAATTGTGGCTGTTTTATCATCGGCGCTAACTCGTGCATTAATATTACCCAACCCTTTAGCTAAAACATTTAGTTCTTGAATCACATCTTTCAATACTCCATTGCGATTATAAGCATAAATTTCTAAATCTGTGTGGTAAAGAACATTACGACTACCAGGGTTCCCCCAAAAAACTTCTATCAGGCGCTGTTGCATATTATTATTTTTAATAACATTAGTACAGTCTTCACGATGAACAGTAACTCCACGACCCTGAGTAACATATCCAACTATTGGATCTCCAGGAACTGGAGTGCAACAACGAGCTAAATGAACTAAAAGATTATCAACTCCTTCGATATAAACGCCAGTATCTTGATCGATACTTCCTTTATTGAAAGTTGATTGATGATTCTTTAACATCTCCGAAATTTTTTGATCTTCAGCAGCTTTAAGCTGCTGGCGTCGATAACTTTCAGTTAAGCGATTTGCAATAATTTGTGGTGATAACTCACCGTAACCAATCGCAGCTAAAACTTCCTCAGCTCCAAATCCTTGAAACTTACTACCAACTTTAGCTAACGCATCCTTTGTCATGAATTCTTTGGGATTAAAATTATGTTCTATTAAATAACTTTCTAACTGTTGACGACCAGCTTCAATATCTTCAGTTCTCTCTTGACTTTTAAAATAACGTCGAATTTTATTACGAGCTCTAGTAGTTTTGACCATATCTAGCCAGTCATGACTTGGTTTAGCCTGCGAAGCGGTCATAATATCAATAATATCACCATTTTTTAATGGTGTATCCAAAGGAATGATTTTACCATTTCTTTTTGCACCAACCGCATGATTACCAACTTCAGTATGAACTAAATAAGCAAAATCTAGTGGTACTGAATCTTTAGGTAAATCATAAACATCACCTTTTGGGGTAAAAACATATACCCGATCAGAGAACAAATCGCCTTTAACTGTTGCCATAAAGTCATTAGCGTTAACATCTTCATATTCATTTTGAATTTCTAAAATTTCACGAAAAAGATCAAGTTTTTTACCAGTAGCATCAACTTTAACCTTTTCAGTTTCACCTTCTTTATAGGCCCAGTGAGCAGCAACACCAAATTCAGCAATTTCGTGCATTTTTCTTGTACGAATTTGTATTTCTAAAGGTTTAGTTCCAGGACCAATTACCGTTGTATGAAGTGATTGATAAAGATTCTTTTTAGGACTAGCAATATAATCCTTAAAGCGCCCTGGAATCGGCCGCCATTCTGTATGAACCGCTCCTAAAACTGCGTAGCAATCTTGAACTGTTTGAGTAATGATCCTTAAGGCCAATAAATCGTAAAGTTCATCAAATTGTTTGTTTTTATTGACCATTTTTTTATAAATTGAATAAATATGTTTTGGTCGACCATAAATTTCATAATTAAGATGTAATTCGGCTAGAGCTTTATTAACTGCTACAATTGCTTCTTGAATATATCCTTCCCGTTCTTCTCGTTTAGTATCCATTAAGTTAGCTATTTTATGATATTCTTTAGGCTTTAAATATAAAAACGATAAATCTTCCAATTCCCACTTAATGGCACTGATACCCAAACGATCCGCTAAAGGAGCGAAAATTTCTAAGGTTTCATTAGAAATTGCTTGCTGACGATCGGGAGTTTGATACTGCAATGTTCTCATATTATGCAAACGATCTGCTAATTTTACCATAATAATGCGTAAATCTTTTGCCATTGCCAGCAACATCTTGCGATGATTTTCAGCTAATTCATCCTTATGTGCAACATATTTAACTTTTGATAATTTGGTTAATCCATCAACAATTTGTGCCACATCAGAACCAAATAAGGTTTCCACATCTTCAACTGTAACGCCTGTGTCTTCTACCACATCATGCAAAAATCCTGAGCTCACTGTATCTGGATCCATTTTTAATTCGGCTAAAATTCCGGCAACTTGAGTGGGATGAATAATATAAGGTTCCCCTGAACGCCGCTTTTGTCCACGATGAACGTATTCAGCGAAGGTATAAGCCTTACTAACCTTAGCAACATGCTCTTCATTCATGTATCCTCGACACATTTTAATAACATCATCACTTGTAAAATTTTTTGTTTTAACCATAATTATTAATCCCCAATTGCAAGTTTTTATCCAGTATTTCTATACATTATAGCGTATATTTTTCCAATTAAATTTACATTTCAAAATAAAATGACAATACACTTAAAAAAAATAAGGGGGCATTTTCAGCTCTTAAAATTCGATTTCCTAACGAAATAGTCTGAAAGCCATGACGTTGATAATCTTTTACTTCCAATGGTGTCCAGCCTCCTTCAGGACCAAAAGCACAACAAACTTCACTTTGAAATTTTAATTTTGCTAGCGCCAAATTTAAAGTTGATTCAGAAGCAACTTGTTTTTCATAAGCCAAAAACTTAGGTTTATTTTCAAGTTTGTCGAATGGCAAATGAGCTTGAATGTGGACTTTAGGAATAACTGTACGATGAGACTGTTTTGCTGCACTAATAGCTATTTTATTTAAACGCATCTCTTTTTTTTGTGCCCAAGAATTTGAAAATTTAATAGGTGAGTATTGAGAAGGGTAAAAAATAAAATTACTAGCTCCAAATTCTGTACCTTTTTCTACTGTTTCTTCAATTTTTTTGCCTTTAGTTAAAGCACAGATCAAAGTTACAATTATTGGTAGTTCATTTTTTTGAATTTTTTTTTGAAAAAAAATAGCTTCAGCAGTTTTTGATGCCAAGTTGATTTTAGCTAACTGATAAAGTCCTATTTCTCCATTTAAATCAACAATTTCAATAAATTTACCTGAAGTTAAACGTAAAACTTCAATTAAGTGGTGATATTCTGATCCTATCAATTGAAATTTTAAAGGTAATTTGATATTTTTAATAAAAATTCGTTGCATTAACTAACTGGCTCCACAATTAAAGTGACCCATTCTTTCATCATTAATTTCTCTTTAACTATAAAATTATTATCTTGTAAAATTTCAATAACAGGCGCCAATTTATCATTAATAATTCCTCCTAAAATAACTCGTCCTTGAGGATTTAAATGCGCCTTTAATTGAGGAATCAATTTAAAATGCACTTCTGCTAAAATATTAGCAACGATTAAATCAGCTTTTTGCTTTTGATTATTTAAAAGATCACCAATAGACAAAACAACCTCATCCTCTACTTGATTTAAACTCAAATTTTCCTTCGCATTTTCTAATGTAGATTCATCAACATCGCTAGCCTGAACTTTCCTTGCACCAATTTTTACCGCTGCTATTGATAAAATGCCACTACCACTACCTACATCAAAAACCTGATCTCCCTTTTGAAAAGCCATTAACAATGCTTGTAAAGTTAAGATTGTAGTCGGGTGATCACCAGTACCAAAGGCCATACCAGGATTAATATAAATTTTTATTCGAGAATCTTTTTGGTATTTTTCTTTCTGCCAAGAGGGAATAATAACTAAATCATGAGTTACCTTTATTGGTGAATAATATTTTTTCCATTCTTGATTCCAATCAACATCATCCTCTAATGATAAATAAATTTTAACTTTCCCAGGATTTAACCCATATTTAGTTAAATTATTTATTTCATGTTTAATTTGTTCAATGTCTAAATCAGGATTTTCTGGAATCCAGGTAGTTACAGAACACGCATTAGGAGCTAAATTTTTAACATTTTCTTTTAGTCCTTGAAGATTATTAGAAGTTTGATCATCAATTTCAACTCCTTTTCCCCCAAATTTTTCTAAGATCACACTAACAGCTTCAATTGCTTCATTTGTAGTGATAACTTGAATTTTAGCCCACAACATCCTTTTTTCCTCATTCAATATCAATTGATCTTAACAATCCTTTAAATTTTACTTTAAAAGTAATTAATGCCCATTGCGTCCCGCATCTCTTTTAAAGTTTTATTAGCTAATTCATTAGCTTTTTTACTGCCATCTTGAAGAACATGTTCAACATAGTCAATATTTTTCGCATAGTCCGCTCGTTTTTGGCGAATAGGATCTAAAAAACTATTTAATACTTCTATTAAACGTTTTTTTATTTTGACATCACCCAAACCACCTTTTTGGTATTGAGTTTCTAATTTAGCAACTTGTTCAACATCTGAATCAAAAATATTCAAATAAGTAAAAACCACGTTACCTTCAATAGACCCTGGATCATCTATATGAACATGCTTAGGATCTGTATACATTGACATTACTTTTCTTTGAACTTCATCAGCACTATCTGTCAAATAAATCGCGTTACCCAAAGATTTACTCATTTTAGCATTACCATCAATTCCAGGAATACGCCCCTGCCCTTTAGGAGGAAAGATACCTTTAGGTTCCACTAAAACCTCTTTTTTATAAGTATGATTAAAAGTTCGAACAATTTCTCGTGTTTGTTCAATCATTGGCTCTTGGTCATCACCTGCAGGAACATAATTGGCTTTAAAAGCTGTAATATCTGCCGCTTCTGAGACAGGATATATTAAGAATCCTGCTGGTACACTTTGATCAAATTTTTTCTGTTTTATTTCACTTTTAACGGTTGGGTTACGTTCCAATCGAGCAACAGTCACCAAATTGAGATAAATCATTGTTAATTCATTTAAAGCCGGTATTTGAGACTGTATAAAAATCGTAGACACATTTGGATCAATACCTACTGATAAATAATCTAGAGCTACATTCATTATGCTATTACGAATTTTTTCCGGATTTTTCGCATTATCAGTTAAAGCTTGCATATCTGCGATCATTACTAAATTACGATCAACTTCATGTTGCAAGTTAATTCTCTGTTTTAACGATCCCACATAGTGTCCTAAATGAAGTTTACCTGTGGGACGATCCCCCGTTAATGCAATTTTTACCATTTTTCCTCTTTTCTGATTGACAGTAAAGTCAGTTTTTGATAAATTAGATTCATTGCCGCTTTAGCTCAGCAGGTAGAGCACCACCGTGGTAAGGTGGGGGTCAGCAGTTCGAATCTGCTAAACGGCATCAGTTAACTATTTAATTATAAAACTTGAAATAAGATCGAGCAAAAAAACTAACCATTTTTAATGGTTAGTTTTTTATATCTGAATTAAAAAGTCAGCGAATTAAAAGCTTGAACAAAATTAATCAAATATGGATATAGTAATCCATAATCAATAACTATAGTAAAAATACTATAACCTAAAATTAAATAGATTCGATCACAAACTAAATTTCCTCTTAATTGTACTATATATAACACTATCGCTAATATTAAAAGCTCCGGAATCAGAGTTATAATTATTAAACTAAATTTCGTTACAAAAGGATTATTAAATAATGAATAAATAAATACTAAAATACTCAAGGGTAGTATTATCATAGACCAACGGGCTACTTGATTCAAAAAATAATTAATTGAAAAAGATTGTGCTCTAATTAAGAATTTATTTACAAATAATCCACTAATAATACTTACAAAGTAAATCCCTAAAAAACATAGCAAAGGCCATAAAATGGTATATTTTTTGCCGATAGTTAAAGCAGACATTATTGCTTTTCCCCATTGAGGATTTTGTTGAGTATGAACCATTTGAAAACCACTGTTATAAATCAATTGTATGGAAAACACTATTAATACAATTTCTAAACCAAAAACAAATATCCAACTAAAGCCTAAATTTTTTCTAACTTTCCTTGATGGATGTTTGAATGAATTGAGTACAAATTCTCCTAATTTACCAAAAAAAGGTGTTGGTGAATTTTTCTCATTTGCTTTTTTCTGATCTTGATTTAAATTTAATTTACTTGAACTTCTTATTTGAGATTGTTGAGATGCATAAATAACATCTTTATCTGCATTAGTTGTTTTTGATTCGGTTTTAGAGGAAATAGCTTTTGATATTTTAGTATTGCTCGATACTTGATGATTAGTTTTATTAAATATTGAATCCTTTTCTTTATGTTCTTTAAATAAATGACTATGGTGTCCACGTTTAGGAACAGCTTTATTCAAAGATTCAGATTTGATTTTATCATTAACCGATGGAGTAATTGATGATTTTGATTGATTAACTTGCAGATTATTATTAGTAGCGTCAAAATCATCTCTAGTAATTTTTTCACCATTAGCTGATAAAATTTTTTTTAACTGATCTAGAGTAACTTTACTCTGATCTTTTTTATTTTCGTTAATAATCGTATCAAGCTTTTCAAAATCGTTTCTAAGATGGTTAGTATTATCTTGACTAACCGCATCTAAATTTTTACCAGTTGAATTATCAACCGGTTTTTCCTGTAGTAGAGATACATCGCCCACATAAGAATCACAGTTAGGACAATAATCTACTGAAGCATCTAGAATTATGCCACAAATTGGACACTGTTTTTTTAATTTTTTCTTGTTATTTTCCATGATTATAGTTCGATAACGCCGCCAAATTATTGGTTATATAATATTTATTTTTTATTACTAATCCATTATATAACAAGTTTACTTGATAATTATGCTTTAAGTCATTTTTTATACTAGATAAAAGTTTCCCTTGAGGTTCTAGTTTTAATTTTATTTTTCTTTCATAATTATTAATTTTGTTGCTAACAATTTTTATTTTTAAATTATCACTATCAAAATTACGTAACATTACTGTAAATTTAGGATGTTTAACATGATAACCAACAGTTAAAGAAATTTCTGGCTTATTTAATAATTCAGTAGCCGAATAAAATAAATTAGGATGTTTTAATAATTCGCGACGGTGTGGTATTTCACTAATTTGTTCTACATTGTTAATTTCAAAATTTACCATCTGTCCTGCTTGTTTATGAATTTCTTGTAAATCTTTGATTAATTTACCTTCTTCGTCAGTGCTCTCTCCTAAATAAATATAACAATAATTTTCTTTTTTCTTATTTTTTACTAATACATTAGTAGAATCATAATCAACAGCTTTTCCATTATAATAAACTGTCATAATTAAATTAGAACTTACAGTAACAGGAAAGGGAACTTTAAAATATAGTCTTTTACCTTTTTGAGGATTTTTAGGTAACTTAACCGTTCCTTGATAATGATAAGGAACTAAAACTAAATTTTCCTCAGAAAAAGCGGTTAAAGTATCAGCCGGTAATTTTTTTTGATTAAATGAAAGATCATTATTTAATCTCTGCTTACCAACTTTCGTCAAATATGTATAAGCATGTCTTTCCGTATGTAATTTGCCTTTATTCATAAATAAAGAATACATATTTTGAATTCGCTTAGCATCTCGATGAACTTTAAGCTTAGAAGATACAAGATAAGAACCACAAAAAACAACCAATGCAATTAAAAAAATTGCACCACCAATTAAACTATTCTTTAATACTTTTTTCATCAGCCAATTTTTCCTGTTCTTCCATCATATTTTGGTGAGCTTGCGACAAAAGTTCTAAAATTTTTTGCCAATTAGCAGTTTTTTCATTAATTTCCTCAATCCATAGTTTTGATTTATTAACATAAGGTGAAGCTACGGAAAAATAAAATTTTATAGGAACTTCAGCTCCATCCTCAAAAAAGTCAACGTATTTTTTGGCATAAGAATATGGCAAATTAATTATATTTGTAAAGAGATTTACTTTAAGATTATCTAAATCAGTTATTTGATTTTCCACAAGTGCTAATTGATTTTTTTCAAAATTATCTTTTAAAATTACTAAAGATTTCTTAATAAGATTTGCAAACTGGTCTTCAAACTCTTGCCACAAAAAATCATGTTGCACTAAATTAAAGTCGCCATCTTCAATTAATTCACTGGCTTTTGCAACTAAAATTTTCAAATGTTCTTACCTCAATAACTATAAACTTGGTTTTTCTAAAAAAAAAGTTCAAACCCAAGGTTTGAACTAATTGCAGGCCTTAACTATTTTAAGTTAAGGAGATTTCAAATCCTTGCTCCCTCTTCCCGAGGATATCAAGCAACCTGCTGAAAGATCCATACAGATCTTATCGACTCATCGCACAGATCTCATTTTATCAGAAAACTATTTGAAATCAAGACTTAATTTTTTTTTCTAACCGTTTTAATGCCTCATCAATTAATTGGCTTAACATTGTACCGACTGCTAAAGCTAAAATTACAATCATCACTTTAACAACAATATTCATTCCTACAGCAACACCTTTAAAAACTGTATCATAAATTCCCTCATAAAATAAAGCTCCTGGAACCAAACAAATTAATGCAGAAACATTAAAATTTAAAATTGGAACTTTTTTATATCGAGCAAAAACATAACTTAAAAGGCCAATAACAAGTGATCCCATAAAATTTGAAACAAAACTACCTAAATGCATTCCTTTGCATGCTAAATAAACTAACCACCCAAAAACACCGGTAATTCCTGCACAATTCAGTAGACGGTGAGGTACATTATTTATAATTCCAAAACTCAAACTACCTAAGTAACTCAAAGCTACATTAATTATAAACAATTTCATTAGCCGAAAAACCTCAAAACCAAACCAACACCGGCACCAATAAATACAAAGGTTAAAACTGCTTCTATACTCCGGGCAAACCCTGCTAATAAGTGCCCTGAAATCATATCTCTTAAACCATTCATAATAATAATACCTGGAACTAAAGGCATTACTGAACCGATAATTACTCCCTGAAAACTAATAATCAAATGTAACTTTAAAGCGGTTACTGCCAAAAAACCAATCACCATAGAAGCAACAAAATCACTAATAAATTGCATTTGATAAAATCGATGTAAAAAAAATGAAATTAAAAATCCAATTGTTCCAATACAACCTGCTGGAATAAAATCTTCCCAATTTGCTGTTGAAGGTGAAAATAACATCATTAATCCACCACTAATAATAAAGGCAGCTGCTGCTTTGAGCCACCATTGAAAATCTGGAACATAATGATCTACGTTTTGGACACCAGCTTTAAGTTGATCAAAATTAATTTTACCTCCAGTAAATTGACGAGATAAATCATTAATGGCTACAACCTTTTCCATATTAGTCGCTCGCCTATAAATCTGAACGACACCAGTACTATCAACTTCATTTATCCCAATAACAATTCCAGTTAAAGTAGTATAAACATCTAATTTACGAATACCTGCTTTTTTAGCAATTCTCTTCATTGTATCTTCAGCTCTTGATGTTTCAGCTCCACTTTCAATCATTATCTGACCAATTTTTAATAAGGTTTTAGTTAATTCACCATATTTATTTTCTAACATTTTTCCCTACATTAACTATGTACTTTAATCGTTTTATGAAAAGTTAGTGCTGATTTTAAAGCAGACCAAATCCCTTTTTGAGAATAAACCAAAACATTAGAACGATACATTCCAATTGAAAAATATGACATTAAAATCGTGAATCCCAAACAAATTAAATAGGATATTACTGCCTGTAATTCAGATGCTTTTCCCATGACTAACATAGTTGGCATTAATGAATTAGAAAAAAGCGGAATATAGGCACAGATTCTTATGAAAGGTGTGATTTTAATAAAAGATCCTATCATCAAAAAGTAAGAAATCATTGCTGGAATCATTAAAGGAATAATTGCTTGGCTAACTTGTTCAACATTATTAACTAATGCTCCTAAAGTTGCTGCTAAAACCAGATAAAGAAAAGCACCAGTCAATCCAAATAAAATAGTAAAAATAATTTCTGGGCTAAGAAAAAGCTGCCAAGTTAATCCAGGAAACATGTTTTTAAAAAAAACTTTTTGATGAAATTTCAAAACCACAACAATTGCAAATAAAAAATAAACTGCAATTACGCTCAACATCGTTAAAAAGATACCACCAACTTCTCCTAAAAAATGCCATTTAGCCTCTGTACTGGACAAAATAATTTCCATAACTCTTTCTCCTTTTTCGCGCCCAATAATAGTAGCTATTTGCGACATAAAACATAGTAATAATAAACAAAGCAGAAAAGAAATACCCATTACTATTGTTGCCTTAGTCATTATCCTATTTTGATTTTGAGTCACTAAATGGTTATTTCTAACAATACTGGTTTTCTGATCAAGTTTAGGTGTCGTCGTAATTTGTTGTATAGCTAATGGAGAAAGTTTTAAGGATTCAGTTTGAAGTATTAAATTAATTTGATTTATAGCCATTTGAATCGCTTCAATATTAATTTCATTGCTTTGATTAGTATTACAAAGGGTAAATTTCAAGTGATTGTTATCTGGTGTAATTTTTAAATATCCATCAATTTTTTGTTTAACTAAAGCTTTTTTTGCTGCACTTTCAGTTGAATATTTTGAAATATACAGAATATCAGGACGTTCAAATTTTTTAAATGATTCTGCTAATTTTGGTTGTGATGAAATTACCGCAATTTTTGATTGCGAATTATCATTGCCTTGTTGAAAAATAAAATATCCAAAAAGTAACATAACCAAAGGCATAACTAATAAAGTCCAAAAAGCTGGAGATTTGATATTATTCAAAAAGGATTTTTTTAAAACTACCTTAAATTTATTCATTATTTTTCTCGCACTTTCATTTTAAAAATTTCATCAAGAGTTAACGGTTGTTGGGAAAATTCTAGAAAATCACCTGTTTTTTCTACTTGTTTTAAAATCTTAGGACCAATACTTGGATCTTTTAAAGTTAATTCATAACGACCTGATTTTTCTTTGATATCCTTGATTCCAGAAATTTTACCTAAGTCGCTACTAGTTAATGAGGATTCTAAAAAGACTTTAACTCGGCCGTAAACATTACGAATATCTGAAACTGATCCAGATAACACTTCTTTTCCAGACTTTAACATAATCAAATTATCACTTAATTCTTCAACATTATCCATATTATGACTAGAAAAAATAATGCATTTTCCTTTAGCTTTTTCAGCTAAAATCGCTTCTTTAAAAATTTGAGCATTTACTGGATCCAATCCAGAAAAAGGTTCATCAAAAATCAAATACTTAGGATCATGAATTAAAGTGACAATTAATTGGACTTTTTGTTGATTGCCTTTTGACAAATTTTTTAATTTATCTGTTTTTTTACCTTTAATTTCAAAACGTTCAAAATATTCATCAATTTTAGCCTTAGTCACAGCTCGAGATTGACCCTTCAATTCTGCTAAATAAATAATTTGATCCATAATTCTCATTCTTGGAAAAAGCCCTCTTTCTTCAGGCAAATATCCAATTTGATTTAAAACTTGTGAATTAACCCTTCTTCCAGAAAACTCCACCATACCCTGATCAGGTTGCAATAAGCCCAAAATAATCCGAAAAGTTGTTGTTTTACCAGCCCCGTTTTGTCCAATTAATCCTAAAATTTCTCCTTCTTTAACTTCAAAAGAGACATTGTTCAGAGCCTGAAGCGAACCAAAACTTTTATCAATATTCTTTATTTTTAACATGATAACCTCTACTTCAAAATTCTTTTTAATCAACTTTTTAATATCTCAACTATACTATCTTTTAAACTAACAAGAGATAATTTATTAAAAATAAATTAATTCATATATTTGTCCTAATAAATTAAGAAAGAGTACAATTTTTGTGAATTATTGAAGTTATTTTAAAATCTGAATTCGCTAATAAGTACTTCGGGGTATAATATAAAAGATAAAAACTGAAATTTGATAAGAGGATCTCATGAACTCCAAAACCAAAAATAATTTTACTAATTTTTTTCAAACAATGGTTCTTTTTGGAATTGTTTTAATTATTTCTCAGTTACTTTTAACTTATGTTCTTGGTAACGAAATAGTTAATGGGCCTTCAATGGAACCCACTTTATATGAAGGACAAAAATTACTCTCCGTTAAAAATTTTAAAGTAAAACGAAATGACATAGTTGTCTTGAAAGCGCCAGATAAGGTTGATACTCTATATATTAAAAGAGTAATTGGTCTACCCGGTGATAAAGTTGCCTCAAAAAATGATATTTTATACATCAATGACAAACCAATAAAACAACCTTACTTAACTAAAGAAATCAAGCAAAAAAAGCTTGAACAATTTAATAATACTTATGGGCAAAGTCAGTCTTTATATACTAATGACTTTACTTTGAAAAGTCTCTTTAATGTTGATCGAGTACCAAAGGGAGAATATCTAGTAATGGGAGATAATCGGCCAATTTCTCATGACGGACGCTCCTTTGGTTTTGTCAAACGCAATTCGTTATCAGGTAAAGTACTCTTACGCTATTGGCCGTTGAATAAATTTAGAGGTTTTTAATGACCACTCATATTGCAGCAAAATCAGGCGAAATTGCCGATACAGTTTTATTACCAGGTGATCCTTTACGGGCAAAATACGTTGCCGAGAAATATCTCAGCAATCCGATCCTTTATAACGAAATTCGTGGAGCTTTAGGATATACTGGTAACTATCACGGGAAACGTGTTTCTGTCCAAGCTACAGGAATGGGTATTCCATCAATTAGTATTTATATTAATGAACTAATAAAAGGTTACCATGCTAAACAATTAATTCGAATTGGTACAGCTGGAAGTATTAGTCCAAAACTACACGTTAATGATCTATTATTAACTCAAGCGGCCGGAACTACAGCGGCACTTAAAGAACAATATTTTGCTGGAGCTATAACCTATTTACCACCAGCTAATTTTAAATTACTTTCACAAGCTTATACATTTGCTTGCGAGCATGCACTACCAGCTCAAGTAGGTAATGTTTTAAGTGAAGATTGCTTTTATGATGATAGTGATTATATTCACCGTCTTGCCGCACAATATGGCATCACTGCAGTAGAAATGGAAACTGCAGCTCTCTATACTTTAGCTGCAAAATACCAGGTAAAAGCTTTAGGAATTATGACTATCAGTAACTCTTTATTAACTGGTGAAGAAATTTCAGCAGTTCAACGAGAACGTAACTTAGATCAAATGATTAAATTAGCTTTGGAAGTTGCAACATCTTAAAGATATTTATAAAAATTAAAAAAAGTTCAGGTTAATTACTCATTAACTTGAACTTTTTTAATTTTTCGAATTTTAAGCCAAATGTTGATTTATCCCTCTAGATTTTAAATTTTGTTTTTTAATTTTAGACAAATGGTAAAGTTTAATTTCACGATAGATTCGATAAAATTCATTTTCATTAGTTTCACTATTCCAAAAAATAACATTTACTTTTTCAGGAATAATTAAATTGGGCAAATTATCTAAATAACCCAATGGAGTTACAATAATATCAGCTAAGTTTAGGTCTGCCTGATTATCAAGTATATGAACTCCTTTTATATCACTCAAAAATGTAGTTAATTCTCGACTAGACCTAATATCTTTTTCCAAAAGTAATTTAACCTGGATCGTATCGTCTGTCACAATTTTATCTACTACTGGAAGTAATAATTCAAAAACGTCATTACTAATCATCCGACTACTAGTAACTATATCCTGTAATTCATATTGATAAGCATAGTTTTGAATAAATTGAATCGTCAAATTAACTAAATCTTTACCTTTAAAATAATCTTGTCCTTGGTAAAAATGTGATATTGTAGGAAAATTTCCCATAAATACATAGTAGGAATAAAAAATCCGAACAAGATTAGCTAATAAAACTTCATCGCTTAATATTTCTGATGATAACTGTTTAGAATAATCATTTGCTATAGTTTCTAAATATTTTAAAATAAATTGCCATAATAAAGAATTATCCGTTTTAAAATTAACTAAAAGGGCATGATCATTAGAGTCTGCGGTTTTAAATGGAGATATTGTTCGACTAAAACTAAAAAATAAATCCTCAATTTCATTAAAAGAATATGTATCCGACAATTGGTATATTGCTAAAGATTGAGCATTTTTCTTACTAAAAAGCTGGTTATGATTAATTAATAAGTCTAGACGGCTAGCTCGTGAAATTGGGTACCCTTCTTGAATTCTCTGCAAAGCTATTGCTGTTCGCAATATTGCTTGATATTCATCCACTTTATTACGGTAGTAATATTTAAAACCATGCTGATTAATAAATTTTAATACTGAATGTGCTTCAGAAAAACTAATATTAGCAAAAGGCCATGTTGCACCCGTAAAAAGAGCATAGTAAAAAGTAAAAATAAATTCCCTAATTTTCTTTTCGTCACCGACAAATTTCATTTCAATAAAAGAAATATTAATTCCAAAATTTTTAATATAATCATGGAATGACGAAATTTTTCGAGATAAAGTTGAACGCGAAATCAAATATGTATTTAAAAAATCACTTAATTGGCGTTGCTTGCCCTGAAAAATTGTATCAATATACTTAAAAGTAAGTGTATTAGTAATAAGAAAATTACGATATTCTGTAAGTGGCTTGGTAAACCTATTTCGGAAAATTACAGTTCCATCGAAAAAAGTCGTAATCGGGACTTGATAAAAATTACTCAAATTTTTTAACAAACTTTGAAAATTATTATAAGTTTGCTGATAATTATTGCCATATACCTTTGCTAAATCGGTTACCCGAAACGTCGGACTTTGAATTAATAGAACATCCCGATATAACCGTAAACGCATTAGGTCAGATTTTTCTAAAAAAAGATTTTCAAAAATCATTTTATACTCCAATTTACTTGCTTAAAAATTATTATCTTCATTTCAACTGTTCAACCTTTTTGGCAAATATAATCTATTCTTGAATAATGAGCCAATTACTATCAAAGCCTAGTTTTATTTTCAAATGAAATTAAGCAAATATATTAATCAATTACTTTATTCGTATCCTTACTACCTATTGTAAATCTTTCACATAAATAAAGCTAACAGTTTCTTAAACATTAAATGCTTTCTGTAGTAAATAAGCTTAAAAATGGCTTCATACTGTAAACTTATAAAGATATTATTTTGAATAATTTAAAAAGCTAGTTATTAAATCAATCATTATTGTTCTTAATTATAACTAATAAGAATATTAAAACTCGTAATCTGATCTCTCTTAAATTCCCTGAAAATGAATGACATTAATTAGAAGCACATAATTGTAAATGAATAAAATTAATTAATATTTATCTCATTTTTTAAAATATAGCTAAAATGGCAATTTAAAGTGAAATATATATTTTTAAATTCAACAATAAAACATGTATTTAAGTACAAATATTTTATACAACTTCATATTGTGATAAATCTAAATTCACTTATACTATTCTTAAAGCAATAAAAGGAGAACAAAATGACTCAAAAGGATAGAAAAAAAATTCCCCCAAAATACACTTGGGATTTAACTACAATTTTTCAAAATGATAACGATTTCGAAAACAGTTTTAAGAAAGTAAAAGAGCTTTGTCAAGAAGCAAAAAAATATCAAGGTCAAATGGCTAAAAACTCAAAAGACTTTTTTGGAGCAATTACAGCTGGTCTTAAGGCCTTTCGCCTCTTAGAAAAAGTTTACGTCTATGCATCTTTAAATAATGATTTGGATATTAGTAATGCTAAATATCAAGCTTATAATGCTCGAGTTAATCGTTTGGCTTCTGAGGTTGAAAGTGACTTAGCTTTTATCGAACCAGAAATTTTAAAAATGGCACCAGAAACAATTGAATCATTTTTAAAAGAGCAACCTGATAAGCAAATTTATCGTCATTATCTAGATTTTATTTCTCAAAAACGAGGACATGTTTTAAGTGAAACCGAGGAAAGTTTAATTTCCCAAGCTCAAGATGTTTTTAATTCTTCTGCAGAAACCTTCTCAGTTTTGAGTAATTCTGATTTAGTATTCCCAGAAATTGTTGATGAAGATGGTAAAAAAGTCCAGCTAAGTAATGGTTCTTATAATTCATATATTGAATCTTATGATCGAAGAGTACGAAAAGCAGCTTTTCAAGGGATATATCAAGCCTATGGTAACTATCAAAATACCTTTGCTCAAACTTTAGCAGGTCAAATCAAAGAAGATAACTATCTAGCTAAAGTTCACCACTACCCTAATGCTCGTAATGCTGCACTTGCAGCTAATAGTATTCCAGATATAGTCTATGATAACCTTATTAAAACCGTTCATCATTATTTACCATTATTACATCGCTATATGGAACTTCGAAAAAAAGTCTTAGGTTTATCGGAAATGCATATGTATGATCTATATGTTCCACTTTTAAATGAACCTCCAGTTACTTATGACTTTGAATCCGCAAAAAAAAGAGCACGAGAAGCTCTTGCAGTTTATGGTGAAGAATATCTTGAAGTGGTTGATCATATTTATCAAGAGCGAATGATTGATGTTTATGAAACTAAAGGTAAACGATCTGGCGGTTATTCAGGAGGATCATATGATACAAATCCATTTATTCTTTTGAATTATCAAAATACACTTGATGATGTATTTACCCTAATTCATGAAACAGGACATAGTGTTCATAGTTGGTTTACTCGCCATAATCAAGAATATGTTTACGGAGACTATCCGATTTTCGTAGCTGAAATTGCTTCAACTACAAATGAAAATATTCTTACAGATGACTTTTTAGCTAAAAGTGATGATCCACAATTACGAGCATATATTCTTAATCATTATCTGGATACCGTCAAAGGTACTCTCTATCGACAAACTCAATTTGCAGAATTCGAACATTATTTACATATTTCTGAACAAAACGGTACTCCAATTACTGCCTATGAAATTTCTAAATACTATGGTGAACTTAACGCCAAATATTATGGACCTTCAGTAATTAGTGATCCTGAAATTTCACTAGAATGGTCAAGAATTCCTCACTTTTACTATGATTATTACGTTTATCAATATGCTACGGGTTTTGCTGCTGCAACAACCTTAGCAACAGGAATATATAATAAAAAAGACCATGCAATAAATCGCTATCTTAATTTCTTAAAGAGCGGTAATTCAAATTATCCTATCGATACAATGAAAGCTGCTGGAGTTGATATGACTAAAACTGATTATCTAAATCAATGTTTCGCTGTTTTTGAGCAAAGATTAAATGAGCTAGAATCACTTCTAAGTTAATTTGATTCAAAAGTTAATAGTTGGTGTTTAAAATTAACTCCACAGCGATATTGTCCAACATTACCATTTTTTAAAATTACACGATGGCAAGGTCGTAACAATAACAGCGGATTTTGAGCTACTGCATGAGCTACAGCTCTAACTGCATTTCCCTGTTTAGCTTTTTTTGCTAAGGTTTGATACGAAACGGTTTTACCCCACGGTATCATTGATAGTGATTGCCAAATTTGTCTTTGCCGTAGTGTGCCATAAAAGAAATGTTGCGGTATGTGAAGAATATTTTCATGATTAAAGTAAGCTTTAAAGTATTGAAAATATTCTTTTTTATTCGAAAAATTTATCGAAAAGCCTCTAAAATATCGCTTTCGGTCCTGAGATAATTGGTTCATAATTCCAATATAAACTAATCCCTGTTCATCACTAAGATAATAAAAAGTTCTTTCTAAAAAATAAAAGTAATTTAATTGAAGTTCCACTTTTATCCCTATTACCCTAGTTCTTATCAGAGATATTTATTATTTTTTAATCACCATTACATCAACTGGTGCATGACGATTAACATACTCCGCTACAGAACCGACTAAAATTCTTTCAACTGCATTAAGCCCTGTAGAACCAATTACAATAAGATCAATATGATATTCATTAACAAAATCTTTAGCAATAACAGTTTTAGGATTGCCAAAACGTACATGAATTGACACGTCTTGTGCTCCCCATTTTTCTGCTTGCGATTTCATTTGCTCAAGATATTCTCGTGCTCTTTCGCTTAGATCATAAAAAAGATCACCTGAGACAACACCATAATTTCCAACCAATGGCATTGTATCAATAACATGAACCAAATAAAGCGATGTACCTAATTCCTGAACAAATTCCATTGAACGTTTAAAAGCTAATTCCGAATTATCTGACCCATCTAACGGAACCATAACCTTTTTATAATCCATTTTTACTCCCTATTTAAATACTTATCAAAATTCAACTTGATTATAACATGAATCGCTTCTTAGTAAAATTTTAAATTCTAATTCCTATTCAAAAAGCAAATAATAAAAACTATTTTCAGTAAAAATATGATAAATTTAAATAGTATTAAAATGATTCATTAACTTATAATATATTTAAATAATAGTATAATTTAAAACTTTTAATTATAAGGCAAAATATAATATAATATTAAATGTTTTTTATAATTGAAATATAATCATACATCTTAAAATGTTGTTTATATTTTTAAATAAATTTAAAAAGTAAAAAAATCATACAAGATAGTGTAAAATTAAATGAGGTCAACTAGAAAGAATAATAACTATGATCAAAAGAAATAGAAATGAAAAAAATTTTATACTATTGTTGTTATTATGTTTAATTAGCTCTTATGGCATTGCACAAGAAAAAGTTCAGAAGGTTTACGGTGAAAATACTACGGATCCAGTATATTCACCTGCAGAACAAGCAAAAATTAATATGATTCAAGAAAAGTATGCTGAAATTACCTCATCTGACTATCAAAGAGGGATTAATGACATTTATTCGGTTCCTCCTGTTTTTTCCTACCCTTATCAAACTGGATATGTTAAAAAAGATTTTTTAGAAAATACAACAAAATGGATCAATTATTATCGCTTTTTACTTAATTTACCTGAAGCCAAAAATGCCGCAACCCAATATATTGATGGCAATGCAAATAATTTTGCCCAACTAGGTTCCTATCTTTTAGCTGCTAGTAATGCTGATCCTTTTAAATATCAACATAATTTAAGTAATGCCACTAAGCCATATTATATTCCGAACAACGTTTGGAATCAGGGTAAGCCTTATACTAATTTTGCAGTTCTTTATTTTAATACAGGATATCCCATTGAATCAGCTTATGAAGCTATTACTAATTTAGTTATTGATAATTTTGATTATCTTTCTGCAAAAAATACAGGACATCGCGCTGATTTATTATCTAGTCGTTTATCAAGTTTTGGAATTGGTGTCACCTATGGTAACAATGGAACTAAGTATGAAGATATTTACTTTGATAATACCATTCAAGATATTTCAACTCCCCCTTCACGCTCAATTGTTAATTTTCCTGCCGAAGGTGTCTTCCCAATTGAGGAGATAACACGGAATAATTCGGAAAAATTCCCAATTTATTGGTCAATTTATTTTAGTAACGACTATTTAATACCTCGTAAAGGTCTTAGCGTAAAACTAACAAATAATCAAACAGGGGAATCAGGTGTAGCAACTAATGTTGAAAATATTGCTCCTGACGTTGTTTCAGGTTATTATGCTAGTATTATTACTTATTTGCCTCCCAAAAATATTTCTTTAAAAGCTAATAATCAATATACAATAACTTTAACCGGTCTTGACCCCAAAAATTACCCTAAAGGTGAGTATAGCTATACTTTTAAATTATTTCATGAAGCCGAAAAAAACGTCATAAAACCAGTTGCTGGAAGCAAAATTGATATGATTCAAAAAGGTGTTGCAAAAATTAAAGGCTTTAAAGATCAAGTAATGGTTTATGATAGTTATAATCAAAATCATCACGCTACTGGACAAGTTTTGCCTCATGATTCCCTCTGGAAAACTTTTGGCATTTCATATGCTAATGACACTTTTTGGTTCAATTTAGGAACTAACCAATGGGTTGACGGTAAATACATACAAACTAATGATTATGAATATCGAGCAGTAGCTACAATTGATTATATAAAAAATTATGGTATTCGAGTGTGGGACTCTCCATTCTTTAATAAAAAACCTATTGGTCAAAAATTTTTGACAACTGGCACTAAGTGGAAGACATTTAGAATAATTACTGTTAATAACCATAATTGGTTTAACGTTGGAGGTAACCAATGGATTGATGGTTATTACGTTATAGGAAAAAAATAAGGAGTATTTTTTTGACTGAAGCACTTACGGCAGACGCCGCCTGTATTCTTATATTTTTATTTTTAGAAGAATTATTTAATTTTTGGCGTCAAATTTTACTATATCAGCTTAAATTTAAAGAAGAAAATTCCTCAGCAATAGCAATACAACAAAAACAAACTAAATTTTATTATGCTGCTAATATAAGCTGGACTTTATGTACTATAGTTACCGGTTACTTTGCTTTTGACTTTATTAATAATTGTGAAAAATATTTGGTGGCCCCATTAACTCAACTTTTGTGGCTTCAAATATTAATTTATATATTAATATTTGTGATCATTACAATTATTATTACTTGTTTAATTATCTATAGTCGTTCTCATATTTTTGTTGCTACAAAAAATAGTCATATTAAACGGGGAGAATTTCTCTTAAAAATAACTAATTTTATTTTTTATCCTTTAATTTCATTAATTTTTAAATTTCAAAAAAAACAAAGCTCCCGCTATGGCGAGGCTGATGAAAAAATCGATTTTGTTAGTGAAGACGAAATTATTAGTCTCACTGAAACAGCTGTAAAACAAGGAGCTTTGGATGAATTTGATTTAATTTATATGAAGCGTGCCTTTGAGTTTAATGATAAAATTGCAACTGACATTATGGTTGACCGAACTAGTCTTATAGTAATCGACGTTACCTGTACAGTAAAAGAAGCTTTAGTAACATATTTAAAAGAAGGATATAGTCGTTATCCGGTTGTTGCTGATAATAACAAAGATAAAATTTTAGGTTACGTTTACGTATATGATTTAGTACGACAATCTCAAGTTGATGATGAAATTACCATTAGTCGTTTATTACGTTCTTTAATCACTGTACCTGAAACTACTCCTGTACATAATTTATTAAAAGAAATGATTGCAAAACATACACCTATTGTTATTGCAGTTGATGAATACGGTGGAACAAGCGGAATTATTACTGATAAAGATTTATATGAAGAATTATTTGGTACTGTTCGCGATGAAATTGATGATGTTAGCGATGAATATATCCAAAAAAATAGTGATCAAACCTTTTTCGTTTCGGGTAAGACCACTCTTTATGATTTTGAAAGATTTTTCCGCGTTGAAATCCAAAGCTTTGAGGATTCCGAAAGTACTACTATAGCAGGGTATATTAGTGAGATAAATCCAAATTTAACAATTAATGAATCTATTGTAATTGATAAATTTCAATTTACAGTTAAAGAAATCCAACGGGGTTTTATTAATTGGTTTATTGTCAAAATTTTATCAAATAACAAAGTGCAAGGATCTAAATCACAAAACACATCTCTTAATGATACGTCAAATAAGTAAAACTAAGGTAAATATTTTTGCAAAAAGCTCTTAACTCGTTGTTCATATTCTTTAGGGTATCGATCATAAGAATTAGCATGTTTTGCATTTTTAACTACCCATAATTTTTTTACTGCTGAAGTTGCTTTGTAATTATCAAAAACCATTTTAGTTGGCACAAAATTATCTTTGCTACCGTGAATAAATAAAATTGGTAGCTTATTTTTTTTGAGTTGCGCTAAAGCATCTCCATCATAAAAATAATATCCCCCTCTAATTTTAGTTTCCTGATTAACAATCGGCAGTAAAGGAAAACTTGGCAAATTAAACATTTGTTTTAATTGATAACTTAATTCCCCTTTTATGCTAGAATACCCGCAATCTTCAACCAGAACCTTTACTTGATGCGGTAATTTTTCTCCCGATAAATACATAACAGTTGCTCCACCCATACTAACTCCGAATAAACCAATTTCGGCATTTTTACCCCCTCTTTTTCTAATTAATTGGTTAATCCATAATAAATCATCATAATGATCTAACCATCCATAACCAATAACTTTACCTTCTGACTGTCCTAAGGCACGAGCATCTGGTGCTAATACGTTATATCCCTGTTGATGGAAAAACCTAATATAATCAGCCATAAATTCTTTATTCTTTAAATAACCATGAAAAGCCACAATTGTTTTATTAGTTTTTTTAGCTGCTGGAACAAAAACAGCTACTAACTTTAACTTTTTATCTGCTGATTCTTGATACCAAGTTTCTTTAGGTGTACTTTTCAACCATATTTGAGCTTTTTTTAATTTAGGAGTTATTTCAGAACTAATGAAGTCCTTGTTTCCAGTAACAAAGGCATAATTATAAAGATAATTACTAACAAAAATTACTCCAATAAATAAAATAAGAATAATAATTAAAAAAATTCTTAGTACCCACCGTTTTAAAGGATGACTTATTCCCTTTGCTCGTTTCATAACCTTTAGTCAATCTCCATTAATAACCCATTTTGATCTCCTTGTTCCTTATATTTATTCAAAAAAGGAGCTACTTTATCTGATTGACTTCGAAAATATTGAGCAAGTTCCAAAGTTCGCTGAACTAAAATTAGTTGTGAATCTAAAATCCCTTCATGAATTGATAACACATCTGCGGCATAAGATAACTCTGTGCATCCTAAAATAATAATTGGTACGCCTAACTCATCTCGAGCTTGGTTCAAAATATCATTAAAAATTTTAGACGAAATTTGATTATTATCTTTAACATCTCGATATATAAAATTCATTACTCGGTCAGCTAAACTATCGCTTGGTAAAACAATTTTTTTACCTAAAATATTAAAACATTTTTCGTAAACGTGATCATGAAGTGTTCCTTTTGTAGCCAAAAGTCCAAAGCTTTTTTGCTGAGGATAAAGTTCGACAGATTCCATTGCAACTAAAAACGGCATATGTAAAATTGGAATATTAGTTAATTTCTGCAGTTGTGGATAAAAATAATGAGCAGTATTACAGGCCATTACAATAAACTGTGGTTTTAATAAATTTTGTTGACTTATATCTTGCGCCAAAGCGGGATAAAAGCTTGGATTATGGTGATCTAGTATATACGAACTACGATCAGGAACAGACGCATGATTAACCAATAAATAATCAAAATAGTCCTGATCCTTTTGGGCTTGAATACTTTCATTTAAAATTTGTTCAAAATTCATTGAAGCGAACGTGCCCATCCCACCTAGGATAGTAAAAAAATTTTTCATTTTTATTCCAATTCTATGTAATAACTAATTTTTCAATGCCGCTAAAGCACAAGCCTTATCTCCTGGATAAGGTAATCTTTGTCCGCGAATAATCATATATTTATCAGCACCTTTCCCCGCAAATAGAATTACATCTTCAGGCCCATTATCAAGCACTGATTTTTTAATGGCGCTAGGACGATCCTCAATGTACTGAACTTTTACTCGATCATTTACTATTTGATCTTTAATTTGCGCAGCAATATCACTAGCAGCTTCAAAGTCAGGATCATCTGTTGTAAGATAAACCCGATCAGCCATCTCATTTAAAACTTTTCCCATATCAGCACGACGATTAATACCTTTATCCCCAGCACTTCCAGTTACTACACTAATTTTTGCTTTTGGAAATTTACTTTTAATAAAATTTAAAGCAGCTGTCAGGCTTAATTTATTATGAGCAAAATCAAAAACACCGGTCCCATGTTTTCCTAAATCCAAAACTTCTAAACGTCCAGGTACTCGTACATTTTTTATACCCAAAAAAGCCTCATGACGATTTGCACCTAATAAAGTAGCAGAAATAATCGCACTTACGGCATTAGCAACATTAAATACACCGGGCATAGCAATTTCGTAATCTCCTTCAATATTAAGTAATTTTCCTTTTTGAGAAATAGCATATAACGTAAATTTAACACCTGTAATTAAGTCTTCATTAATTACATAGTAAAAATCAGCAGCAATTTCCGAATGCTGTTTTAAGTAAACATCACTAGCATAAATATAAATGCTATCTTCATCAGTACTGACTTCTGCCGCCTTAGAAATAGTATCCCAATCCTGAGTTTCTGCATTTAAAACTACTTTTCGAGAATTCATAATTAACTGAATTTTATTATGCAAATAATTAGCATAATTAGGATGCTCATTTTCCCCAATATGATCAGGAGATATATTTAAAAAAGCCCCCACATCATAAGTTAAACCAAAAACTCGGTTTCTTAAATAAGCTTGACTTGATACTTCCATTACCAAATCTGTCATATCATTAACACTTGCCTGATGCATTTCTGAAAAAAGATCAATACTCTCTGGTGTAGAAAGCGTAGAGTTAATTACATCTTTCGGTTCGGGACCTACTACACGTTCAATAGTTGAAAAAAGGGCAACCCGATTTGGAATTTGTTTATCTAAAATGGCTTGGGCAAAATACGCAGTTGTTGTTTTTCCTTTAGTCCCTGTAATTGCCAAAACATTTAAGTCGTCCTGAGGAAAATCATAAAAAGCAGCAGCAATTACTGCCATAGCTTTAGTTACATTACGAACAATAAATGCATTTAAACCGGTACCTTCTACCATTGGCTTTTCAGCAACATAAGTAATTGCCCCTTTATCTTTAGCCATGGTTAGAAAAGCAGGTCGAAAGTGATCTCCTTTACAGAAAAAAATACAACCTTTTTTAACTTTGCGCGAATCAAATGAAATATTGGTCATCGGCGTATTCAATTGACCTTGAATAGCACTGCTCTTTAACAAATGGTGTTCTTTTAATAGTAATAAACATGAATTAATTGTAATCGACATCTTTGACTCCTTATCCCTAACAGTTTACCATTAATTATTGTTTAAAATTATTAAAATTTATCTCTCATTTAAACAATATTTTTCAAAATGAAAATTGGGCTTTATTTTTTGATTAATAAATATAATACTATGTCAATTAATTAAAAATATAGCACATAAAAAGGTGGTTTAATTAAAGTGATTAAAATTAGAAAAGCTCAAGCAAGCGACCTAACTCGCTTAATTGAGTTAGAAATGATTATTATTGATGAAATGGAAACTAATTTATATCAAGAATTAGGTTTAAAAAGATCTCAAGAATTAATTCTTGAAGCTAGCAAAAGCGATCCAAAAGGACGTTATCATTATTCAAGAGCCATTGTAGCTACAGAAGGGGAACAGATCGTTGGTTTAGCATATGGCTTTTTAGGCAATGAAGAAAAAATAGTAAATTTGAAACTAGATGCATTAACCGAACAAAAGTATAAAATCAAAGAAAAGTTTTTCCCTGACCCTGAAGCATTAAAAGATGAATGGTATCTAGATTCTTTAGTAGTTGATCCCAAGTGGCAAAATCAAGGAATCGGAACTGCTTTACTTAATTACTTACCAAAAATAGCTAAAGTTGAAGGAGTCAATATCATTGGTTTAAATGTAGATGATCAAAACCCTTTAGCAAAAGCTCTTTATGAACGTGAAGGTTTTAAATCAATTACTCGAATTAAAATTGGTAACCATAACTATAGTCATTTACAAAAATTTATAAAATAGTTTATTACAATAAAAAAGCTTCACCAACGAAGCTTTTTTATTATTCTTAATCCACTGACTTCAAAGCAGATAACATATCAAGTTTTTTTAATTTGTTATTTACGAAAATTCCCAAAATAATTGTAATAATCGTAATAATAGCTAATGGATATAAAAATGGAATATAATTTAAAGCTGGATTAAACATAACATCATCTGGAGGTACCGTTACGATAATATAATGATGCAATAATTCACCAAAAAAGTATCCAACCAAAATTCCAATAAGTGACAAATAGATAGTTTCACGATAAATATACATCGTCACTTCTTTATCATAAAAGCCTAGCACTTTAATAGTTGACAGTTCTCTTATTCG
Source organism: uncultured Lactobacillaceae bacterium (assembly GCA_945285405.1). Lineage (GTDB taxonomy): Bacteria > Bacillota > Bacilli > Lactobacillales > Lactobacillaceae > Xylocopilactobacillus. Next base: position 12,754 of record CALYQJ010000001.1, on the reverse strand, counting down.
TTCAGATACGTTAATATTGGTCAAATTATACATGATTACAACAGCTAAAAGTGCTGCAATAATAATTAGAACAACCATAATTTGATCTAAAGCATGAACAACAACACTAACTTCATTAATTAGCACTGTATTTTGAACAACACCTGCAACAGCTTTTAATTTCATATAATTAGCAGCTTCTTTTTGAACATTCTTTAAAGAACGATTTTTTAAAGTAATCAATTCCCCGTTAACACGATAATTCTGATGAAAAATTCTTTGATAAGCAGCAGAATTAAGAAACACAAAATGACCCATATACATTTCAGTAATTCCCGTAATTTTCATTTTACGTTGATTTCCACTATTATCTTTCAAGGTAATCGAATCACCCTTTTTTACTTTTAAAAGATTAGCCAGACGTTCTGAAACAACAACACCTTGTTTATTTAAAAGTAACTTCTGATGATTTTGACGTTGATTTAAAGTAATAAATTTTGAAAATTGATTCTGTTTCTGTGGCGCAATTAAAGTAATATTTTGAATATCATCATTTTTACCTGCCACTTTAGTCATTTGTTCATAATGAACAGCCAATTTTTGCCTTATATTCTTTTGAGAAATTTTCTTCTGAAATTCTTGTGCTTGACTAGGAGACACATAATTATTTTGAGCCACAATTAAATCATATTGAATTAAATCATTAAATTGTCTCGAATTAATTTCTGAAATTGAATGTTGAACCGCTAATCCCGCAAATAACATACATACTGCCCCACAAACGCCAAATATTGTCATATACATTCGTTTTTTATAACGAAAAATATTACGAGCAGTAACTTTTGCAGAAAATTTTAATCGCCGCCATAACCAGCTAATTCGTTCTAATAAAATTTTAGAACCTGCTGCTGGAGCCTTAGGAAGCAATAAATTTGCTGGCTTTTCCTGCAACTGTTTCAAAGAAACTAAATAAGTTGGTAATACTGCACTAATAATTGCTAACATTAAGGCAATAGTGGTAATTATAGGGTCAAAATATAAAATAATTTTAGGAACGGTAAAACCCTTTGAATAAGCATTATAAACAATATTGGGGATTAAAAAATGGCCTAAAATTATCCCTATTACTGAACCTAAAACCGCAGAAATAAATCCATAAACTACAAATTTTTTTGTAATATCATAATTTTGATAGCCTAAAGCTTTTAAAGTTCCTGATTTTATTCTTTCTTCATCTACAAAACGGGTCATTGTAGCCATCGTAACTAGTGCTGCAACAAAATAAAGAAAGATTGGAAAAATATTAGCTAAAGAATCTACAATTCGTGAAATATTTTCATAGATTCCATAGCCTAACCCTCCAGGAGCATCACGACGATTATAGTGAGCATAGGTTGGCAAAGATAGATGATTCAAAATTTCTTTTGCAGCTTCAATTTTAGAATTTCCTTCATCTATTTTCCTTTTAACTGTGGGAAATTTTTGTTTAAATTCATTTTCTTTAGCACTTAAAGCTGCTTCTTTTGGAGCTAATTGTTGCTGAGCATTCGTAATTTGCTGCTGGCCTTCTGAAGTTTGAGCTAAAGGGCTTTGCTGAATTTGTTTTATTTGATCTTGAGCTTTGACAATTTCACTTTTTGCTTGATTTAATTGATTTTCTTGAAATTGCAATTGTTGTTTGGCTAATGTCAGTTTTTGATTAAAATAATTTATTTTAAAATTTGCTTGATTCTCTACTGATTTCAATCGATGTTTTGGTAATTCATGTAGAATTTTATCCAAGTCTTTTTGATGAGATTCAACTCGTTTAGGATAAATTGAATCATAGGGATCAAGACTTTTTGTATCTTTAAAAGTTAATCGAGCAATACTAAAATAATCTTTTTGAAAATTTGCGGGTAAAACAACGGCATAACCCTTTAATTCACCAGTTCCAGCTAACGACTGGCCTCGATTAACAAATGAAATAATCTCACCAGAATAAACAAAACCGCTTATAGTGTATTGATGTCTTTTAAGAGTTTTTGAACCATCAAGGTTATTCTTTTCTTTAAAGCTAACTTTTTGACCAAGATGATATTTCTTTTGATATTGAGCATCAAGAGCAATTTCAGTTACTTTTTGAGGTAAATGTCCTTTTATAAGCTGGTATTTTGCTATTTTTTGGGGTTTAGAAAAAATTCGGAAGCTGGAATTAGTTTGATTAATTGTCGCATCTTTAAAATAGCCATACTCTACTTGTCTAATTCCAGGAGTGCGATTAATCTTGGATTGATCATACTTGTCAATTCCTAAACTCCCAATAATTGAAATATCCGCATTATTTAATTCATGAAAATACTTTGCTCCAGTATTCCGCATGTCTGGCCCAGTAACTTTTAACCCAACTAAAGCAAAAGATCCTAAAATCATTAAGCCAACAATAGCAAAAAATCGCCCTTTAGAATGTATAAAAGATTGCCAAATATCGCGCCATAAAGCTTTCTTTTTCATGTCAGTCCTCTATTACCACGTAATTTCTTGAATTGATTTTGGATGAATATTTTTTTCAATTTTTTTTATTTTAGCATCATGCATTCGTATCACTCGATCACCAATTGGCGCAATTGCTGCGTTATGAGTCACAATGATTACTGTTGCTCCACGTTTACGTGACATATCCTGAATAATTTGTAAAACTTGCTTGCCAGTTTCGTAATCAAGTGCTCCTGTTGGTTCATCACACAATAAAATTTTAGGATTTTTTGCAACCGCACGAGCGATCGCTACTCGCTGTTGCTCACCACCTGAAAGTTGCGCTGGAAAATTATTAATTCGTTTACCTAAACCAACATCAATTAAGGTCTGCTCTGGATTGAGTGCATCTTTAACAATTTCAGAAGCTAATTCAACATTTTCTTTTGCTGTTAAATTTTCAACTAAGTTATAAAATTGAAAAACAAAACCGACATCATTACGGCGATAAGTAGTTAATTGTCTTGCATCGTATTGAGAAATATCTTTACCATCGATAACCACTGATCCTTCATCATTAGTATCCATACCTCCTAAAATATTTAACAAAGTTGACTTACCAGCTCCTGAAGCTCCTAAAATAATAGCTAATTCCCCTTGATTAATATGAAAAGAAAGATCATTATTTGCTGTAATTATACTTTCTCCCATTTGATACCTTTTTGAGCTATGTGCTACTTCAATATAAGGCATAATTCCTCCAATTTTTCTAATCTGGGCTATATTATAATTCAATTTTTTCCATAATCTGATTAAAATATATAAGAACATTAATAAAAAATTGATTTTTTAAATAGCTGTGATCTAAAAATCACAACTACATATTTTTGTATATTATAGATTATTTTAAATATTTAGTCAGATTTTTTATTAATTTTAGTTAAATTTATTAAAAAAAAGCAAAATAAAAGTGCGAATAAATCCGCACTTTTATTTATTAAAAAATCTGGATACTACATCTCTCCACCTTTTTCAAACTGTAAGGTTAAACACTCAGCAGCTACTTGTGTCAAATCAGTCAATAATTTTTTTGTCATTTGCCAAGCTTGATCAGCAGTTTCTTGATTTAATTTCGTCAACTGTTGTGATGTCAAGTAATCTTTTTCATTTTTTATATCAATTTTAGCTACTTGCCGAGATCCTAAAGCAAAACCCTCCCGTCGATAATTCATAATTAAAGTCATGGCATTTTGATTTTGCTGTGCATATAAAGGGTCAGCCATATTATCAATAATTTTATTAATCCAATACCAATTTTCAGTTGTAGCTTGATTAGTCGTATTTTTAAAATAAATTGGAGTATCCTCACAATTTGCATAAAAAGGTACTGGAAAATTAAACGGATTCATTCCCATCGCAATCCAATGTATAGCCTGAATATTTTTTGGCAAATCACTTCTAATTTCTAAAATATGCATTTCTTGATTACGATTAAGACCAATACAGCGATAACGGGATTTTTCTTCAGTTGATCCTGTAGTGCCATAAGGATCATAAGGCGTACCCTGAAAATGATCAGACAAAACCATAGCTACATCTGAAGTTGAAATTTTACGGGGAGAATACTGAACAAATGGATAGTCACGAGTTTCAAGATTATCCCCCATTTCTTTTTGAAAATGGCGCTGACCAGCCCATACGCGTGGCGTATTATAATAACGATCAGATCGTAAATCTTCACCAAAAATTTCCCGAAAATTAAATCCATCTGGATTAGGATTTAAATGATGCTTTTTAGCAAAATCAGCTAAATCTGGCGAAGTAATAAAATGTTCGACATCATCAAAGTTAATTTCTTGAATTCCCGTTTGATTAGGTGCAATTACGTAACCGTTATCAGGAATGCGCTGTGCTGCCCAATGGTGGCCACCAACAGTCTCAAAGTACCAAACTTCATTTGGATCAGAAAACGCAATTCCATTACTTTCACAAGTTCCGTATTGAGAAATAATTTTTCCTAACCGTTCTACACCTTGACGAGCGGTTTTAATATATGGCAAAACACAACTAACCATTGCTTCTTCACCAATTCCATCAGGAACTAAAGGATCCAGTCCTAACATTGTTGCATTAGTAAATTCAGTTTCAGTAGCACTCATCGCAACATTTTCACTATTAATTCCAGCTTCGCCCCACTCACCATCACTTAGTTCCGCCATTGGAGTTAAGGTGTGCCCCAAAGCATTACCAGGTAAAGCTAACTCAAAACCGTTAAAAGTTGATTTAAAGGTTTGTTTTTCGGATTTAAAAGGAACATAAATAAAACGTTTAGGATTAATTGCTCCTTCAGCATCTTCATTTCGTGCAATAATAGTAGCATGGTTAATACTTGCGTCTTTACCAACTAACATAGCCGTACAGCTTGATTGTTTTTGTTGCAATTTTTCCCTCCTAATTTTATTCTAATTGTAGCATGGAAATTATGATAAATGATGAACTTGCATAAATATATCCCTCATTTGTTGATCCATTACATTTAAATCAGAAGCATATTGCTTTAATTTTAGCTGAGATTGCTTTTTAATCTTAGGGTCTAAATTATTTTTATAAACTAACTCATGCTCCAAACTTGCCCAAAAGTCCATACCAATAGTTCGAAATTGAACTTCCACTGGAATATCATAAACGCCATCAGTTTGAAATACTGGAACCGAAAAAACAATCTGTAAACTACGATAACCATTATTTTTAGGATTTTTTATATAATCATGAGTGCGAATAACTTTAATATCGGTTTGTTTTTTTAAAAGCTCTGCTACTGAATAAACATCATCAATATAACTAGCAATAACTCTAATACCTGCTACGTCAAAAATATGATTTTGAACACTATTTACTTTAATTGGCAATTTTTTTCGAACTAATTTGCCAACTAAACTTTGAGGAGATTTCATTCTTGATTCCATTGAATGAATCGGAGCATAATCATTATTTAAACGAAAATCTTCATCTAAATTTTCTAATTTTGTACTAATTTCGTTAAGTCCGGCTCGATACCTTTGATACATTCTTACTAATTCTTCTAAATTACTCATTTCTTTTTCAGAAATAACACTACTAAATTCCTGACGTATTTGGTTTAAATTAATAAAATCAAGCCTTTGATTAATCAAACAAAAATCCTCATCTTTCACGTTTTTCTATTAATTATTAACACTTTTTCCATTAAAATAAATCAGTCAAAAGTAGTATAATCAGCACAAAGGAGTTGATTGAATGAATATAAAAGAAGGCTATATGCCTTTTCATAAATATCGGACGTATTACAGAATTGTTGGAGACAAAAATCCGAAAAAGGCCCCTTTATTGTTGATTCATGGTGGTCCAGGTTCCTCTCATAATTATTTCGAGTTACTTGATGACTATGCTAATACAGGTCGACAATTAATTATGTACGATCAAGTTGGCTGCGGCAAATCTTCTATTCCTGATGATGAATCGATCTACGTAAAAGAAACCTGGGTGGAAGAACTGATTGCTCTAAGAAAGTATCTTCACTTAGATCAAATTCATATGTCAGGTCAATCTTGGGGTGGAATGTTAGAAATGTATTATTTAACCGCCTTTGACCCTCAAGGTATTAAAAGTGTTATGATTAATAGTTCTCCATCCTCAATTAAACTTTGGATTAAAGAACAGCATCGTCTTATTAAATATCTTAGCCATGAGGATCAAGAGGCAATTGCCGAGGCTGAACGATCGCAAAATTTTACAAACGTAAAATATTTAGCAGCAAATGATCGATATATGGAAAAATACTGCTGGGACGACCCCAATGAGAATTCCCCAGAACCCTTGCGACGTCCAACTAATGGTAAAAAAGCTAGTTTAATTGCTGAAGGGCCTAATGAATTTACAGAAAATGGTACTATTAGCGATTTTGAGGTAACTAATGACTTAAAGAAAATTCATGTTCCAGTATTAATTACTAGCGGTACCGATGATTTATGTACTCCATTAATTGCTAAAACGGTTTACGACAATATTCCTGGTGCAAAATGGCATTTATTTGCTAATAGCAGACATTTGGCCTTACTTGACCAACATGATGAATTTATTAAATTAATGGACCAATGGTTAAATAGCCATGATTAATCTTAAAAAATAAAAAATCTGTTAAAATAACAGATTTTTTATTTTTTATCAATTAAATTAACAATCTTTTGATCAAATTTTCGATAACGCATATGGCGTAAATCTTCACGATAGTGATCCCAATCATGATAATCAACGGTAATAATTTTGATATTAGGCCTTTTTACAAAAAATTCTCGATAAGGTTTACAAGTACTTAAGTTATTTGTCCAAATATATTTCACATTTTTAAAGTTCAAAATATAAAAGTCAGCTCGGTTTAATTGATTCTGATATTCGGTATAACGTAAAGACATTTTAAAATCTTCACCATAATGACCTGACATAATATCAAAATGAACTCCCAAAAATACAAATAAAGCTAATGAAATAATACTTACTATATTAAATTTGAAATTTAACCATGGAGCCAAATTGATCAAAAACAACGTTATTAACATCAAATAACTCGCAAAAAAGCATCGAGGACCAAAAGGCGAAATAACAATGAATGGAAGAATTGCCACAATCGCATCAAAAAGCAAGAGAAATGTTGTTAAAGTTAATATATGATTTTTCTGACGTGATAAATTAGCAAAAAGTAGACCACCAACAATCATAATCAAAATTAAAACCATTATTCCTAATTTGGGTTGACGAATCATAAGCTTAAACCAAGGAATTAAAGTAAGACCTTGACCATTTATATGACGATAATTATCCATTCCTAAAAAAATTTTAAGGTAAGCCCCATTAATAAACATTAACCCTGCACCTAAAAAGCTACCAATACTTAGCCATTTTAAGTCATATTTCAAAAATCGCGAACTCAATAATTTTCGGAAAAAAATAAATACTAAAACTTCGTTAATACAATTAAGTAAGGTCAAATGCTCAGCAAAAAATTGACTGCCTAAAGCTATTAATAATAAAGTGATTTTACGCATCCAAGTATTGGCCCAATTAAATTGCGGCTTAAAGCTTGCTTGTACCACCATTAAAACGAACAGCAATGGGAAAATTACCGAAGGTGCATAATTAGCAAAACCTGCATGCCAACCCCATATCTGTCTAAAAATCTTGCTGGGAAGAACTAACAATATAATTGCAACTATAGAAGCAATAAATAAATAACTGAATAGATTAGTGCTTTTATTTTTATGTATTTGAAAAGAACAAGTTAATTTGGAAATTACAGCTATAATTATTACCGCACAGGTACCATAAGCTAAAAAAGCAATAACTGGAAAACGAGTAATTAAAATAACTAATAAATCTCCAAGGTATCTCCCATCGTAATATAAGAAAATCCCTTGCTGAAAATAGCGTTGGCCAAAATGACCTGCCCAACTATAGTCATCACCCAACAGTGGCATTAAATAACCAATTGATCCAAAAACCAAAAAAACTATGAGATAAAACCCTAACAAATAGTAATTTTTAACATCTCGTTTCATCGTTTCACCGTAGAGTAAGAATATTTACTCAATCGTCCTTTACGTAGAATTTTAAATAATGTATATAAATAAAGATTACTTCTTCTTTTTAATTACATAATTAGGACGATGTTTTACTTCTAAGTAAATTCGCCCAATATATTTACCAACTATTCCTAAGCAAAAAAGTTGTATCCCTCCGATAAATAAAATAATTGTAACCAAAGAAGCCCAGCCACTAACCGGGTCTCCAAAAATTAATCTTCTTATAATCACAAAAATTATCCCTAAAATTGCCAAAATACAACTTCCTATACCCACAAAAGAGGCAATGCTTAAAGGAACGTCCGAAAAATCTACAATACCATCGAGTGAATAATTGAGTAATTTCCAAAAATTAAAATGTGACTTTCCAGATTTTCGTTCAATATTCTTATAGGGTAAATATTTGGTTTTAAATCCTACCCAACTGAAAATTCCTTTTGAAAAACGGTTATATTCCGTCATTTGCAAGATTGCATTCACTACTTGACGAGTCATAAGTCGATAATCACGAACCCCATCAACCATCTTAGTTTTAGAAATTAAATTTATAAATTTATAAAACAACTTTGCGAAAAAAGAACGGATAATTGGCTCTCCACTTCGATCAATCCGACGGCATCCAACAATATCATATCCTTCATCCATAATTCCATTAACCATCATTGGTAACATTTCCGGGGGATCTTGTAAATCGACATCCATTACAGCTACATAATCTCCTTTACTAGCTTGTAATCCGGCAAGAAATGCTGCCTCTTTGCCAAAATTACGAGAAAAGGATATATAGTGTACCTGTGAAGGATCTTTTTCTTGCAACTTCTCAATTTCATCTAAAGTTTCATCACTTGAACCATCGTCAACAAAAATATATTCGTGATTTAAATAATCTCTTTGTGATTGTAATTTATGATACATTTTTTCCATTGCTAAATAATAAGGTGAGATATTACCACTTTCATTAAAACATGGAATAACAATTGAAATTAATTTCATTTTTTTACCTAAGAATAAAAATAAAATACAAGATAACTTTAAAAAGAAAGAATAATTTATATTAAAAGTTAATCTCTTTATTTTCTTTCTTAAAAAGCCTAAACAATCGATTATAGTTAAATAATTTACAATTAATGTAAATCAATTATTCAGTGAGATTATCATATCATATAACTAGCTAAAAATAATTATTTAAATATATTTTTTAATTAAAAAAATTCCCAGCGTAACCTGAATATAATATTATATATAAAAAATATTCATTTTTTAAAATAGTAAAAATTAATCATTTTATTTTTAAAAAAAAGTTAATTTCAATAATTAACTTTTTTACTTTAAATTTTTAACCAGAATTACGCATACCAGCTGCAATACCAGAAATTGTAGTCATTAAACCTTGTTCAACCACTGCATTAGCTTTATTATTACGTTGTCGCGAACGGCATAACAATTCTACTTGTAATAAATTAAGTGGCTCAATATAAACATTACGTAAAGCTACTGATTGAGCAATCCATGGTAAATCAGCCATTAAGTCGTGATCGTTAGTAATTTCTAATATTGTGTCTATATCTTCGACTAAAAGTTTACGCAGTTTTTCACCAAATGACCACATATTAGAGGGGACTAACCTTTTTTCATAATATTTGTTGACACTTGGTGCTGCTTTAGTAAATACCATTTCTAGCATACCTAAACGTGCATTAAAAAAGGGCCAATGATGATACATTTCCTTAAGAAGGTCTTTTTTTCCTTTTTTTATCTCTTCTTTAAATGCACTACCTGCTCCCAACCAAGAGGGTACCATTAAACGGTTTTGAGTCCAAGCAAAAATCCATGGAATTGCTCTCAAACTTTCAATACTATTACCTGTTTGACGCTTTTGTGGTCGAGAACCTAAGGGTAATCTACCCAACTCTGTTACTGGAGTAACAGATTTAAAATAATCAACAAACTTAGTTTGATCCCGAACATAACTCCGATAACAGTTACAGGAAAAATCAGACATTTCATCCATAATATTACGCCATTCCTGTTTAGGTTTTGGAGGTGGTAATAAATTAGCTTGTAAAACTGCAGTAGCATAGATCATCAAACTACTAAGAGCAATCTCCGGTAACCCGAGTTTAAATCGAATCATTTCACCTTGCTCAGTTACTCGAAGTCCACCTTTCAAAGATTCTGGAGGTTGCGAAAGTAAAGCGGCATGTGCCGGAGCACCGCCACGGCCAATAGATCCGCCACGACCATGAAACAAAGTCAAACTAATATTATGTTTTTTAAATAGCGATACTAATTCCTCTTGTGAACGATACTGAGCCCATGATGCTGCAAGAGTTCCTGCATCTTTAGCTGAATCAGAATAACCAATCATAATCATTTGTTTACCATGAATTTTTTCACGGTACCAAGAAATATTAAGCAATTTTTGCATAACTACTTTAGCATTATTCAAATCATCCAATGTTTCAAATAATGGCACTATCGGAATATTCTTTTGGCAATCAACAATCTTTAATAATAAATATACAGCCAAAACATCTGAAGGTTCCTTAGCCATTGAAATAACATAAGAAGCAATAGATTCATCTCCAGCTTTTTTTATTACATGACACGTGTCTAAAACTTCCTGAACCATTTCATCGGGATGCCAATTATATGGTAACAAAGGACGTTTAGATTGGAGCTCCGTTAACAAAAATTCTTGTTTTTGTTCTTCTGACCAGCGAGTATAACTTCCAATACCAAGTTCTTTAGTTAAAGCATCTAATGCTTTTGTGTGCATTGAACTATCTTGACGAATGTCTAATCTTAATAATTGTAAACCAAAAATTTTTATTCGACGTAAAGTATCTAGTAATGGACCATGAGCAATTGTTTCCATACCATTATCAATTAATGATTGATAACAAATATATAATGGATTCCATAATTGTTCATTTTTAATAATTATATCCTTAGGAGCCAATGCTTCTTTATCATTCAACAAGGATACAATATAACTATGGGTTTTAACTAAACGTGAACGTAATTGTTTCATTACAGCTCGATAAGGTTCTGATGAATTTTTATTATTTTTATCTAATAAATCAATAACCGATTGATTGCATTTAGTCATTGATAATTCGCGAACCAAAACTTTAATATCTATCAAAAATAATTCAATTGCTTTTAATCTAGATTGCAACATTACTTTTTCAGTAATTTTTGCAGTTACATTAGGATTACCGTCACGATCTCCACCCATCCAAGAAGTAAATTTAACAGGTACTTGATCAACTGGCAATTGTACATTAAAAGCTTCTTCTAATTGGTCATTAAATTCCCGTAAAAATAGTGGTACACCTTCCCATAAACTATCTTCAACCACAGAAAATCCCCATTTTGCTTCGTCAAGTGGTGTTGGGCGCTTTTTACGAATTTCATCTGTATACCAAGCTTGATAAACTAATTGTTTTAATCTTCGCATAATTCGTTCTATTTCGTAATCAGCTAAATCATCATGATCCAACTGTGATAAGCAATTATTAATATTCGTATAAGTATTGATCATGGTACGACGATTAATTTCTGTTGGATGAGCAGTCAAAACCAATTCAATAGATAAATTTTTAACCGCTTGCATAATGGTTTCATTAGAAAAATTAAGTTGTTTTAAAGTGCTAAACAATTCTTTCATTTTCTTAGGACTACTAGCTGCTTCACCATGTGGCGAAATACCATAATAATCAGCTGCTGTATTAACTAAATTCAAAAATTGATTATAGGCTTTAGCTAACCGCAACAAATCATCATCACTAAGATTTTCAATTAAATTAAGTAATTCATCTTGAACACATTGATCTCCTTGCTGTGAAAGTTTTGATAATTGTCTAACCTTTTCAACCAACTTAAAAGTATCATTACCGTTTGAATGCTTAATTACATCCCCTAATAAATTACCTAAAAGATTAACATTATTTTGCATTGACGAGTATACGTTATTCATTTTAAAATCATACCTTAATAATTTGGATATTTACTTCGAATATCACAAATTTTAAAAATGTTTTTTATTTCTTTTAATTTTAAACATGAATCACAGATTTTTTCAATTAAATGTTTAGATAAATATATTTGGTTTTACTTACACAATTTTGATTCCAACATAAATAAAAAACACATATAAACAAAAAATAGGATTTTTTAAGAAAAAAAGCCTATCTATGAAACGTAAAATTAATTAATCAACGTTTAATATTATAAATTTTTGAATGCTAGTAAGGCCAAGACCAATGAAAAAATTAATTGTATAAAAAAATAACTAGGACGAATTTTTCCAAAAATTTCATGACCGTTTAGCACAGAAATAGCTAAAACAAACAAAACACCAAAATAAAGCCAAAAATTGCTCAAAGGTTTTAATGCCAATATAACACCTCCAGCAATATTTAATATAAAAAGCCAAATGGGCATTTTTATTTTTTTAGCAAACATTTGATAGCATGTTATAAAAACAATTAAAACTGCATACAAATAAGTTAAAACATTACTAATCATAATTTCCTCTTTTGCTCATAAATAACTATTTATAATTATAAAAGTTAAATATGTATTTAGCAAATAAATATGATTAGTACTAATTCAAATCAAATTAATTAAAAATGTAATTTACTTTTAATTTACTTTAATGAAGTAATTGTGGTATTAGTCCCGTAAATACTTTCCCAATC